>NZ_JADEXY010000039.1 GCF_015206885.1 Microcystis aeruginosa LEGE 91341 | reverse complement strand
ATCATCAAGATATAGGAATCGGAGACGGCGTTTTGGTCTGAGATTTAATTTAATCGCTGGCATTTACAACTATGAACTTGCTTTAGGCTATCATCAAGTAGCTGAATAAGACTTTTGCAGGAGGTCTATAATTAGCTTATCAGATCCATTATTAGTGACAAGAGGAAGGAAGACAGCGTTTCTCCTCAAGATGAAGTATGACGAGACTTGGCATCATCTCCAGACTAACACCTACTCTTCCAGTATTACCCAAGACCAGAGACTTCGTACCTCATCATTAAGATAACTGCTCCAGGTTATTCTAGACTAAAAGAAATAAGCTGTTCGTAATTTAAATTGCTTGTTGAGACGAGGCAAGAGGCAAAAGGCAAAAGTCAACAGTAAAGGGATTGGGGGAGGTTCGGCTAATCTAAGAATAAGCGGGTTAAATGCGTCTTAGCTTAGCGTCTAGTGGGGGAGATTCCGAGAAATTATGCAAGGAAGCTTCAATGAGATTGACACTCCCAGTATTTTACAATTGATTGAACTAGGACAAAGAACAGGAGAACTATTGATGACGATCTAAGTATTGGTGAAAAAGTCGAGAGTATTTTAGAAAATTCCAACTATTCCTGGGGTCTTTTCCATGAGAAGCTCTCACTCAGGCTATAGCGATCGAAGCTGCTCTCATTCTCTGGGATCTCGCCCTACCAAAACTCGACGGTTTAACCAGTCAAGGGGGGGGCTGCCGGCAAGGGTAAAAGCCAAAATGGTGGGGGCAACCCATTATTTAAGCAAACCTTTGAGCGAAAATGAGTTATGACTGCTGGTTGAAAGGGAAACCCCCTGATAAATTTCAGATTGCGTTGGAGGCAAAAATGGGAGCAATTTCGGAGCATCGGGTCAACGGGAACTATTATCGCGCCTCTTTTTCCCTTGTTATGCTTGGCGGCCTAGCTAGGTAGGGAGTTATGAGAGAAATATTGCTGGTAGAAGACAGCCAAACGCAACGGGAACTGATCTGTGATCTACTCCGCAATAGCGGTATTAAGGTCACGATCGCCAAAGATGGGTTGGAGGCCCTCGAATATATTCAGAGAGGCAATCCCGATCTCGTTGTCCTCGATATCGTCATGCCCCGCATCAATGGTTATGAGGTGTGTCGTCGTCTCAAGTCGGATCCCAAAACCAAAAATATCCCCGTGATCATTTGTTCCTTGAAGGGGGAAGTCTTTGATCGCTATTGGGGCATGAAAATCGGAGCCGATGCCTACATTGTCAAACCCTTTGAACCGATTGAGTTCATTTGCACCATTAAACAACTGCTGCGCCGATAAAATCGCCTTCATCGGGGACAGTCTAGCTATGCTATTGGTCAAGACGGCTAAAAACGCTGACCGAACTATTACTTAGGGCTTGCTGAATAATGGTAAAACCCTTTTAAAATAAGGCTTTTGACCTGTTAAAATCCGATGTTAGTACAAGAATATAGGACTGGGACATTCAAAAACCTTGCATTATCCTTCTTATAGTACATAAATTAGTACAAAAAAGAGGGCAACAAAGCCTGAAACGACCGGCTACTGACTACTGACTCCACCAACAAACTTTTTCAGCAAACCCTACTTACAAGAGAACAAAACAAATGCTTAACGATACCGATTTTTTTACTGGTGACGCTCAAAATACCGCCCCCGACAATCAGGAATTACAAACCCCCGTCGGTGAACTGCACTTGCGATTTTATCTACCCTCTCAGGACGAGTTTGCCCTTAGTGCTGTGGGCATTCGCGAGGTGATGCAGCAACCACTCGATCGCATTACCCCAATTCCCAATGCTTCACCCTTGCTCCTCGGTGCGATCAATCTCCGGGGTAAAGTGATCTGGGTGGCGGATCTCGGTCAATTTTTGGGGGATAACAGCCGCTTAAATACCGATCGATCCGAAATTCCCGTAATTGTGATTGAAGAACAGGAAACGATCCTCGGTTTAGCGGTGCAACGTTTGGGAGATGTGGAATGGCTCGACTCAGATCAACTAGGCAGTGCCGCCAGTATTCCCGATCAGATTGCCCCCTATGTGCGAGGAGAGTGGATTCTAGGCCAAGAATCAAAAAAAACCTTAAGACTACTCGATCATCTGGCCATACTCCGTTCTACCCGTTGGGCGGCTTAAAACCTCAAAAAAATAGCAGAATAGCATTTATAGCAATTATTTCTTGAAACTACTAACTACTTGATCACTTTATCTTTACTAGGGGAGGGGCAAATGCCGTCAGGAAAAGAATATGCGAAACTCTATGGAAAGGCGAACACCGCCTATTGCCAGGGCAACCTTGAGGGTGCCGCCGTCATTGTCAAAGAAATGATCAGCAAGTATCCCGATGATGCCAATGTCATCCTTTTACAGGGACACATTTATGTAGGACTACAACAATACAGCTTGGCCGAGGGACGTTACGAAAAAGTGCTGGAATTGGCTAAAAATTCTGCCAATTTCTTTGATCTGGTAGATTATGCTCGACGGGGTCTCGATCAGATTCAGCAATTGCGTTTTGAAGCCGAGAATGGAGATTTTATGATCGCTGCTGCGGAAAGCATTGCCTACAGTGAGGCAGCTTTCGATCCTAGTCAAGGTTTCAGCAATTCTTTCTCTGGGCGATCGCAAGCGGCTGATCTCGAGCGGCAACATGAGGTAATGGACTGGGATAGTGGTCTTTTCAATGACGAGGATATCGGAGAGCCTACGGCGGGTACAGTCGATTCCTATGGCGATGATTTTGGGGAATCGGAGGCGACCGCCTTTAGTTCCCTTATCCTGGCTGGTTCAGGCTCTCACGGTTCCCAGTGGTCTGGGGATTCTGTGGATGGAGAACCCCCTTTCCCCTTTTTAGAAGCAGCGGAGATTGACTCACTCCAGGAAGGGTGGGGCGGTGGGTTAGGGTCAACGGGAGAAGGCACTTTTACGGCTTCCTCTGACTGGCGGGAAAATCCCGTCACCGGGAGAGATCAGGAGTTATTCTATGCCGATACCCTAGAACCAGGCACTTTTGCCATTGATCCGGAACCGCCCCACCGACAAGGGGGGAAAACTGACCTTAATCAGGGCAGAGTCACTCAAAAAAGATACGAGGAAGACGAAGCCAGAGATTTTAGAGAACTAAAACTCAATGATGAGGATTTAGACGGTTTTTCCCAACTGCATCTGACGGATATAGCCGAAGAACTGGGGGAATCGGAGCTATTTACTGCTGGTTTTGTCCCCGAACCCAGTGCGCCCCTTAGTGCCAGTTCTGCTGTGGGAGAGCCTAGTTTTCATCCTTCTCGTCTAGAAATCCCCGATGACAAAAGAGATAGTCATCTTAGCCCTGTTTCCGAGCGCCTGCTCAAGCCAGTGGTGGAAGTCAATCCGGGCAAATTAGCCTTTTTTGTCAATGCTTCTTTAGGCAAAAAACAACTAATCCTAGCGGCTTTAGCGGGTATTACCCCTGTAATCTTAATTTTTGCCGTTAGTACCACCTCTTGGCTATTTTCTCTATCGGCTGCCAAACCAGTCCCGAATAACAAGGAAAAAACCGAAAAAGTTGCCCCGAAACCAGCCCCAGCCAGCCTTTCCCCTTTCAGTCAACTGGTACTAACCGAGATGTTATTAACTGGACTGGGAGCTTTTGCCCTGACTTGGCTAGGTTTACAGTTGCTCATTAGTCAGATTAAGCGCAGTCTCGAGGATTTGCAAAGCCAATTCGATCATCTCTCAGAAGGCAATTTTAACGCTAAAGCGACGATCTACTCGGAAGATGAATTCGGTCAACTGGCCAATCGTTTCAATCAGATGGCCCGGGTGGTGGCAACTACCACCACCCAGGCCCAAGGACGCGCCGCCGAAACGGAACGGGAACGGGAAGATCTACAAAGGCAAGTGATTCGACTTCTCGATGATGTGGAAGGAGCGGCTCGGGGGGATCTGACCGTGAAGGCGGAGGTAAGTGCCGATGTTTTAGGGGCGGTGGCCGATGCTTTTAATTTGACTATCCAAAACCTGCGCGAAATTGTCCGACAGGTGAAAAAAGCGGCAAAACAGGTGAATCAAGCCAGCACCAATAGTGAATCTTTCGCCCGCAATCAGTCTAGCGATGCCCTGCGGATGGCGGAGGAATTGGCCGTCACCCTTAATTCGGTACAGATGATGACCGACTCAATTCAAAGGGTGGCAGAAAACGCTAGAGAAGCCGAAGAAGTCGCCCGCACTTCCTCGATTACCGCTCTCAAGGGAGGTGATTCCGTGGAAAGAACCGTGGCGGGAATTCTGCAAATCCGCGACACTGTATCAGAAACGGCGCGAAAAGTCAAGCGTTTGGCGGAAGCTTCCCAGGAAATCTCGAAAATTGTCGCGGTAGTCTCTCAGATTGCCTCGCGGACTAATTTATTGGCTCTTAATGCCTCGATTCAAGCGGCGCGAGCGGGAGAGGCGGGCCGCGGTTTTGCGGTGGTGGCCGATGAGGTGCGTCAGTTGGCCGATAGAGCTGCTAAATCTCTTAAGGAAATTGAACAGATCGTTTTACAGATTCAATCGGAAACGGGTTCGGTAATGACGGCAATGGAGGAGGGGATTCAACAGGTTATCGATGTCACCGAGCGCTCGGAACAGGCCAAGAAGTCCCTAGAAGATATTATCCAAGTTTCTAACCGCATCGATACGCTGGTGCGATCGATTACCGCCGATACGGTCAAACAACGGGAAAATTCTCTCAATGTCGCCCGAGTTATGCAGTCGGTGGAGTTAACCGCTCAGGAAACTTCCCAAGAATCTCAACAGGTGGCGGGTTCTTTGCAAAAATTGGTGAGTATCTCCCGGGAGCTGCTTTCTTCGGTAGAACGGTTTAAGATAGACTCGGAAGATAATTAATAATCGATGAGTGGTAATCAGTGGGTTATTAATCAGCTGCTATCGCTCAAGATTAAACGCTAAAGTTGGTAAAGTTATGCCTAAACTCAGTCTCTGCATGATTGTCAAAAATGAAGCCGAAAATCTCCGGCGCTGTTTGGATAGCGTTAAAGGGGTGGTGGATGAGATGATCGTTATGGATACGGGTTCGACCGATGATACGATTGCTATTGCTAAAAGTTACGGTGCTATAGTTCCTAGCTACGATTGGCGGGGGAATTTTTCCGATGCCAGAAATGAGGCTTTAAAATATGTTACTGGCGATTGGATTTTAGTTCTTGATGCCGATGAGGAATTAAATCCCGCTATCGTACCGAAAATGCGTCGGGCCATGGAAAAAGAGGAAAATTTAGTTATTAATTTAATCCGCCATGAAATCGGAGCCATTCAATCACCTTATTCTCTAATTTCGCGGCTATTTCGCCGACATCCTCAAGTCACTTTTACCCGACCCTATCACTCAATTATTGATGATAATGTGGCTATTTTATTAAAAAAAGAGCCTGATTGGAAAATAGTTGAACTGCCAGAAATTGCTATCTTTCACTACGGTTACACCGTGGATAAAATAGCCAGCTTAGATAAGTTTGAACGAGCAAGAAAAGCGATGGAGGGCTTTTATCAGCAACATCCTCACGATCCCTATGTGTGTAGTAAATTGGGAGGGTTATATCTGAAGATTGGCAGGGATAAAGAGGGTTTTAAGCTGCTCAAACATGGTTTAAAATGCCATGGCTCTAATCCGCATATTTTATACGAGTTATATTATCATCTCGCTAATTATTATTATTCGGTGGAGGAATTTAAGCAATCAGCCGATAATTTTATTAAAGCGATTAAGCAGCCAATTTTAGATAAATTAAAACTGGGTGCTTATAATAATTTCGGTGGGTTATTATACGAAGCAGAAAACTACGAAACTGCCTTATCTGTCTTTGAGAAAACCGTAGAAATTGATCCTAGCTATGCCGATGGTTACTATAATTTAGGACTGGTTCTCAAACAACTGCACCGGCTACCAGAATCGATTAAAGCTTATAAAAAAGCTCTCAAGTTAAACCCCGATAATCCCACTATTTACCAAAATCTAGGGGTTGCTTATATAGTTTTCGGTAGTTATAATGAGGCGATCGAGATTTGGCAAAAAGGCCTACAATTATTGAAAGATCAGGGTAATATCTCTCGCGCTGAAATGCTGCAAGAAACCCTCAAAGCTCTGGGAGCAAGTGTATTGAAGGATGAACAGTAACTGTTCAGAGTTGTTGGCAAGATTGGGAGCAGCCACTGTACTAAAATTGCCAATAGGCAGTTTAAATGCAGTACATCTGATTGCTAAAACCCTGTCTAGTCAACTCCTGTGAGGATTTTTCCAAATTAATTCTTAATAGGATTATTGAGGAGTTAGACGCTGAAGACTCAGGGGTTTTGATAGAAATTATCAAGAGATAATTGCTCGCCGTGTAATTGACCTTGACAAGAAATGCTATAATTTCCTAGCAAGGGGGGAAACTAATCCCTCTCGGTGTTGCCGTCGCACAATTTTGTCGGTTACTGGTTCTCGTCAGCTTGTTTGTCAAATATACCAATTCCAGTTTGAATCGCTGCCGTTATGTCAAGATTCAACATTTCTGGCTGCAACGGAACTGGAAAATCAAACAATCTATTTCTTCAAATCTTCTTACCTTGGACAAAAATAATGAAATTCGAGGAAATCCAAGAGATTCTTAATGGGCAACTGCTCAAGCTTGAGAATCGCTGTCTCAATGACACAGAACAATTATTATTGCGAGGACTTTGGCAGAAAAAGAGCTATCAAGAAATTGCCCAAGAAAATGGTTATAGTAGCAGCTATCTTGCCAATGTAGTTGCGCCAGGACTCTATGATAAAGTCTCGCAACTGATCGGACAAACGATCAATAAGAAAAATTTTTTATCTAGACTACAATCTCATTTTACCAACTCCACATCGCTTCAGTATTGCGGTAATGAATATCCCCAGAATGAGCGGCCAGAATACCCCGATGCTCCTGTTCCCTATAATTCTTATTATTATCTAAAACGAACAAAACTTGAAGCAAAAATTATCGAAGAAATCGGTCGATCTGGCTCGTTAGTTCGCATTAAGGCTCCAAAAAAATGGGGAAAAACGTCTTTATTATTAACAATTTTAGAGGCTTGTCAACAAGAGTTCGGTTATCAAATTGTTAGTTTAGATTTACAAAAAGCAGACCAAGACATTATAGCAAATTTTAACAAGTTCTTACGCTGGATTTGCCGTAATTGCGCTCGGCAGTTGAATTTAGAAGCCAAATTAGATGATTATTGGGATGAAGATATAGGAATTAAAATGAGTTGGACAATTTATTTTGAAGAGTATATTTTACGAGAGATAAAACAGCCACTGATATTGGCTTTTGATGAAGTGCATCGAGTCTTTGAACACCCGAAAGTAGCGGAAGATTTTTTACCTTTAATCCGAGCTTGTTATGAAGAATCTAAGCGATCTCCCCTGTGGCAGAAATTACGTTTAATTATTGTTCAATCCACAGAATCTTATGTTTCTCTGCGATTAGAACAGTCTCCTTTTAATGTGGGATTACCTATAGAGTTACAGGGTTTTGGTCAAGAACAAGTGGCAGAATTGGCCAAAAAATATCAATTAAATGAATTAGCAACCAACGAAATTCAACAATTGATCGACTTAGTGGGGGGACATCCTGCCTTGATTCATTTAGCGATTTATCATCTTAGCCAAGAGGGAATCACGATTGAAGATTTAATCAAATCAGCAACCACATCAACGGGGATTTATTCCTCTCATTTACAGCTTCACTGGGTCACTTTACAAAAACAACCTGAACTTGCTGATGTTTTTCAACAGATTTGTCAAGGGAATCAACCAATGATAGTTAATCCAATTATTGCTTATAAACTTAATAGTATGGGTTTAATTAAACTCAGAGAAAATAAAGCAATTGTCAGTTGTCATTTGTATCAAAAGTACTTTATAAGTCAATATACTGGTTCGGTATAAATAAATTTTTGAACCATGGTGTTAAGATAGCGATCGCTCAAGCCAATCATTATTAAATATCGTCTGATAAATTCGATTATGAATGTCCATTTTGCCATGGCGTTTTACCACTAATCCAGATAAAAATAACTCAGGTAAATAGGGATTGTTATCAATCTGTATTGCTTCTTGATGGAGAATTTGTCGATACAAGGTTAATAATTGGGTTCGGTTTGGACTTTGAAGAAGGCGATCTTGAATAGTTTTTAAATGTTCGGGTTGATCCTGCATCTCCCAATCTTGAATAATTTTTTCTGCTACTAAGTTGGCCAACCATTGTTCTTCTTGATTAGAGGGGATTGGTTGCTCACTATCCCGCATCAGTTGACAGAGTTTTTGAGTTAAGAAAGGTTGCCCTCCCGTCCAGCTTAAGACTTGTTTAAGCATTGTCTGAAGATTACTGACTTTTTCTGTTAACCCATATAATAAAGGTTGGGCTTCGTGTTCTTTAAAACTTGCTAATTCAATAGCGTTACCAATATTAAAAGGTGTTTTCTGGGGGTCAGTAATTAAAGCTGAAGGTGTGGTAGCACCAAAAAAGGCAAAAGTTAGCCCTTGAAATTGAGGTTGAATCGCTCTTTGGTTATAAAAAGAACGAATTAAAGCAAAAAAGTCAGAAACTTCAAAATTTAACCCTAAAATGCTATCAATTTCATCAATAAATATAACAGTTGATTGTCTAGATTGCCGCTGATTAAAATCGTCATTAACTAGAAGAAACTCTTCCATAAATTGTCCTAATCGTTGTACAGGAGGCAGGTCTAACTGTTCAGTCCACCAAGCTTTAAAAGTTTTCAATTGTTTGATTAATCCAAAACTGCGGAGCAGATCAACGGCTAATCCTTTATACCATTGTTCAGGGTTAATATTATCTGTTCCTAGCCGAGTTAAGTCAATTACTGCACATCTAATTCCCTCCTTTTGTAATTGGCTCATCATCCGCACCATTAAGCTAGATTTTCCCATTTGACGTGCATTTAAAACATAGCAAAATAGACCTTGTTTGAGAGCTTTATAAAGATTGCGATCAGCTTGTCGAACCACATAATTCGGCGCATCCATCGGTAAACTTCCCCCCACTTGATAGACAAATTTGGGAGGTTGTTCAGCACTTTTAAGTAGGTCATTTTCAAAGATAAGTTCCGCTTGAGTTGCTTTCAGTACCTCTAAAGTGTTTGTGAGTTCTTTTGTCCGTTCTTCTACTCTTTGTTCTAAGGTTTGATAGAGTCTGGAGTTATCAATAGAGATAGCAGCTTGAGCTGCTAGAATATTTAATAGTTCAACTCTTTCTGAGGTAAATGCGCTAGTTGTTAAATTATTTTCTAAATAAACAATTCCTTTTAATTGGCCTTGATTGAGTAAAGGAGTACAAAGAATGGATTTAGTTTGTTTAGCCACAATATAATAATCATTGGTAAATTGACCTGATGAAGTGGCATCGTTTAAAACGATAGTTTCTTTTGTCCGAGCGACATAATTAATAATGCTAGTGGGTAAAATGGGAATTGAGTTATTATGGTCGATAGATTCTATGGGAATTGATTGTAAGATATTAATAGTTTCTTCATCGATTGCGCCTTGGGCTTCAATAACCCAGTTGCCTTCTTTCTCTAAAATCAGACAACCTTTCTGCGCTCCTGCATTTTCAATGACAATTTTCATTAAGTTTTGCAGAAGATTTTCCAGTTTAATTTCTCCAGAAATCGCTTGCGAGGCTTTAAGAATAGTGGTTAAATCAAGAACTGCTCCATCATTGCCAGTAGTTGAAATAGTGGTACTAAGTCCTTTAGATTTGTTTTGATTGCTGATGCCTAATAAATATTGAGGGTATTCTTCTTCTAATTGTTTAACTTTGGCCTTTGCACCCCAACGAATATAACAATGGTGAGCATTTCTGAGATATAGTTTACCGATTTCTTCTCTATCTAAAGTAAAATAAAATTCAGAGGCACGTTCATAAGCTAAAGCCTCTTCATGGATAAATTCATATTTTTTTGCTCCTTCAATTGCCTTTTCATAAAATTCTTGAGCTTTCCAGTTTTGACCTAAGACTCTCGCTTTTTCTGCTTCGACTAGATCATATTTATGTTGAAAATTTGCTGGACAATGACTTGCCCATTTTGCCATATTTTTCTGATTGTTATCTACTTGTTGTAGTAATTTCTTTTGATCATTTTGCTCTGTATCATGACAATAAGCTAGAAAACTCAACGATGAATAGAAATTATGTTGAGGAGAAATCAAAAATGAGTTTATAGTTGGGTTGGCAATATATTGAAGTCCTCTTTCTCCATAAGTAACTGCCGACTTGTAAATCTTAAGAAGATAAAATAATAATAGTTTAGCAAAGTAAATCAGAAAAAGTAACCATTCATTGTTAGTCTGATTTAATTGGTCTAAAACTGCATTTTCTTCTTCAGGGGATTTACCGACAAATAAAGCAATTTCTTTTTTTAAGCTTTTTTGTAAATTATTGACTATATTATAAGAAATTTCTTGGTAAAAAGAGGAAAAAGTTTGCTTGAGTTTTTTAATAACTCGATTATACTTGATATATTCCTGTTCAACTTCTTCCAAATGATAACCTCCCAACAGTCTATAAATACAATAGTCTATAGCTACATAAGAGGCAAACTGGTTATCCCCTACATCTAAACCGATTTGAAAACTCTTTAGTAACTCGTTATCGATCTCTTTATTTCTCAGATACTCTTTCCAGTGATATATACATCCATAATGTGTCTGTATAATAAGAGCTTGTACTTGACGAATATTATATTTATCGAGCAATTTAAGGGCTAATTTACCAAATTCATATCCTAAATTATAATTATTGATAGAGCCACATAATATCATTCCATAGTAGCTATATGTTGCTGCTGATTCAGGAGAATTTCCATGGTTGATAAATAAATCAATCTGTTTGAGGATTATTTTTATATGTAATAGGGGATCAGTAGTTGCCGTCGAAGACATTATTTGTTGTAAGATTTGAATGGCTTTAAGCTTATAGGGATCAGTCATAACAGGAAGGCTTTCTAAATCGTCAATTTTCCTTTTTTGTAGAATTAAATTTAAGGACTTATTAATGCTTTGATTAATATTACTTTTGCCATTTCTTCTATAAATTAAAATTCCCAGTTCTTTCAAAGTTTTTAAAGCGGTATCAATCGCCTGATCAGGTTGAAAATTTGCATAGTAAAATTCAATCTTTATCTGATATGTTTTGACTTTATCTAAGATCGATTTAGCTTGGTTAATAATGATATTTGAATAAAATAAAATTTGCTGAAATTCTGTATTAAGAAAGAGAGAATGTAATTTTTCTTCATGAAGTTCTAAAGTCAATTGATACTGCTCACTCCAACTATTAGTTGTTAATAAACTGAGACCAGAATCTAAATACTTTAATGCTGTTTCATAAGCAGTTGATGCTTTAGCTTTTTTAGCAGCTTTAAGATTTAATTCTGCCAAATTATCTTTTTCTTGTTGCTCAGTAATTAGCTCAGAACCTTCATTAAGTTGATTAACAATTTCAAAAATATTGTTTAATAATTCATCGTCTGTAATGTTTTTTAGCAGTAGGCGACCAATTTGTAGATGAGTCCTTTTCTTTTCTTCCTCTGGAATTAAAGAATAAACTGCTTGCTGTACTCTGTCGTGTAAAAATTTATAGGAAACATAGTTAGAATACCCACCCAAAGTTTCAGTTTCTAAGAGTTGCCTCGATAATTCTTTTGAATCCCAGAGTAGAGCTAGTTTATAGTTATTATCTAATGGTATTACTAACCCTTTATCAAGGGCTAATTGTAGTTTTTGAGCCGTAATATATTGAGATGTATTACTTACAATAGAAAGAGCTTCTAGACTAAATTGATTACCAATACAAGCGGCTAATTTTAGAATATTTTGAGTTTTTTGAGCTAATTTTTTTATTTTATGGATCATTAAATCAACGACATTATCGGTAATTGATAGACTTTTAATTTCGGTAAGATTCCATTGCCAATAACTTTGCTTATTATCTTCTAATTTAGTAGAAGAAGGATTAAATATTATGAAACCATCTTGGTATAAGGAATAGAGAAACTGAGCGATAAAAAAGGGGTTTCCACCTGTTTTTTGTGTCACCAAATCTGCCAAAGGCATAGTAACTTCTATCGAACAACTTAAGGTATCAGCAATTAATTGATTAATGTGCTTCATCTGTAAAGGAGCAAGAGTAATTTTCGATACAGAAACTTGTGATTGCTGAATTTTTTCTAAAGTATTCATTAAAGGATGAATCGAACTAACTTCATTATCTCGATAGGCTCCAATTATCAGAAAATATTTAATGTCAGAATCTGATATTAATTGTTCAATTAAGTTTAAAGAGGGTAAATCTGCCCATTGTAAATCATCGATAAATATCACTAATGGATTTTCTTTTTGAGAAAAAACATTGATAAATCGTTTAAAAAATAAATTAAATCTATTTTGACTTTCGCTTCCTCCTAATAGTTCAACAGGTTGCTGTTTGCCAATAATTTTTTCAACTTCGGGAATAACATCGATAATAATTTGACCGTTCTTACCCAATGCCTCCAAAATTTTCTCTTTCCAAGCTTGGAGAATATTTTCTGGCTCACCTAGAAGTTGACGGATTAAGATTTGAAAGGCTTGAGAAATAGCTGAATAAGGAGTATCTCTTTGTAACTGATCAAATTTTCCTCTAATTAATCGCCCTTGCTTATATGTAACTTGTTGGTAAATTTCATGAACTAAAGCTGATTTCCCAATCCCTGAATAGCCAGAAATGAGGATTATTTCAGTGGTTCCTTGACTAACCCGCTCAAAAGCCTTCAAAAGTTGAGTAACTTCCCGTTTTCGACCATATATTTTTTGAGAAATCTGAAATTTATCAGTCAGATCCTGACCACCTAAAGAAAACTGAGCAATCTGTCCTAACGTCTTTAATTGATGAAGACAGATTTCTAAGTCAGCTTTAATACCCAAGGCAGTTTGATATCTTTTTTCTGGGGTTTTTGCGAGCAGTTTGTTAATGATATTAGAGAGAGTTAAGGGAGTCTCTGGAATGAGTTGATGAACAGGTAAAGGTTGTTGGGCAATATGACAATGAACTAACTCCATAGGATCGGTGGTTTCAAAGGGCAATTGATTGGTTAAAAGTTCATATAAAGTAACTCCAAGGGAATAAAAATCACTACGGTAATCTAGACCTCGGTTCATTCTTCCTGTTTGTTCTGGGGCAATATAAGCTAAAGTCCCTTCTAATTGGTTAGGAGGACAAGCTGTGAAAAATTCTTGGGATAAACAGGTGGAAATACCAAAATCAATGATTTTCAGTTGTTCGGTTTCAGGGTTATAGACAATATTAGATGGGTTAATGTCTTTGTGAATAATATTAGCCTGATGAATAGCAGCTAACCCCTCAGTTATTTTAATAGCGATCAAAAGAAAGTTTTCCAAATTTAACTTACCTTGAGATAGCAATAACTCTAAAGATCGACCTCCAAAATCTTCTAAAAACATTATCAAACTATTATAGTGTCGCTGTAAATCATAAGCTTTAACAACACTGTCTATGTTCAAAGAACGGATAATTTCATATTCCTGTCGATAACGGGTAATCTCTGAAGGAGTTGGATAATTTTCTTTAAGAATTTTAAGAATAATCGGTTGAGCATTTGCCTTAAAAATGCCTCGATAGACTAGAGAACTAGAACTTTCATAAATTTTTGTGATTAGTTGATAATCTTTCATAACTCACTTTTTAATAACGTTTTTACTTATTTTCTACCATTTGAGCGGAAAAATGTCCATTAAACTCTTAGATCAGACTTGAGAATAAATTTCTGTCACCGTTGTGGTTAGCACTGAGTATCCATCTTTTAGTTCTTGATGAATTATCTGCGATTTCCACATCTCACAGTCTTGACAAGCCCTTCTTTTTTCTAATTGATTAAGAATTAAATCTTGTCGTAGTTGCTGGAATAACTCTCCCGACCAAATATCTTGTAAAGTTTGTTGATTATAATCCCCTAAACTTTCAATCTCTTGATCAAAACCTAGTCTAAATAAGGTTTCTATACAGTAGTAGATTTTGCCATTGGGTAAAACTGCCATTTCAAGAAAAGGGAATAAACAAGTCCAGCGCCCTTGCGCTTTTTGTTGATAATATTGGAGAGATTTTTTTACCCCTTGATTGTGTTTTTTTAGTCGCATATTGTTTTCTTGATATTCAGCAATATTAAGGATAAAAACACTATTAACTTTTGATAACCAACGATTTAAAAATGCTTCTTCTTCCTCAATATTAACATTGTAATTTCTGACAAAAGAGGTTCTGATTTCGCAGTCAATACCCAACTGATCTCTAATTCTTAACAGATCAATCATATTAGATTCGACCTGGCTTAAATCTCCACCTCGAATTCTTAAATAAGTCTCTGGAGTCGCCGCGTCAAGACTAATATCAATACTGGTTAAACCCGATTTTAACAGAGCTTTAATATAAGTTTTATTCAGAAGTTGACCATTAGTAGTTAGATGAACTTTTGGAACACCTTGCTGTCGGCAAAGTTGAATAAAGTCTATAAGTTTAGGATGAAGTAATGGTTCTTCAACACTACCTATTAAAATGGTAGTTGCTGCTTTTCCACAGTCTGCTGCTAGTTTTTCCATCATCTCCCAAGACATGACTTTTTTCTTTTGAAAAAAATCTGTAGTATGATTAGACTTTATCGAAGAACTATGATAGGGACACATAACACACTTAAGATTACAAGTGTTACCAACAACAACTCTGACATAAGAAGGTGCGATCGCTTTTCCATAATGACAACTAAAATAATGTAACTGCTCATCTCTATCTATTGCCGATAGTAAAACTAATGGAATAGGCTGAGGTTGAATAGTTTGGCTTGTTAGGAATGTCTCTATCTGGGGTTGTAATTGATGCCAAATATCACTTAATTCTTGGGGATATAAATACGCTAGTATAGGATAACTAGGCAAACCCAAGTCTGAAAGAATGGGTAGAGTTGGCTGAAAGACAACAACCGCATATTTATCCTTAGCCGTCATTAGCAATTTTTTGATACTATGAGGATGCAAAGGAATATTATGAGAGGGAATCTCAAGAATTCTATCTGAAAAGATAGAATTATTTATTGTCAGATCAGATAAAAGGTTCTGAGGATCTTTAATAATCATTTTTTGACTAATTTAACGATAAAATCCCCACCCTTTAGGTGAGGCGAGGAATTTTTATTTTTGTGTAATTAATTTGCAAGGCTTCTAGGAACAAGTTGTCGGAATATAAGGATTGTCGGCAAAATATTTCCCTGGTTGTCGGTTTGATATCCAGTCGGACAAATCATCTGCATTTAAAGTGGCATTTCCCCATGACGGCTCAGGTGGATAGGGAATAATCATTTTAAACAACTCTGGTGCATTGTTATCTGCATCCAATATTTGACCAATAAAGCTACTATACGTCACTTCAAATAAGTAACCCAAGCTTCGGTTTTTCTCTCCCAGTTCATATTCATCAAAGATTGGAAAAGTATATTCATTGGGTGGAGGAGGAACGTCTGGAGAAAAGAAGACTTGTTTCAGTAAATAAGCTGGATCAGATTCATCAACGGTTTCTGGTAGTTGCTTGGGATTAGCTCCAAACAATTTTTTGAGGTGATCAGCATTCTTTCCTTCTTTCAATCCCTGGTCTGAGGTCGGATGTTCAAAATAAGTCCTTAAGAGATTGGCCACTCTCTTTTGCTCGGCGTATTTCTCGTTATTTTCATCAGCCCATCGCCAAATATAAGCAATAATTTGAGAAACTTGTTTTGACTGTTGATAAAGACGCTGTAAAAAACCAATGTGTGGGCATTCCCCTTCCATTTTATTAGCGGCTTCAATAACTTTTTCTGCCTTGTAGAATAAGCTACGAGTTTCAAACATAACTGTGCTTCCTTTTTGAGAAATTAAATTGAACAATAAAATCGCTGAGGATTTTCCCAAACGATTTTTTTGACTATCTCCTGAGATAAGTTGTCTTCAAGTCCTATAACTTTTTTTACTCCATCAGCCTGATGATCCATGTGAGGATAATCAGACCCAAAGATTAAGTTATCAGAACCGATAAAATCAATGACCTGAGCCAAACAGAGTTCAGAGGGTTCCACTGCAATGTAACACTGACGGCGAAAATACTCCGATGGTAATAATTTTACCCGATCTTGGACTTCCCAATGTAAATTTTTATACTCTTCGTCAAGCTTCCATAACCAATAGGGAAGCCAACCACACCCTGACTCTAGAAACGCCACCCTCAGCCTCGGATGACGTTCTAACACCCCCCCTTCAATTAAGGCTAACAGTGCCATCATTTGTTCCATCGGGTGAGAACAAGCATGAAGCGCAAACCGACTATTAAATCGCTCTGCACCAGTGGTGGGTAGGCGGCTATGAGTGCCTTCATGAATTCCTACAGCCATGTCCAAATCCTCGCAGGCCGCCCAAAAGGGTTCATAGGCTGGATCGCTCAAAATTCTGCCTTTAACGGGGTTAGGGCGCAAAAAAACCGCCCTCCAGCCCAAGTTTGCCATACGGTGTAGCTCTTTGACCATGTCTTCGGGATCGTGTTGATTGACTGCAGCGACTCCTTTCAGTCTAGCCGGGTCATAGCTACAATATTCTTCATATAACCATCTATTATAGGCACGGACAAAAGCCCCAATCACTTCGGCGGGTAGGCTATCAATGGCAAATAACCACAGTCCGTAATTAGGATAAATAAAAGCCACATCTATGCCCATTTGTGTCATAGATTGAACATGGGACTCTGGGTTATAGCGATTGAGATAAGCGTGGGGATGAGCTTGCATCATCTGCTTATTCCCTTCTGCTTGGACTTGTGGGGAGATTTTTTGACTAATCGGTTCTCCTTTGATTTTCATGTCAGCAGAAGGAGCAAATTCCCTAAATTTAGGTTCTAGGTATTGTCCCCACATTGCGGGGGGTTCAATGACATGGGAATCAGCATCAATAATTTTGTACCCGTTGAGCATAGAGGTTTTTTGGCAATTTTCTAGCTAAATTATATTTGATTGGGAAAAAGCGGTCCCTTTTTTTAGGCTTTTTTTTCATCCCCTAAAACTCCATGGATTGATTGGGTTAAACTTGATACAACACTTTATAAAGCTTAACGAATGGAAGCGATTGAATTTAAAATGATTCTTCATCATGGCACAGTTGTCATTCCCCCTGAATACCCCTCTAAGTGGGAAGGTAAGGCGATCCGTGTGATACTCTGAAGGGGTTTTGAGCTTGACTCAACCTTCTAAGATACATATAATGTATGTATGACATTTGAATATGATCCCAGAAAAGCAAAAACCAACTGGCAAAAGCACGGTGTTTCCTTTGCAGAAGCTGAAATGGTGTTTTTTGATCCCCTCGCTATTCATGATCTTGATCCCGGTTGTATAACAGAAGAACGTTTTATTGCAGTGGGGATGGGAAACATGGGATCACTATTAGTGGTTATTTATACTTTGCGGGGTGAAGTCATTCGCTTGATTTCCGCTCGTCGTGCTACAAAACAAGAGAGAAAAACTTATGAGAAAGGAATATGATTTTTCTAAAGGAAAACGAGGGGCGCTCATTTCCTCTCAGGGGAAAACACGCATTACCATTTATCTAGATGATGAGATTCTAGCTTATTTTCGAGAACAGGCTGAAACCGCAGGAATGGGTTATCAAACCCTAATTAATGAGACTTTAAAACAATATATCCAATCTCCTTCTGAGCGATCGCTCACTCAGTCCGATTTACGCCGTATTCTTCGGGAAGAATTATCAGCCCTCCAATAATGTTGCTTGTGATAGTTAAAAGTTAGGCGATCGCTGTCTGTTTTCAAGGATTGCGATCGCTTTTTAATTTTTTCTTGTCAAAGTTTAGTTAAACGGTAAGAGGGGTAATTTTGTAAAGATGTGCTAAATTGGAAGCTTTTTGTAGATCACCTTGACGAAGGGCTTCCCGGACATCATCTAATTTTTGAGCGTCTTCTAATGATAAATAGGGCGACCATCCTTCGGGAGTCTCAATCAGTTCGACTTCCACTTCAGCCATGTACTCTCCAATGTGGATGAGTTTAATGTGAGGCTTTTTTGTCATAGTTTTCTCCTTGTAAAATCACTTGACCAACGTGCTGGATCAGGTCTATAGGCAGTGACTAGAACAGCAGGCGATTCGGTATTCTTGGCTATACCCCAAACCACATGAACGGGTTTACCCTGACTATCTTTCTGTAAGACTAGCACACAACGCCCTTTAGGATATTCCGGGTAATCTTCGAGAATGACAGCTTCTCTAATACCTGTTATCACATCCCTTACCAGAATACCGTCATTTGCTAGTTCATCGTAGCCATGGGCTGATATTTTGACTTGCCCACGGGAAAGTAAAGCCAGAACTAATTGAAAGGTTATACTCATCATCCAATAATAGCATCTCCTTACTTAGGGCAGGTGTTTTCTTTGAGGGATAAGCGATCGCTTTTTTGCTGCCTTCTTTTCATCCCCTAAAACCGCTACAAGTCAGAGGGTAAAAGGGTTTTGATGATTTTAGTCGCCCGATTAATTCATTAGTTCTACTTTCAGGGATGAGGGAGTCATACCATAAAGTGACCCTTTAAATCTAATACAAATCTAATATAAATCTAATATAAAAGTTAATATTCTACTCAAAAAAACCTATTAGAAAAGTATTAACTTTAGAGATTGCCATTACTTAAAATAAAACTTATTCTGGTATCAAAGGTGATTAAACAAATCACTTTTAACCCCAAAGACAAGGCATTTTGCCTCAAAACATCTCGTTAACTGGAGAAAATACTAATGACAACTATTACATTGGTTCAAGCCGCAGCACATGATGCTAATCATATTCATTTAATGACAGCACAACCCATGAATGTTAACCTAACAGGTCTGGCAGGTGGTGCAATTCAATTTACTTGTACTAATCCCTTAGCCACCATAACCGGTGCAGGAGAAGTTGATATCACCTATGACGCTGGTGTTCCACAACAACATGAAACTATTCAAGTTAGTTCGGTAATGGCATAACCATTGCATGGTTGATGCTTAATCGTGCCGTGCGACTTTTCCATGAGGTGCAATTCAAAGTACCCAAATTTTCCAAAATCCAGTAACTAACTCAGGTAAACCTGAATTAGAAGTAGCGAATTGCCAGTAGCTAACTGCCAGATGGAAAATCAAATTTTGTCCAGATTATCAAAAACACAAATACACAGAGGAACAAGTAATGTCAGACTATTCACTAACAGTAACCAACAATAGTGGCGCAGCCCAAAACATTGCAATCTACCAACAATATCCTGATGTAGTGAACGGTTTACCACTTGTGTGGATTCTCAAAAACGTCAATGATGGTAACAACACGACTTTCTCTTGGTCGGTCGATTGGGGTTTAAACTGGGGAACGACTGAAGATGTTCTTGCGCCAGGCGTAAAGTGGACTTCAGGAGGGCCATATCAAAGTATGGAGCCAGCTGTACAGGGGGGTAATAATGCGATGGGGATTACTTATGTAAACGGCGAATTTTCAACTAACTCCCCAGCATTTTACAGTTCCTCTGTTAAACCAGGTGATATGCTAGTCACGACTGATACATCATTTACGGTTACACAGGCAAAACTTATGAGTGTCGCCGCTTACATGAATAAACTTCCAGCACTTGCAGTTCAAGGAAAACCAAATGGAAAGTATAACTTCCATACTCATCCAACTTATTGGCTCTGTACGACTGATTCGCACCAAGGCGTGGCTATCTCGGACGACTACGTGAGCAGCCCGACACAATTTACGTTTGCTGATGGCTTAACATCGCTTTCATATGTGTTAAACGATAAATTACAGTTTGTTGTGGCATAGCTATCTATTGTCCTGAAATGGCTATTAAGTCAAAATTCATGCTGTCAAGCTAGTCTACCATTTCGGTGATAGGCTGGCTTGATAGTTGCAAATTTGAAAAGTTGATATTCTCAATCAATGAATACTCTGAGATTGACCTTTCCACCCTCAAGTTCCTATCTTCACCGTGACTATACAACAATATTCATTAACAATAAAAAACTTAAGTGGAGCAGACCAAGATGTTGCCCTATTTCAAGTTGATGATCCAGGATCGGGATATCCTCTTGTCTGGTTGAGTCAAAAAATTCTTAGTGGCAACAATTATACTTTCACATGGTGTACAAAATGGTATCTGGGTTTTGGTTCTACCTCAGAACCTCTCAAGCCTGGTGTGGCGTATGTATCTCAGAACCAAATAGAAGTCAAACCCAATGACGCAAATGGATCCAATGAGATTCAGATACAATACGATGATAGAAGTTTTAAATTCAGTTCAAGTTCACCATACAATAATGACAAGATTGACAATGGGGTTATGCAAATAATTACAGATACAAGTTTTACAGTGGAACAATCATCTTTAATGAGTGTTGCACTGTATATGAACGATAAACCAATATTAGCATCTCAAGGAAAACCAGGGACTCAGTATCAGTTCTACACAAACACGATTTATTACCTTACGGTGACCGATATTCCGGAAGGAAGCGTATTGCCATCTTTCACACCGAAAGGAAGCGTATTGCCATCTTTCACACCGAGTAACTCTAGTATTATGATGGAATGTGCGAAGCCAACGACCATCGCAATAAGTCAACCGACCCAAGTAAATTTCCCTGCTGGTCAAACTGCTCTGACATATAACTTAACTAATGTGCTAATGTTTGAGTTAGTTCAAGATTAGTTACACCCAAAGAAAGGAGATATTATGAACGAGAAAATCCAAGATGAATTAGAAGATGACTTGCGAGAAGAATATGATTTAAGTCAACTTAAAAATCCTGTTCGCGGAAAATATTACCAACAGTATCGGGAAGGTCATAGCGTTACTGTTCATCATGAAGATGGAACAAAAACGGTTGAACATTTTCCAGCGCAAAATGATGTAATTATTCTTGATCCTGATGTTAAAAAGTATTTTCCTAATTCGGAATCCGTTAATGCGACCTTAAGAAGTTTAATTAAATTAATTCCTCAATAATAGTGCGATGCCTACGGCACTGCATAGCAGCACGCCGCTCTTGTCGGTTGGGTTGAGGCAACAAAACCCAACAATATTTTATTTAAGGTGTGTTACTGCGGTGATGCAGCTTTTACCTATCAGTTATAATGGAAAGGTTTGAAGCCTAGACTTTCATCAAATGATGCTCATCTCTCTGAAAAATCTGGGTATCGTATCGTACATACATAGTGTAATGTTGTTGTCACTACATTATGTTAAAATAATTAAGTTTGGAATTACACACCCATCCTATGAGTAGTAAAACAAAAAGTAAGACTCCGCGTAATACCCTAAATTTGCGAATTAAGCCAGAAGAACGCAATTTGATCGATATGGCAGCCAAAGTGCAAGGTAAGAATAGAACTGATTTTATTTTGGAAGCCGCGCGGAATGCTGCGGAGGAAACTTTGCTCGAACGTACTATTTTTTGGGCTAGTCCAGAGGCTTATGCAGAATTTATCGCACTTCTAGATGCACCACCTCAACCTAATGAACGTTTACGCAAAACCATGCAGACGCTCGCACCTTGGCAGAAGGAATGAATTTGACACTACCTGAACCTCTGGCTAGTTATCACTCAATCACTGATTTTTCCTGCGGAATTACTTCTTTTGATGATTGGTTGAAGCGTCGAGCTTATGCTAATCAAGCCAGTGGTGCAACTAGAACTTTTGTTACCTGCGTTGACAATAGGGTAGTTGGGTATTACGCCCTTGCTTCCGGGACGATTAGTATACAATCAGCTAATGGTAAATTTCGGCGGAATATGCCTAACCCAATTCCAGTGGTAATTTTGGCACGATTGGCAGTAGATACTTCTTACCAAGGTCAAGGTTTAGGATGCGGTTTATTTCGTGATGGTGCGCTACGGGTTGTTAAAGCGGCTGATACCATTGGTATTCGGGGAATTATTGTTCATGCTATTTCAGAAGAAGCTAAGAATTTTTATTTGGCTTTAGGTTTTGATGTGTCTCCTCTTGAACCGATGACGTTGATGATTACTCTTAATGATTTACGCGCTTGTATTGCTTAGTGCGCTACAGGGGCAACACGGGGTCAACCACAGGGGGTTTGCCCCTACAGGTACGTTTAAGTCCAGAATAACTTTGCTTATGGCCTCATGAACAAGATGTTTGCCCTGATACACTTTACTTAGATTCAGTTAAACTAAAATGATCATCATCTTGCTTGTCAACTAACGAACAATTGACAAACTGATGATCATATTATACTAAATTAGGTATCAACCTTAATCATTAACCCCAACATGGGAGATAAACCCATTTACTGGATTGGGACGTCAAGGGAAGATATTAGAGATTTTCCTGAAGACGCAAAGCGTAAAGCAGGTTTTCAACTGAGAGCTATTCAACAGGGAGAGAAACCCAATGATTTTAAACCCATTCCCATTATTGGTCAAGGAACAGAAGAAATTAGAATTTGGACAGGAGAAACCTACAGAATCTTTTATGTGGCAAGGTTTAAAGAAGCGATTTATGTCCTTCATGCTTTCGGTTAAAAAACACAGAAAACCTCGAAAAAAGAAATTGAATTGGGACAACAACGTTATCAACAAATGATTCAATTTAGACAACAATTACAGGAGGGATAACCATGACACAATCTAACCCTATTGAGATCACTTTTGGTAGCGATAACATCTTTGAAGATTTAGGATTTAACAGTGAAGAAGCAACTAACTTAAAAATTAGAGCCGATTTGATGTTAACCTTGCGGTCTTTTATCCAAGAAAAAAGATGGACACAGCAAGAAGCCGCCACTTTTTTCGAGGAAACACAACCGAAAATTAGTGATTTAATAAATGGAGAAATTAGCCGTTTTACTGTTGATAAATTACTCAGTCTTTTAGATAAAACGGGAATGAAAGTTAAACTCGAAATCTTCACCAAGTAACTTAAAATCATCAACAATTGACCATGAACAAGGGTTACATCCACATGGGAAAAGGATTTAATTCATCTTCCGTCAAAGCTTCTTTTAACCATCCCATGCTAACAGGAACATCATACAATCTTCCTGTCCCTAAACGCTTCCACATATGACGCATTCTGGGGATAATGACTTTAGCAACTCTTAAACCAATATCGGGACGAGTCTGATCTAATACTAACATTTCCATCCCCTTTGACTCAACAATTCGCTGACACAATTTAACATCCTCTAATAAATCATCACTAGCTAATTGTAAATAATCATAACTTTTTTGGGGTATTATTTTACTATCGGGAACTAAATAAGATTGATTGCTTAACCTTGCCGTTTGCCACCATTTAACCGCCAAAGGATCCGCAGAAGGATTATAAATCGTTGTCCCATCGTCCTTAAAAGATAACACATTCGGTAAGATTTGATTAACCTCCGTTAACGCTCGACTAATAGCAATTTTTGGGTCAAAATGCGCCCCATATCCTAATAAAATATCCTCCACTTCCCGCCCCTTTCTCGGACTAATAGCGGCAAAACAAGGGATATTCAAATCACTGGTAATATCTAACACCCATAGCTCCCGATTTAACCACTCATAATATTGCTTTAATTGCTCAAAATACGGCTGATCAAAACTTTCCAGATTAACGGAAGGTTTAACTAATTGATTATACCACCATAAAGCCACACAATCCCGTTCCACTAACTCCATAAACCCTTGTAAAATCGCTTCTTCTATCGTATTTCCTGCGGCGCAGCCATTAGAATCAGCCCAACAATCTAAGGGTTCAGATTGATGATAACCATAATAACAATATCCTGTGGGTAAATACTTAAAATCTTGAGCAGTTAAAGACCACACAGGAGTCCAATCAATGATTCTAGTTTCATCAAAAGGTTCAGGGACTTTTTGAAACCATCCTTGATTCTTCGCATTCCATTCTTCTCGATGTTGATATTGTTTTTCACTAAAATTCATACATTTGTTAGGATGAATAGCTTTATCTCCTAACTCTTGATAACTGGCTTTTTCTCTGATTTCATTCCCTTGAAAAACCCCCGAATAGCGCTCAATAGCTTCACAAAATCCACTTGCTTTTGCTTGACTATCTGTACGGCCTTTTCCCGCACTTCTACCTCCAATATTTTGCCGTAAACTGTCTAAATCATCAAACACACTACGAAAATGATGTTTCGCCACATAAGTATGAACTAAAGTATTCCCAGGAATCTTATTTAATTCTCGCACAATTCCCGTAATAGGACTGATAAGATGTTGATAGGTTCTTAGGGTTTCTTCAGGAGAACAAAAACGATGTCCACCATCATTGGTAAACCACTTTTTCCGATGTCCCAAAACCACGGGTAAAGGTGTTTTATTCAGAGAATATCCACAACTAGGACAGTTCGGACGTTTAACTAAAATATGCTCTTGAAATTGTAAATTTAAAGTATCATAAGTCATCAGCATTCCTTCTAAACGTTGATTTTTACCTTGAATAATCCACTTAAAAACCTCCATAGCCGTCAGATTTAAAACCGTCTGTATTGTCGCTGAAGAAAACCCTAAAGGAGAAATTAAAGAAATCTTATTTTCTCTCTGTCTAATGATAAATTCCTCCACGGGACGATTATCTCGTAATCGTTGAGCCAAACAATGCCAACAACCAGTTTTATCGGGATAAAATAAGGGACCAATCCATGCTAGGTTTCCCAGGGGATTAACTAATAACCAAGGCTTTTGTGAGACTAAAGCTTGTTGATTAATACTATCTAAATCAGGATGAAGATAATTATCGGTTAAAATAATGGTTAAATCCCCTTCATCTGCGACTTGAACTTGCAAGGAATTTAAAATATTGATCAAATCTTGCCGGGGAATTGAGCCTAGGCTTTTAACCGTAACCTTCAGAGATTGTAATCGTTCAAAAGCTTGGTCTTGAGAAACCTGAAGATGATGGCATAAAATTGCTAAATTAGACGACAGTAATTCTTTTTTTTCTAACAAAAACCCTCGTTTATATAACTGGAAAATCGCTTTTTGAATTGCCAGACTATAATTAATAATCACTGCAAACGAATTAGGATTATTGGGATTGATTTCTTGATTTTGTAAAAATTCTAACTGAAGAATATCAATAATTTCATCAAGATTACGTTGACCATCGATTAATCTTACTAAACGATAATAAAGCGGCTCTTGAAAACAGATTGATTCTCGCTCAGATAGAAAAAATACCGTATTTGGTTCTAGGGTTTCAATTGAGTAGGCTGGATTCCAATCAAGCTGGTTGAACATAATTTTTACTCTCTTTTTAAGGGATAGTTAAGGTTGATGATATACCTATAATATAAGGTTGATAGCAGTTATCTTAATGGTGAGGTGCGAAGTTTTCGTTTTCGGGAACAGGGAACGGCGAGGGAGCAGCCCATTTATGCCAAAATATAAAAGCGATCGCTAAAAGTGATTAAATTTATTCAATATGGAGACAATTAATTTAGCTTCACTCTCGCCTCTAAGAAGAAATTAAGCTAGGGATTTAGTCAATTCGGTCAAGAATAATCGGTTAGAGGTGAGAAATCAGACCCCTAATTTCTTCCCTGCCTGAAATTTCTCAATTTCTCGGAATAAATTTGAGTACCAAAATCAGGGTAAATAGCCCAAATATAAACTTAATAAAGTTTTAATAGACATTTAAGCCCTAATAGATTAGTATTGCTTTTTTTAAAGCCGATATGCTGCCTCCCTAATCCTTTTCAGGCTTGAAAACTGGCTATTCTGTTGGGGCTTGCCCGTGAGAGAGGTCAATTTTCAAGGATAATTTGTAACAGAGTGTTGAAAATTCCTTTAATCTTAGTTATGAGCGATCGCCCACCAGAACTAACCCTAGCCGACCAGGCCCCTGCCAACTACGAATGTCGCTCCTGCGGCTACGTTTACGACCCCAGCAAGGGAGATAGTAAAACCAACACTCCCGCTGGAACCCCCTTCGAGGAATTGCCAGAAACGTGGCGCTGTCCCGTGTGTGGTGTGCGTCGTTCCCAATTTATCAACATCGGAGCTAAAGATGCTCCTTCGGGATTCCAAGAAAATCTTAGCTATGGTTTTGGAGTCAACCGTCTCACTCCCGCGCAAAAAAATATTTTGATTTTCGGGGCTTTAGCGCTAGGATTTGTTTTCTTTATTAGTTTATATGGTTTAAACTAACTCAAGCACTCATTATCTTTAAATCTAACGGCTCTTATGAGCCTGTAACCCATCGGGTACAAACCTTATCCGTCCCGATTCCTTGACCAATACCTCTGAACCATTGATGAGAAAACTGAAACAATTCGTAATAGTTCTAGCTGTAGCCTTTTTCTGCTTTAGCTGTAGTAATGTGCCATCCCTGAGCAATAGTCCTTGGCAAATCCTCACCCTCGACACTGACTCCACTTTTGCCGATATCGCCTTTACCGACGACCTGCAGCACGGTTGGTTAGTGGGAACCAAATCTACCCTCTTTGAAACCAGCGATGGGGGGAACAACTGGCAGCAAAAAGTCCTCAACCTTGGCGACGAAAAAGTTAGCTTTAGCGCCGTCAGTTTCCACAACCAAGAGGGTTGGATTGTCGGTAAACCCTCGATTCTTCTCCATAGCGAAGACGGGGGCAGCAGCTGGACTCGTATCCCCTTAAGTGAAAAATTACCCGGTTCTCCCTACGGAATTATCGCCCTGAACGACAAAACCGCCGAAATGGTCACGGATTTAGGCGCTATCTACCGCACCAAAGACGGGGGCAAAACTTGGCAAGCTTTAGTGGAAGGTGCTGTGGGTGTAGCCCGGACAATTGTTCGTTCCCATGATGGTAAATACGTGGCCGTTTCCGCACGCGGGAACTTTTATTCCACCTGGGAACCGGGGTCAACAGAATGGCAACCCCACAATCGTCTTTCCTCCCGCCGCTTACAAAAAGTCGGTTATGGTGAAAATGGGGAACTATGGTCCCTGGCCCGAGGTGGTCAACTACAATTTACTAGCCCCAATGATCTCGATACATGGGAAGATAAGGTATTCCCCGAGTTTTCCACCAGTTGGGGACTTTTGGACCTCAACTACCGCACTCCCGAAGAAATTTGGGTCGCTGGTGGTAGCGGCAATCTGTTGGTCAGTCATGACAACGGTCAATCTTGGCAAAAAGATCGCGCGGTGGAAAGTGTCCCCTCCAATCTCTATCGAATTGTTTTTATCAATTCCGACAAGGGTTTTGTTTTGGGACAAAATGGGGTTTTACTGAAATATAATCCCCCTAGCGAACCAGCCTAAAACTTGTCTCAGGGTCAACAAAGTCTCTATTATAGAGATTGAATTTTTCAAGTCCTATCATTCCGAGGAGAACCGTCCATGTCAGGTAGTACCGGCGAACGTCCTTTTGGCGATATCGTTACCAGTATTCGTTACTGGATTATCCATAGCATCACCATCCCCATGCTGTTTATCGCAGGTTGGTTATTCGTGAGTACCGGTTTAGCTTACGATGTTTTTGGCACTCCCCGTCCCGATGAGTATTACACTCAAGAGCGTCAAGAATTACCGATCATTAATGATCGCTTTGAGGCCAAAAATCAAATCGAGCAGTTTAATCAGTAGTTTACTTTAATTAAGGATAAAAACAATGGCTAGTGGTAATCCCAATCAACCCATTTCTTACCCCATTTTCACCGTTCGCTGGTTGGCAGTTCATACCTTAGCGGTCCCCACTGTCTTCTTTATCGGTGCAATTGCGGCAATGCAGTTTATTCAACGCTAGGAGAACAATTATGGAAAGAACACCTAATCCGAATCGGCAAGCCGTCGAGTTAAATCGTACTTCTCTTTACCTAGGTTTACTCCTAGTTGCTGTCTTGGGAATTTTATTTTCCAGCTATTTCTTTAACTAATTAGTCCCGATTTATTGTCATCGCAATTAGGAGGTGTTATTCATGTTCGCAGAAGGTCGTATTCCTTTGTGGTTAGTCGCCACCATCGCTGGTCTAGGCGTTATCGCCGTGGTTGGTCTTTTCTTCTACGGAGCTTACGCCGGTTTAGGTTCCTCTCTGTAATTCCATTCTGGGTAATTTCCCCCAGCAAAAAGCCGTTAGTTATTTCTATAACTAGCGGCTTTTTCAGTATTCGGTTAAAAGTAAAGCTCGATCGAACTTTAAAAACCCACACTCTACACCCCACTTTCCTATACCTTTTAAACAGGATTTAGTTTTAAGGGGTCACAGAGGAGCTACAAGCTAGACATAGCCTGGGGTCTAGCCAAACGACCCCCTAAAGAAATAGAGTGGTTGGGAAAACCACCCAAAAAATCAAAATGTTACCTCCATTCTATCAGGCTTGCCTACAGGCGAATCTTAGGGAAGCGAGCTATTTGACCTTACAGATACTAATCCTGCTTTTACAAAGTCATCGGACAGTCCAACTAGAAAAATTGGCGGCTCTTTTCCCGCAACCGATCACCTTTGAAAGTAGAAGAAGAAATTTGCAGAGATTTCTCAAACTCCCGAGATTAAATGGGAAACTATTGTGGTTTTCCTTAATCAAACAGATCGTCAAGCTAGTAGAGCATCAATTTTGTTTTGAGGGATAAAAAAAGAGCTAATCTGGAAGAAGTTATCCAACTTCAGACAAAAAAATGCCGAAGAAAAAATATATTGTAGAGCTAACAGACTCCGAAAGAACTAAACTCGAGCAGCTAACCAAGAAAGGAAAAATAGCAGCTTACAAAATGAACCATGCCAGAATACTACTTTTAGCAGACGTCAATCAACAGGAAGGTGGTTGGACTGACTCGAAAATTAGTGAAGCCTTAAATGTTGCTCAAGCCACTATTGAGAGAGTACGACAAAGATTTGTCGAGTCAGGAATTGAATCATCATTAACTTGATCGAAAAAAGCCAGAACATCGCCGTGCCAAAATTATCGATGGGGAAAAGGAAGCATATCTGATTGCCATCGCTTGTAGTGAAACACCAACGGGACGAGCAAAATGGACACTTCAAATGCTGGCAGATAAAATGGTCGAACTTGAATATGTGGAAAAAATATCACGAGAAACCATTAGAAAAACCTTAAAAAAAATGAATTGAAACCATGGCTGAATCAATCATGGGTCATTCCCCCAAAAGAATCAGCGGAGTTTGTCTGTGCCATGGAAGATGTCTTGGATATTTATCATAGTGAGTATGACCAGCAAAATCCCTGGCTGTGTTTTGATGAGAGTTGTAAACAATTAGTCAAAGAAACAAAAGAGAAAATACCAGCCGAACCGAGAGAACCAGAAAGGTATGACTATCAATATGAGCGTAATGGTGTAGCCAATATGTTTATGTTTTTTGAACCATTACAAGGTTGGCGACATGTAGAAGTTACACAACAAAGGACGGCGAGCGATTATGCACACCAAATGAAATATTTGGTTGATGAGCGTTATCCGGATGCCCAGAAAATTAGAGTAATTCAAGACAACTTAAATACTCATGTAAAAGCCTCATTATATAAAGCCTTTGAACCGGAAGAGGCCAAGAGAATTTTAGATAAACTCGAATTTCATTACACTCCCAAACATGGCAGCTGGTTAAATATAGCAGAAATTGAGTTGAGCGTTTTGAATCGTCAATGTCTCGATCGTCGTATCCCAGACATGGATAGTTTAAAACAAGAAATTAGGCTCTTCTAGGTTCTGTGTGATAAGTTTAACTTACATAGGATCGATCAATCTTTGTGTTCTTTGTGTCTTTGTGGTTCGTTCCACCCCCTCGCTAGGAGGAATGTATCTTAGAATACATTTTACCCACCAAATCCAAGAGAGCCGAAATTAAGGCATGGGAAGAAAATCGAAATGAAAAGTCAAATTCAGTTGACTGGAGATTTACTACTGCTGATGCTCGTATTAAATTAAAAAAACTCTATCCATCAATTCAAACTTGACAGACTACTACTTACCTCGTCTATATTTCACATTTATTCAGCAAACCCTACTTATCAGTTCCCATCTCTTGCCCCTAAGCTTTCTGTTCCTGTTTAGATTTATGTAGGGGGTCCATGTAAATCTCTAGGCGCTTAAATACCACAGAGGAAAGGGTAGTTAAAACCAAATAAACTAAAGCAACAGCGATATAAATCTCGAAAGCTTTATAGGTAGTAGCTACCATTAATTGACCTTGCCGGAATAATTCTTCAAAACCGATTACTGCCGCTAAACTGGTATCTTTAATTAGGGTGATAAATTCATTCCCCAAGGGTGGCAACATCCGGCGAAAAGCTTGGGGAAAAATCACCTCGCGCATGGTTTGCACTGGGGACATTCCTAAACTAGAACAAGCTTCCCATTGACCATTATCGATCGATTGAATACCGCCGCGCATAATTTCAGCTAAATAGGCCGCCACATTTAAACTTAGGGCAAATAAGGCGGCAGGTAAACGATCTAAGTCGATATTTAAGCCAATTTCTCGGAACAACCCGGGCAAACCAAAATAGATCAAGAATAATTGCACCAGCATCGGTGTTCCCCGAAAGAAATCCACATAGATGCGGCAAATTATTTTTAACCATTTGTAGGGAGAAATCAGGGCAATAGCCACTAAAGTTCCACCGATTAACCCGAAAAGAAAAGACAGAACCGTTAACAGAATTGTCCAGGGAACCCCTTTCACAATCAGGTTATAGAATAATTCTCCCCAGTTAAACCTCGATTCCTGTAAATTCTTTAAAGCTGGGGCAACTAAAGGTAATACTGGCGGTTTTTCTCCAAACCATTGCTGAAAAATAACATCGTACTGACCACTTTCTATAACTCGACCGAGAGCATCATTAATTAACTGGAGATAGGGGGAATTTTTGGGTAAAGCAATCCCGTAGAATTCCTCCGTTAATAATTCTCCGACTACTTTTACTCCCCTTAAACCCGCTTCTTTAATGGCATACAAAGTCACGGGTTTATCGTTAACTACCGCCTCAACTCGACCATTAATTAATTCCTGCAAAGCTAAAGCCGCCGAGTCAAATTGACTAACCACTGCTCCGGGTATTTTTGTTGCTTCTAAGGCTCCCGTTGTGCCAATTTGGACGGCAATTTTTTTGCCTTTTAAGTCTTGAAAATTTTTAATCGTCTTATTATCTTCCCGAACAGCGATCGCTAAACCAGCCCTAAAATAAGGTCGAGAAAAAGAAATCGCTTGGGCCCGTTCAGCGGTGATAGTCATGCCACTAATAGCGGCTTCCACTGTTCTTGCTTGTAGAGCCGGAATAATTCCATCAAAGGGTAAATTTCTAAAGTCAATGTTGAGATCAGCTTCCTTGCCAATTGCCCGCATTAAATCGATATCAAACCCGGTTAATTGTCCCCCTTGTTGAAATTCAAAGGGTGGAAAAGTCGCTTCTGTGGCGACTCGAAAAGGATTAGGAGGGGTCTGAGAAAAAGCAGGAATAACAGTTAATCCGATCGCCAAAACTAATCCTAACAAGGCAAAGATGACTCTCTGCACCGCCCGCCCTCGCCAAATTTTAATCATTTTTTAATTGTTTCTCCTTGATTTTTTTACTCAATTAAGTTAAGGATTTCGTCCTACTTGCCACCCAAGACAGATGTAGAGAGTCTATTTGAGTATTATGATTATTCCCTTTGATAAAATGTCGTCAAGGATACAATTTAGCAGAAACTAATCTGGATACTTTTATACAGAATGTAAAATTTTTTACGAGAGGACATCATGACCACTACCACCCCTGTGATTGTTAGTGAAGGTTTACGCAAAAGTTACGGCTCTTTAGAGGTACTCAAAGGAGTTACAGGCACTCTTTATCAAGGGGATGTGGTATCGGTAATCGGTCCCTCTGGCTGCGGCAAAAGTACCTTTTTACGCTGTCTCAATCGTTTGGAAACAATTAACGGCGGCCGCTTGGAGGTGATGGGAATTGACATCTCTTCCCCGAAGTTAAATCAATCAGTTCTCCGCAAGTTACGCAGCCGGGTAAGTATGGTGTTTCAACACTTTAATCTTTTTCCCCATCTCACCGTTTTACAAAACTTGATGTTAGCCCCCAAGCAAGTGTTACACCACTCGGAAAATGAGGCTAAGGATACGGCAATTCATTATCTGGAAAAGGTGGGTTTGGCCCCAAAAGCCGATGTTTATCCTGACCAGTTATCGGGAGGCCAAAAACAACGGGTGGCGATCGCTCGCAGTCTCTGCATGAAACCAGAGGTGATTTTATTTGATGAACCCACTTCGGCCCTGGATCCGGAATTAGTCGGGGAAGTGTTAAACGTTATGCGTCAATTGGCCGATGACGGTATGACTATGGTAGTCGTCACCCACGAAATGCAGTTCGCTAAGGAAGTCTCTAACAAGGTTTTGTTCTTTAATCAAGGTGTCATCGAAGAAGCAGGCGATCCCGACACCTTTTTTAATAATCCCCACAGCGAGCGCCTACAAGCTTTTTTAAGTCGCATCAATAGTAATTAGGGTTGGCTGAATTCAGGAGTCAGGTTTTGGGGTTTTAGGGTTTTGGGGTTTTGGGGTTTTGGGGTTTTAGTTCAATTTCCCCACTTCCCCACTTCATAATTCATAATTCATAATTCATAATTC
>NZ_JADEXY010000269.1 GCF_015206885.1 Microcystis aeruginosa LEGE 91341 | reverse complement strand
TGAGAAAATCAAGCTAGAGATTTAGAGGAGCATCGTGAAAGGCAATGCTGAAAAACAAATATCTCAAGCAGTGGTCGTGCATAGTATCAGAACATCTGCCCCATTTGTCAATACCGCAAGCTATCGGATTGGCAACTTGGAGCTTCGGGATGGTCATGACCAAATCGAGCAGTTTGACTCAGGTGTCGAGGTTGATTGCGGCAGTCAATGAGGAAAAACCCAATAGAGTCAGACAGAGACTCAAAGAATGGTATCAGTCCTGGAAAGCGAAAAAAGGAGAAAAGCGCAGCACTCTTGAGGTGAGTAGTGGTTTTGCGCCATTGTTAATCTGGGTGATCAGTTTACTGCCTATCAATATAGAAATAATAGCCCTAGCACTGGATGCCACCACTAGGGGCAATAAAGTCGTAGTTTTGTCGATTAATGTCTTGCTGGCGGGCTGTGGGATTCCCATAGCTTGGTCGAGCGTCAAAGCTAATCAACCGGGCAGTGGTCAACCTCACTGGCAAAAACTGCTCAGAAAGCTCAAAGAAGCGGTTCCTAATGGCTGGACTGTAATTGTCCCAGCCGACCGCGGCTTATACGCGCCTTGGCTCTATCAAGTGATTGTGGAAGCCGGCTGGCATCCGTTTTTACGCATTAACCGGCAAGGACTGGTCAAAATTTCCCCTCATGGTCAATGGCAGCCCTTAGATGCCCTAGTTTCAGCCCCTGGACAATCTTGGTCGGGTCAGTTGGTTTGCTTTAAAACTAATCCCTTGGCCTGTACCTTGCTGGCCCGTTGGGATTCTGGCTATCAAGAGCCTTGGTTGGTTTTGACCGACTTGTCACCCCGCTGATGCCCTCTGGTATGGCTTACGTCCTTCTACGGAGTGTGTTGACCGTGACCTCAAATCCGACGGCTGGCAATGGCAAAACACAAAGCCTGCTTGACCCACCGCTTGCCGAACGCCTTTGGTTAGCTATGGCTGTAGCTACTCTCTGGATGGTTATGCCCGGTGGAGAAGCGGAAAATCAATCTCCTGAACCCAATTTGTCGCCACTTCCCCCCCAACATACTGTCTTTAGTAAAACTCTCCACCTCAAACCTCTACGTCAGCTTTCTTGTTTTCTTCTGGGTTCTATTACCCTAGTTGCTGATTTACTGAAAGGTTTGTCGATTCACCTTCATCGTTGGAGTTCTTTCTCTCCCACCCCCGTTGATGCTTTTTACTACTCCCCTTCCTCTTGGTTGTAAAATACCTACACCTGTCAG
>NZ_JADEXY010000268.1 GCF_015206885.1 Microcystis aeruginosa LEGE 91341 | reverse complement strand
TAAATGTATCTGGATACACGCCACACAAGCGTTTGAACTCTGTTGGCTTTAAAGTTTTTACTTGTTCGTAAGTCATCTTTCAATCTTAACTCTTGGACTATTTTATCCTATTTTGTCTAGACTTATGCAAGAGATCTATTCCATCTAAAGTCGCCCAGCGAATCCAGACGGTTGTTACCCCTCTATATTCTCCCTGCCAACGAACTAAAGCTAATTCCAAACGACCACTGATTAGCCATCCTTTCTAGTTGGGTTGCTGCGGTTCATATAGACCATCAACTAAGACAAATTCGGCAAAATCTTCAGGATTAAAAGGATCGTACCAGAAATATTCAGGCACTCGTAACTTATCTTGATAAATCTTTTTTTTCTCGGTTTTGTCTATTTGGGTGGTACTTTCCGAGAGCAGTTCAATCACTACATCGGGAGCTTTTCCCTCTTCCCAAGTAACCCAACTTTTTCGCTCCCCTTTTGGTACGCCTAAGACGGCAAAAAAATCAGGTCCTTTGAAGTCTTGATTTTTCAGTTGTGCTGTACTGAAATAGACGAACATATTGCCACTGGCATAACCATCTTCTCGTCGGTCTAGCCAAGGTGATATACTGTCTATTAACAGATCCATCTGCCATTTATGCCTTTGAGTTTCCATCGGTACTCCATCATCGCAGGGAAGTTCATCTTGGGTGGGTAATGCAGTTAACCAGCAATTCTCATTTTGAAAAAAATCAGATAAAATTCTCTTATTTAAATAGAGAACTTGTGTAGAAGCATTATTTTTTGACAGATAATTATCATCCAACGCTGGAGATAGACAGGTTTTAAGAACTTTGTCCATAAAAAATAGATTTCAACTCATAAATCTGGATAAAATTCTAACAAAATTTTTAGTTTTTTTATAAACAACTTTCTTTTTTTCCTTCAAGAGATGGGACATTTTCAACTAGAATTTACTTTTTTAAATGGGACATATTCGGTGAGAATAAATGAGAAAAATTCCGACCAATTCTTAAACCAAATAAATTTTAATAGGGTACGAATATCATTAAAGAAAGAAGTCCGAGTTACTAATAGCTCACGAATCTTTTGATAGGTATAATTAACTAAATCCAAAACGGTATGAAATAAAAAAGCTAGTAAATTCAAAGACAATAAGAACTCGCACAAATGATTCTGACCATGACCAAAGTTATGCTCTAAATTATAACCGTGATTTTTAAGAACGTTATTGCCTTCATTTTCACCTTTCCATCTGCTACGT
>NZ_JADEXY010000038.1 GCF_015206885.1 Microcystis aeruginosa LEGE 91341 | reverse complement strand
ATAGATTTTCAATAAAAAAGATGTAAGCCTTGAAAGCACTTAATTTATCAAAATAAATTGATGCAAGTTTGCAGACTTTGAAATTTCAGCTATCTGTAATGAAATTTCAAGTATCTGTAACCCCACATAGGGATTTAGTTATCATCATCGTTATCATCATCGTCATCGTCTTTTTTATCCCGTTGATTATCATCGTCTTTTTGCCGATTTTCCCCGTCTTCATCGTCATCTTCGTCTGTTTGCGGCGATTCCACCGTGGTAGGGACGTTTTTCGGTTCTTCGGCTTCTTTTCCTCCCTGACAAGCGCCTAAAACCGTAGTCAAGGTTAACAGAATCAGCAAAACTAAGGATTTGATTTTCATGGTCTTTCTCCCCACTCGATCGATGAATATAACAATTTTAAGTAGTCGGACATAAATTCTGTTGTCTATCTTAAGAAATGTAAATTGCCGCAATTATTACTGACGACCGACGACCGGCTACTGACTGCTAACCCCACCAACAAACTTTTTGCCGCAAACCCTAGTTAAGGGTTCAAAAACGGCAAAAATAAGGATTAAATGGCCTAAAATCGGTAAATAGACAATTTAATTGCTTATTATTCATTCTTAATTCTCCTGACGACCGACGACCGGCTCCTACCCCCACGAAAAACTTTTTCAGAAAACCCTACTTAAGACTTTTGGGCGTTGGATAGCTTGGCTAATGCCAAGAAAGTGCATTCCCAGACTAAACGGGGTTGAACGTAGGCTAACAGCTGCCGGCGGGTTTTTTCCAAGATTTCTAAAATCGATCGCTCTCGTCGTCGTTGCCAATCCTCATACTGAAGATAACTCACATACCATAATTGGGTTTCCGTGTCAAGAGTTTGAGCGATAATTTTTGCTAATTCCAGTGCTTGGGAGAGTTTTAGGGGAAACTTGCTGAAAGATCGCGGTAAATCTTGGGGGAGACTGTCGAGAAACTCTAAAGCGGCGATCGCTTCTCCCGGGCTACCTTGAGCTAAACCGAGAATTGCCGGATAATTGAGAACGCGAGCGTGTCCGTTAGAGCGCAGGACTTGAGCGAGATTTTCTTCCGAAAGACGCTGAAAAGGGATATGTTGACAGCGAGAAACGAGAGTCGGTAGTAAAGAGGAGGGACTGGGAGCAATCAGGATTAAAGTGGCTTTTCCCGGTTCCTCCAGCGTTTTTAAGAGCGCATTTGCCGCCGATTCCGTCATGGTGTCTGCTTCCTCGATTACCACCACAGAGCGGGCCGATTCGAGGGGAGGACGACTTAAAAAGTTAGTAATCTCGCGAATTTGTTCGATGCGGATTTGCGGGGGAGCTTTACGCTTGAGATTGCTTTCCTGTGCTTCTTTTGCGGTGAGCAGTTTGCCTTGGTGTTGATAAGTGGGTTCAATCCAGAGTAAATCGGGATGATTGCCACCGAGAAAGCGTTTCAGGATTAATTCCCTTGTTTCCGGAGATCGATCTCTAGTTAATAAGTCTTGACAGAAACATTTTGCTGCTAGATTGCGTCCAATCCCCTTAGCGCCGGCGAATAAGTAAGCAGGAGCGATCGAATTGACTTCAAGCGCTCTTTGTAGTAGTTCAATGGCCTGATTTTGACCGATTAACCTTGACCAATTTATCATCTTTTCCCTGCCATGGCTCGCTATTGCTGTTCCTATTTTGTCGGGATTTCTCCTCATCAGACCGGGTTTTTATACGATGATATATTAAGTTTGGGTGAATTTGAAATCATCAAGCGCCGGACCGATGTCTTGCTTTTATCGGAAGTTCCTAACGATGCTTTCTTTCCCCAGTTAGTGAAAGTGGAATTGTTTATCCATCCTCCCACTAGCTCGGAACTTCAGATTGATTTATTGGTAAAAAATCATGAATTGCCCCTGAGAACTAATAATCGTTGTCGGCGATTTTTTGAATCTATTCACCAGATTATTACCAAAAATTATCAAGGTCAATCCCTGACCAGAATTACTGCTTAACCCGATTTGTTCCTGTCTCCGTCAACTGACAAAGACAGGGACAAAATACCATCTTGGCTCTCTTGGGTAACGAACCACAAAGACAGAGAGGACACAGAGATTGATCGCTTTTGTATCAGTGAAACTTATCAGACAAAGAATAAGAGAGCCGCTCTTTTTGGCGCTTGATAGATTGATCGAGAAAAAATCGGTAATTGCTTTAGTTTTCGTTTTCCTGCGTCGATGTGAGCGGAGGAAATTGACGACGTAAAAGCAGGGAATTACTCACTACCATAACCGAACTAAAAGCCATCAAAGCTGCTGCTAGGGCCGGACTGAAAGCTAGACCCCAACGGGGCAGTAATAAACCACCAGCAATGGGAATAGCAAAGGTATTATAACCCAAAGCCCAAAAAAGATTTTGTCGGATTTTTTGCCATGTAGCCAGACTTAAATGCAGAGATTGCACCACATCCTCTAGGCGATCGCTAATTAAAACGATCCCGGCCGTTTCCATGGCCACTTCCGTGCCACCGGCCAGAGCAATACCGATGTTAGCCTGTCCTAGTGCGGGAGCGTCATTGATACCATCCCCGACCATAGCGACGATTTTGCCCTCTTTTGTCTGTAGGTCGGCAATTAAGGCCGATTTTTCGGCGGGAGCAACTTGGGCATAAAATTGACTAATACCCAAACTATTAGCGATCGCTGTCACCACTTCTTGGCGATCTCCACTGAGTAAAATCACCTCTAAACCGAGTTTTTGCAACTGATTAACGGTTGTTTGAGCATCAGGACGTAATCGATCCTGAAAAGCGATCGCGCCGAGTAATTGTTCTTCCATACCCAGATAAATCACCGTTTTACCCGCCTCTAAAAGCTCTTGAATACGGGGGATACTTTCATCGATTTTAATGCCGTTCTGTGCCAACCATTGCGGATTTCCTAGAACAATTTTTGACCCCTGCACCCTTGCCGAAACTCCCAATCCAGCTACAGTTTGAAAATCTTCCCCCGTCAGGTTAGTAGGAGGAGTAACCGCGTCTAAAATCGCCCGAGCAAGAGGATGATTAGTACCACTCTCCACTACTGCCGCTAATTGTTGAATTTCCAGGGGATTAAGCTCAGAAAAACTCAAACAATCGGTAATTTCTGGATGACCTTGGCTAAGGGTTCCCGTTTTGTCAAAAACCACCGTTTGCAGTTGCGAGACGGTTTCCAAAACATCGCCCCCTTTAATTAAAATACCCCGTTCGGCTGCTAAACTGGTTCCCACCAGTAGGGCCGTTGGTGTGGCTAAACCGAGAGCGCAGGGACAAGCGACCACAAGCACAGAAATCGCTAATTTTAGGGATAAAAGTAGGGGAGAAGTGGGTTGAATCATCTCGTGGTGTCCTGTGGTTGATCCTAACACCTCTGGAAAGAGCCTAGTTCCCCAAAAATACCAAAAGAGCAGCACAATTAGGGCAATTATCATGACTCCGTAGGCAAAATAACCCGCTACCCGGTCCGCTATCTTCTGTACTGGGGCCTTGCGAGTTTGGGCTGATTCCACGGCTGCGATAATCTTAGCTAGGGTGGTATCAGTCCCCACCTGACGAGTTTGCACAGCGATCGCACCTGAGAGATTGAAACTGCCAGCAATGACTAAATCTCCCATTTCCTTAACCACCGGCAGCGATTCCCCCGTTAATAAAGCTTCATCTACCGTGGTTCTTCCCTGAATAATCTCCCCATCCACGGGAATTTTTTCCCCGGGTAAGACGCGCACCCATTCCCCGACGCGCAGCTGTTCCACCGGAATGGCCACACCCACACGGTCATCTGTACTACCAATCAGGCGAGCCACTGCCGGTTGTAGGGAAGTAAGCGCTTCTAAGTCTGCGGCTGCGCGATGACGGGAATGCGCTTCTAGAGTCCGTCCGAGGAGAATAAAACCTAACAGCATGACTGGTTCATCGAAAAAGCACTCTAGACCGAGATTAGGGAAGATAAGAGCCAAACAACTGGCTATATAGGCGCTACCTGTGCCTAAACTAACGAGAGTGTTCATATTTGGCATCCCGTGCCGTAATCCCCGCCAACCATCGATGAAAATATCGCGGCCGGGGAATAAAATGGCTAGGGTGGCTAAAGTCCAGTGAAAAGCAATACTTTGAAGGATGGGGATTTCTGGTCCCCCGATGTGGTGTAAGTGACCAATCAGGGAAAAAACCAGTAAACAACAAGCGATCGCTAATCGGTATAATTGTTGTTGCCGTTCTTTTTGTTGGTTTTGCAGCCGTTGATTTTGTTGAGAAAGGGGAGTCGATGAGCTGCGCGGTTGGGTGGGGAATCCAATCGCGGTTAATTTTGCGGCTAACTGCTCTGGTGCGATCGCATCTGGTTGGTATTCAATCACGGCAATTTCCGTGATTAGATTAACTTGGGCCGATTTTACCCCTTGATTTTGGCTGAGTTGTCGTTCCACGGCACTCACACAGCCGGCGCATTTCATGCCTTTTACGTCTAGAGTAGCGGTTTTTAGTCCAGTTTCGGCGGCTAGGATCATAGAAAAGGTAGGCAAGGATGGTCTTTACTTCTATCCTAGAAATTCTCGGCCGATTTTTAAACTATTTTGGCCTGTAGGGTTACAGATAGATGAAATTTCATTACAGATAGCTGAAATTTCAGGTAGCCGATCTGGTAGTGGACTGACACAGCTAAAATAGGGCAATAGATAAGCTCAACTGAGGACATCAATCATGGGAAGAGGTAGGCGAGATAAAGTTCATCTGACAGTCGCACAACGAGAAAACTTTGAACAAATCAGTGGGGAAGGGTTCATCACAGAGTACGCTAATCGGCATAACACGCTTATCGTAATATTATACAGAAAACTTCTCGCGATAACTCCATTTGAGTGTAATACACAAAAAGATTCTTTTAAAAGTGTGTATTTAGCGTCATATACGGCAACTTTCCGCATAATATATAGTTAGGCACACCTGAAATTCCTGACATGGCAAACGTCTTAATCATTGGAGGCAGCAGAGGGATTGGGGAGGCTGTTGCCCGACACCTCGTTGCCAAGTCAGAAAGAGTATTGTCTGTGTCGCGCTCTGCCTCAAAGTATGGTGAGTGGATTAAGGCTGATGTCTCGACTCTTGAGGGAGTCAATACGGTTGCAGAAGCTGCTGGGGAAGGAGTTCTAGATTCTCTTCTCTACATGGGAGGCACTTGGGAGACAAATGCCTTTACGTCATCATACTCATTTACAAGTTGCTCTGATGAGGACATTACTAGAGTTCTAAATGTCAATCTCTTGGCACCCATCAGAATCGTAAAGGCACTGCTGCCTGCTTTGAGAAAGTCCAGCAATCCCAAGATCATCTTCATGGGAGCTCTTTCCGGGCGTGATAACTTTCCCAGCAGAGAGGTCGCAAATTCTGCTTCGAAGTTTGGGCTCCGAGGCGTGGTCCACTCATTGCGTGAAGAGCTTCGGCCTGACCGGATGTCTGTGACAGTGATCAATCCAGGTAATGTGGGAACTCCAGAGGTTCTCTCGGACCTGGCAGAGAATGGAGCTCCCGCAACAGATGCGATTCCGCTTAAAGATTTACTTATGATTATCGACTGCGTTTTGTGCTTATCCCGCCAAACCTGTATCAAGGAGATTGATGTGCCTGCCATGTCCGGCAAGGGTGCCTAACACCACCATGCACCTGAGCCGCCACCGCAAATTAGTCCCCGTTGCGTGATGCTATATGCGGCCAGGTGATGGTGAGCGTTATGCCTAACCGATACGCTCATTAAAGTTGTCTATTATCAGTGCGATCGCCGATCTTGTAGGGTGCGTTAATGAAATGTAACGCACCTTATCTAATGTCCAAAATTCGTGCGTCACGCTAACGCTAACACACCCTACTGGACTGTTTCAGTTAATGAAATGTAACGCACCTTATCTAATGTTCAAAATTCGTGCGTTACGCTGACGCTAACACACCCTACTGGACTGTTTCAGTTAATGAAATGTAACGCACCTTATCTAATGTTCAAAATTCGTGCGTTACGCTGACGCTAACACACCCTACTGGACTGTTTCAGTTAATGAAATGTAACGCACCTTATCTAATGTTCAAAATTCGTGCGTTACGCTGACGCTAACACACCCTACTGGACTGTTTCAGATCTCGTAGGGTGCGTTAATGAAATGTAACGCACCTTATCTAATGTTCAAAATTCGTGCGTTACGCTAATGCTAACACACCCTACTGGACTGACACAGCTAAAATAGGGCAATAGATAAGCTCAACTGAGGACATCAATCATGGGAAGATGTAGGCGAGATAAAGTTCATCTGACAGTCGCACAACGAGAAAACTTTGAACAAATCAGTGGGGAAGGGTTCATCACAGAGTACGCTAATCGGCATAACAGGCTTATCGTAATCTCTGGATGATCTTGGAGACGATTCCTTGGAGCATCAACATGAGCAAGCTTGTAAGCTTTCAATGGTAACTACTGTTAGCACCATTGAAAGCTTAGGTTGAGGATTAATGATTCTGATACAATCTTCAGTCAAAGCTAAGTTGACCACTAAGGTTATCTGGCAAGCCAAAAGCTTACAGTAATTTACAGAGTCAACGAGCACGAAAAGAGTTTACTGCTGGTAGTATGTACAGATGTGCATACTATAATTGAGATGGCTTACCAATGGAATAGAGACAAGGCAGCAACCAATCTTCGCAAGCACGGTATTGACTTTGCTGATGCAGTATCGGTTTTTTCAGATGATCTGGCAATTACCATTCCAGACGAACGGTTTGGTGAGGAACAGTTTGTCACAATCGGTGTCGATGCTTTTGGCAGGGTTTTAGTGGTTGTTTACACGATACGGGACGATGAAACTCGGATCATCTCCGCCCGCAAAGCAACTCGGCAAGAACGACAACAGTATGAGGAAGGATAATTATGGAAGCGGAATATGATTTTAGTCAGGGTAAACGAGGGGCGATCGATCCAATACCACCTGGAAAAACTCGTATCACAATCCGGTTAGATGATGAGGTTTTAGCGTGGTTTCGTGAGCAAGTTCATTTAGCAGGTGGAGGAAACTACCAAACCCTTATTAATGAAGCATTGCACCAGTATATTCAGCAAAGCCGTGAGCCTTTGGAAGAAACCCTACGCAGAGTTGTTCGTGAAGAACTTGAGCGCATTGAGCGATGAAGTGCTTGCAGAGGGCTAACATTCAAATGCAGCGGACGGTTGAAAGCCGCTGGCGCTGAGTTCGAGGATATCTGCCGCCGCTGATTTGAGACGTTATGCCGACCAGCGCGTCAAGTGCGATCGTTCCGATTGTAGTGATCGCCGCTCTGGTAGGGTGGGTTAATGAAATGTAACGTACCGATGATATTTTGCAGGTTTATGCCGACAATTTTATGGGTTGCTCTAGAACCGGAAAATTCTGAATTATCTGTGGGAGTGTAATCCCATAGTAAAATGCTTTATAAAAGCTCAACAAATTCGTCAACGCTCAAGCCGACTTGCCGAATAATTGCGCGTAAAGTACCTCGATCTAGTTCTTTATGATCTGGTACCGAGACTGTTGTTTTGGGAGCTTCACGTGCTAAAATCATGTGACTTCCACGCTGACGCTCTACGGCAAAGCCTATTTGCTCAAGTGCTTTTACACATTCTGCGCCTGAGATAACACGTAATTTACTCATACCAGAATGACCTCAACCGTATCATTGGGAACAGGTTCACCCCGATCCTGTAAAACTTCGATATACAGAGCGATTGCCTCTTCAATATTGGCTAGAGCCTCCTCACGAGTTTTTCCCTGGCTAATACATCCTGGCAAACTAGGAACTTCGACAACAAAGTAACTATCCTCACCAGGATAGAGAAGTACTTTACGGCTGGATTCAGCTTGTGGTTTAACCATAATCATTGCTCGATAACTATTTGGTTGTTTCATTCAAATATTAACATTTTATGTTCTAGAACCAGTGTGATGCCGAAGGCACTGCGTAGCAGCACGCCGCTCTTGTAGGGTGCGTTAACGAAGTGTAACGGTGCGATTCGTTTCTAGGGGAATAAATAGCCTAGAGTGCTGATAAAACAGCATAACTGACAAAAAGGATGTAGGTGAAAGACCTACCCTGTAAGGGACACAGTGACTCCCGACCTGCCCCCAGTGACTGGACTCGGAAATCTAGAGGCTGAAGCGGGGAACAAGGACGCAATCAGAGCCAAAACAGATAGGCGCAAGGAGCGTTAACGGGGAGATCGCCGCTCTTGTAGGGTGTGTTAATGAAATGTAACGCACCTTATCTAATGTTCAAAATCCGTGCGTTACGCTGACGCTAACACAGGCTATATCATATCGATCGCCAAGATTAAGTGATTGCCAAGGCGATCGGGCATAACACAATGTGATCGTTCTGATCGTTAATGAAATGTAAAGCATCTTTTTCTGTGGCATGATCGGTTCGACAACCGACAATCTGCCTTCCGTGCCAACGAACAACTCTGAAATACAAAACCAAGCAAAAAGCGTCTTGGATGCAATTGCCTTTACTCCCTTTGAGCAATGCCAACCCTTGAGCCGGGATTTTAGCGACATTCCTGATTTTCCTGGCATTTACGCAGTCAGGCATAGATCTCAGGGATTGCTTTACATTGGTAAAACCAAAAGTTTACGAGGTCGTTTTAAGGGTGGACACAAAGCTTTTTTGTGGGCTTGGCTGGATCAATACAACAGCGAAGATGTGCGCCTAGCGGTGCAGACAATACCTTACTGGAAAAACCCTGCGCTACTATTAGAATTAGAGGCGATCATTTTGAGAGCGACTGAGCCACCGTATAATGTCCCAATTCCTATGGAGTCCTAACCCATGCAAGCGAAACTTTCAGAGCAAATCTCGTCCACTGATGCAGAAATTATTTTAAGACGCTTACCAGACTGGATTCAGGATGCTTTGATTGCTCGCGCTACTGAAATTGATTATCCCGTTGAAGCGATTCTTGAGATGGCGATCGCCAGTTTTTTAGACACAGAAGCATTAAGTTTTGCCGACTGTAAGCCAGGGCGAGGTCAATAAGTGCGATGCCGAAGGCGCTGCCTAGCAGTACGCAATCGCCGTAGGGTGCGGACGGTACAGAGTGCGATCGCCGATCTTGTAGGGTGCGTTCTCTAATGCAAGTCCTACTGCTCCAGCGATCGATTTTGGGGAACGCACCATGCACATTTATTGAAACTGTGAGGTTAGGTGCGGTGCTGCTCTTGTGGGCCCAGTTGAGGAATGTTAGCGAAGATTCCCAATGTTTAGGTTAAAATAGAGGGGCAAAAGTTGCCACAGGGTCGCTTCAATGACAGTTCGACAACCCCGCTACAGCAAAGAAGAATTTGCCCGACGTGGACACGAAGTCTATGAATCTCAGGTACGCTCCCAAATCGAGGAAGGGAATCATGGGAAGATTGTAGCAATAGACATCGAAACAGGGGCTTTTGAAGTGGCTGACGACAGCCTAACAGCTGCTAAACAACTGTTAATACGTTTTCCTGATGCACAAATATTTGGTATTCGCATTGGACACCGTGCCGTCCATCGTTTTGGCTTTCGTTCCCCCAGTGTGTTGCCATGATGATGGGGAGCGTCAATTCGCGCCGAGAAGCAATTATTCAATTCGTAGTGCTAGGCGAAAATCACCAGAGGCAAGCGATTAAAGCAGTTATTGACACTGGTTACACTGGATTTCTCACGTTGCCTTCCGCTATCATTACAACACTAGGATTAACGTGGTATATGCAAGAAGAGGGAATCTTGGGCGATGGAAGCCTCTGTATGTTTAACGTATTTGAGGCAACTGTGATCTGGGATGGTCAGATCAAATCTATTGAAATCAATGAGTCAGAGACAGAGCCATTAGTTGGTATGGGTTTACTTGAGGGCTATGAGTTGAATATTCAGGGTTTTGCTGGGGGATTAGTGACAATTAAACCTTTGTCATAGTCTCTAGTTAGGGCTTGCTGAAAAAGTTTTTCGTGGGGACAGGGTGTGGGGTGTGGGCTTCGGCCGTGAGCTCAGGCTTCGACGGTGAGCTCAGCCGAACCGCCGAACGGGTGTGGGGTGTGGGTTTTTACCCATTTTCATCTGGTAAATTACCTAATTTTCAGGGAAAAAGTCCCGGAATTTTCCCCCCGATCCCTCCCAGAACTGGTACTTTTTGATTGACAAAAAGTCTAAAAGTCTTACCCAACAAGGTTTTTAGATTTATTCAGCAAGCCCTAATTAGTGCTGCATGAAAACACAAAGAAATAGAAAATTCAAGAGCGATTCACTTACTGTCGGTAAGTCCTATTTCCTGTAACCTCCTCTTCAACCCAGACCGGTTACTGTACTGTTCGTAAATCTGGTTCAGGCGCTCTTGGAAAACGGGCAAGCTGTTTTGATATTCGGCTAAATCTCTTAATTTGACCAACAATTTAACAGCCTCATCGTAGGATTTAGACTGGGCTTTCTGAATTAGGGACTCGACTTGCTGCCAAACTTGCGCTTCCCTTTTAGCTAAAGCTTGTAGTTCCTCAATTCGCTTGGCTTCTGCTTCTTGTTGTTGCCGTTTTTCTGCCTTTTTTCCTTCCTCAGAAGCAGCCTCAAGAAGTTCTTGGATCGTGCGTCGAGGCTGGTTAGAGGGGGGAGAAGTAGGGATTAATTGAGACAGCTTTTGTTTGAATTTAGCAGATAAATTCAGTTCTCCTTTAGCCAATCTTAATAGGAAATCTTGACGTTCAGAAGCCGATAATTGGCTAATAGCTTGTTGCCAAGTTTGCTCCGAGATAGTTGTTAGTTTACCACTGGATGCACAAGCAACATTTAATAAGTGTTCGTCCAATTCAAAGATTTCTGTAAAAGCCTTTTGAGATGCAGAAAGTTGATTTAGTCCGGGGGGTAAAGGAGGTTCTAGTTGGGTCTTATCGATGTCTATATATCCCTCGGATAAGTCAATAGCTTTCAGCCAGGCTAAATATAATCCTCGATAGTCTTGCTGGAGAATTTCTTGGCGTAATCCTATCAATTCCGATAGAATCCCTTCTCCTTCTATCCAGTCATTAAAACCTTCTTCTTGACTAAATTCCCAATCTAAAATTGCCCAATCTCCCGCAAAAGATAAGCTGATATAATTATCGATACAGTAAAGTTCAATTGCTTCTCGGTTGATCAGGGATGTGGGAAAACGAAACATTAATTGCTGTGTTCCCCAGTTGGCGATGTAGTACATGATATCGAAATACCGAGCTAGTACCTGTTTGGGATCCCCCCGAAAATTGCCGTAACTATAGTTGAAACTGGCACTCGTTGCCGTCGGTTTGACGCGGCTCGATAGCTCGCCTATGGCAGCCCTTTCCTCTTGGGTGAGGTGGCGATCGATAGCTTGGAATTCGTAATATTGGTATTCGCTCATGGCGTGTAACCTATCTCAAGGTTTATGATCGATATGCTGATAATTGTACGGGGATAGTCAGGGTTTGCTGAATAAATCTAAAAACCTTGTTGAACTCACTTTCCGCACTTCTTAATATTCAATTGATAATTTTTACTAATATATTGCTTAAAACCCTTTGCCAGTAAGGATTATAGCTACAATGATAGATTTTTATCAAGGTGAAGAATTGTAATTTTTTTTCTCAGAAAAAAATCAATTATTGAAAATGTTCTCAATAGTAGTTTCTACAATGAAGGTTTTTCGTCAAAACATCTTGGGGAATGTAAAAATATATAAAAGTATATGAAGATGTGCGGAATGTCGGCCTATAACTAAAGATAGATAAGACGGGACGGGCGATCTCGGATGTATTAGGAATGGCAAGAATATGCAAATCACCCGATCTTTACCGATAAGGAAAAAGTTCGGGTGATTACTCGGTAATTTACTCTCATTGGTCTTTGCAAGAAATCTAATCTATTCCTTTGGATAGTGGCGCGGTCAAAATCGATAGGATTACAATTTCTTTTGTTAAACACTTTAGCGATCGCTGGATATTTCTGCGATTCATTGTCGGCTAACCGTTAAATTTTATGAAAACAGCCTCATTTGTTGAGATTATCGGAGATAGAGTAAGATTAGGTGAATAAGAGGGAGATAATTAGAGCCTTTTGTCGCTTTTCCTGACTATTAGCAGGTCGGTTTGGCGGGTACGGCGATGGCGTGTTTTTGAATTTAAAGTGCGATCACTGTCCTCAAAGAGCAGTTTGCGGTGGGGACAGTGGCGGCGAAGATTATTCAGCCGAAGGTAGGGCTTTGAACTATGCAAAAATTGCCAGTAAAATCAATGTTAAAACGGGTTGCGTCAATTTCTAAATGGGGTGGGCTAATTGTCGGAATATTAGCTAAATGGGGTGGGCTAATTGTCGGAATATTATTAGTGCCATCCACGATTTATTTATTAAAATTGAATTATGACATTTCCAACCAAATACTAAAATATCAACCGACATCGGTTAACCCCCCTTTTCCTGACAAGGAAGTAGAAGCTCTTATTGCAAATATAAAAGTTCTCATTGCCCAAATAAAAATAGATATGAAAACAGGTGATGAAAATAGAACTTTAGAACTAATCTTTAAACTTATCTTGCAACTCGCTAGATTACTGGTAATTTCCAGACAAGATAACCAGCCACAACCGGATTTTACAGTCCACTTTGAATTTAACGAAGCTCAAGTAACACCTGCTGGTAGAGTAAAAATTGGGCGAGCAATCCAATTTGCAGATCAAAACAAATCTAAAATGGTTTTTATTTACTGCTACGCCGATCGAGTAGGCAAAGAATCCTTTAACTTTAGTCTTTCCGAAAAGCGGTGTAATGCTGTCATCGATATTTTAGTTGATGAAAAAATCTCTCGTGATCGGATTAAGCCCTGTCCATTGGGAGAATATAAACATCATTCTCATACAGATGATGAGATTCGAGAGCCTGAGAATCGACTGGCAGAAATAGAGATCACAAACGAACAGAAAGATTGCCCAAAGCCAAAGTAAGTTTGATTAAACATCTCCAATAATTAGTATGACTCCCCTATTGTGCTGAGGTTTCTCACCTCCATAGATTAAACTTTTCCTCTATTGATTTCCAAGCATCTGGTGCATTTGCATTATTACGAAATTCCTTTATGGCTGGCTGAAAATAAAACCATGATTTTAATATTAAATATTTGGCAGAGTCCTTAACTAATTCTTCATCTATTATTTCCTTATCAAGAGCGATACACATATAATCTAAGTAATTGAGGAATGAGATAATTAGGTATTTATCATTTCCCGTAGTCATTGCTGTATTTGGACACTGTCCACTATTGCTATAAATATCGTAACCGTATCTTGCTAATTGATTTCTTATTTTTAGTGCCTTATCTAAAATAGTGCCTAACAGGAACTCATGACCAGATTTACTACGATTTAACTGAATTTCTCGAAGTCCTCCGATGAGAGTGGTACCTCCCCCTAACAACAATAATATCTTTTCAGTTAGGTTTATTGATCGAGTAGCCATGTCATATATTTGACTGTGGTTCTCTGTCTTTGGTTCAGATTCCAAACGGTAAATAGCTACTCCCGATAACAAGAGGACAGAAAGCCCGACAATGCCTGTAGAAAAAAGAAGTAAGTAAAAAAGTAATTTTAAGAATTGACGTTCCGACATCTTTTATCTTCCCCATAGCAATTACCCTAATATTTTACCATGCTACCAGCAGAAATGATCGCTTCTGGCACAGCGTAAGCAAATCACTCCCCACGATGTCTCTTCTCTCACTACACAAGGCGATACTTAGATTATTAACCCTCCCAGTATGCGCCTATGCCATGAACAACCTCCTGACCGTAGGCATTACCAGCCTGACTGCGTTGGCACTTGCTCTCCCCAACCTCAAAAGCCTGTTGTAGTAAAAAACCGATCACTATGTCAAAATATTTGCATACCATAGGTGTTGTGACGCTACTTAATTAGAGAACAAGGTGATAACAAAACTGTTCACTGACTCTAGTTAACAATTTCTCTCTTAGCGTGGGAAATAAAAAATGGGTATAACAAAAAAGAAACGATTTCTACTAATCGAGGTTAGAATATGCACCTTATCGCCAATGTAAGCTTTGGTTTGTGGGCATTGTTGCCTCCGGGATGGATTTTCATGGCGGCTATAATTGCATTAGAAACAATAGTCCTTTCACGCACTCTATACGGAAACTGGTGGGAAGAAAAGAGTGCTTTTGCCGCATTTTATGCGAATTTTATTAGCGGTGCTTTGGGATTTGGACTCTCACTTCTCGCTAATGGCGGTTGGTGGCTGGTTATCTGGATGCCTTGGGTGAGCAGTCATGAAGTTGATATTCCAGCCGAGCTTCTGGCTATCAGTATTTACTATATTATTTGTTTCATCCTCTCCGTCGCAATAGAGGGACTGTTTTTACAATACTTTCTCAAACGATATTTCTCTAGACTAGAAATCTGGAAAGCCTGTTTGCTCGCCAATACCCTATCCTATGCCGTTGGAAGCATATTTATGTATTCGCTAAGTTTCAGTGTAAAAGAATGAAAAATACGCTTAGACAATGTTTAAAAAGGACTAACCTAAACAAGATAATAGGGGTTTCAGAAACTGATTGTTAACTAGACAATAATGTTTTCAGCCACAGATTTGAACTTTTTAAACATTTCTTCGAGTAAATCTATAGACTGACTATTTGGATAAACTCGCTCTAGAAATCTTCGAGGGCTAATAACTTGAAAATACCGGATAAAACCACCATAGTGAGTCGCAAGACCCTTTAATTTTTCGGGATTTCCCCGATTCTCTGATTTTTCCTGCTCGTCGCCATTAACGATCTATTTTTCGGAATCGGGAGGACCGTACCATTTTTCTTTATTCGTGGCAAGTATATTACTCTTTTCTTCTTTTCTGGCAGAGGAGTTGAGGGTGAGGGCAATTAACCATCTCTGCCATTACTTTTGAAAAATGGTATAACGATTTTTCTACCTACCGAAGTAAAGATTTACTCCTTCCTTCAACCGCTTTTACCCGGAAAGCGGGATCGCTGGCCCGGTTAGGTTTTCTTTTCATCGTTACCTGCGCCACTTTAACGCCTAAACCGACAAAAGCGACGATAACGATCGCGCCTGTCGCGTCCGGTTCGGGAACGCTGGCGAGGGTTGTCGAGGCGAGACCAGCGATCGCTCGATGGGTTACGGTCGTGGGATGGAAACTGTCCCAGAAAAGATACTCGGAGGGATTCGCGCAGATCTGCCCAGTAGTGGTATTCAAACAAGCATCCCTGACGTTGGTTAAACCGTAGCGAGACGGATCGTTGTAGGTGTTCTCGAAGAGAGAGTAGATATCTAGCGGGATCAGAGTGGCCGCAGTCGAGGGAGCGTTTTGGAGGGCTTGAAGCGCCGTGGCTAATTTCTGATTATGCTTTAGGGCTAGATCCGTCATCCCCGGTATTCCCGCCTGACTGGGTAATTTCCCGAGATCCGGTAGATTTGGAACGATCACCGTTTTCGCCCCGACCCCAGGGGAGATCAGGGTTTGAACCGCCGCGATAATGTTACCGACTACGGCATCGGGGTCGGTACTGAAACCGAAAAGATAGTCGTTAGCCCCGGCCCAGACGACGAAGAGATCGCGAGCGTCGAAAGTTGATAGGAACAGGTTCGCGACGAACTCGTCGATCTCGTCGAGTAATCCGGGAAAATCCCCCCCGAACAAGAGTTCGGCCACGTTCTGGCGACCGCTGGTGGCCCCGCCGTAGGCAACATTCAGCACCGCGCCATTCGGCAGTCCGAAATCTTGCTGTAAATACTCGATCCAGAGTGGACCGTTAGAAAAGCGCCCGTTCGCGTAGGGGGGACTAGGTGGGTAAATATTGCCCGTTAGCTTATATAAATTTCCCGGATCCGATAGGCTATCCCCGAATACCTGAAAACTATCGAAGGTTGCCCCTAGAGTCTTGAAAGGAGAAAGGAGAGTCAGGAAGGTAATTCCCGCCGTGGTGATTAGTGATTTTGTTAATAAATATTTCATCGATTCGCCAATGCAAAAATGAAACGCATCAACCTCAAGAGTTGACCAAGAAAGGCTCATCAGGTACTGTCTGATCAATACAAGAACAAATCAGACCCAAACAAAAATGAACCGCCCACATCTTAACATAGAATAAAGAAACTTGTTCTAACAACTTAGTTAAGAGGTGGGGCAATCGCACATAATTCTTAACACTTTTGGAATATGGACATAAATCAATTTTTGTTTTGCTCGCAGATCGGCGATAATCTCTTTTAAATGTTGAAAGTCTTCATTTTCATTCATCGGAATTATCATTTTTAATAGACATCTCCCTAGTCTGATAAAATCACAATCATAGAGTATTGTCAATAACCAGCCGTAGCTTACCCGGTCGTTTATCCGTTGCTCATGCACTTTTTAAAAAATGGTGATAAACTCAACTGTACTGGGTACACTCTCTCTATCGGAGGGATTTGAGAAAAAATCGGGAGAAAAAATCGATGAACGAACTAGAAACATCCAACAAAATTGAGGCGGGTGGGGGTTTTCCCATATTACAATATTGGGCAGAAAAAACCCTCTCTCCTCAAGGGGTTAAACTCTGGCAAACCTTAAATCATAAAAGTGCCTGTTTAGCTTGCGCTTGGGGAACGGGAGGACAAAAGGGCGGTTTTGTCAACGAAGCGGGGGAAAGTCTGCAACGTTGTCTCAAAAGTGTCGAGGCAGTTACTTCCGAATTAATGCCAGGTATTAAAACCGATTTTTTTCAGACCTATCATCTCGCTCAATTACAGTCCTTAACCTCCCTAGAATGCGATCGCTTGGGTCGTTTCAGTTATCCCGTCCTCTTAAAAGCCGGAGAAAGTCACTATCAACGTATTAGTTGGGAAGAAGTGTATCGATTAGCCGAACAAGCTTTTCATCAACCGTCCGAGACCATTGCCTCCTATAGTTCGGGACGTTCTTCTAATGAAGCCGCCTATCTCTTACAATTGTTTTTCCGGGCATTAGGAAGTAATAATTTAGCCGATTGTTCCGATCTCTGTCATGCCGCCTCGACCGTAGGCTTAAAACAGGTTTTCGGCTCCGGAACTTCGATGGTCAGTCTGGAAAGTTTAAAACAAGCCGATTGTGTGGTATTGATCGGTTCTAACGCTCCGGCTAATCATCCTCGCCTGATGAATGAATTAATTCAAATTCGTGATCGCGGTGGTAAAATTATTATTATTAACCCGCAAATTGAAGTCGGATTGGTCAAATTCTCCTCCCCCGCTTTTCCGATTAAATCTTTATTGCGGGGCGGTTCCGATATTTCGACTCTCTACCTACAGCCGATACCGGGTAGCGATACTGCCCTATTCGTCGGATTACAAAAATCTTTAATTGAACAAAATTTAGTGCGGTGGGATTATCTCAAATCTCATACAGAAAATTGGCAATCTGTTATAGATTATGCCCGACAAACACCCTGGGAAACCATTACTAAAACCTGCGGTTTATCCCGAGAAGAAATTGAAGCAACCGCCGCCCTTTTCGGCAATTTAGAGCGTGTGGTTTTCGCTTGGGCGATGGGGGTTACACAACAGGAAAACGGGGTAGATAATATTATCAGTATTGCCAATACCGCTTTAATGACGGGAAATGCTGGCAAAATCGGAGCCGGAACCATGCCAATCAGAGGTCATTCTAATGTACAGGGCTTCGGTTCTATGGGCGTTACGGTGAGATTACGTCAGGAAATCGCCGAGGCACTTGCTCAACTTTTAGGAAAGCCATTAAATATAACCGGCGGTTATGATACCAGGGCATTAATTGAAGCTGCCGAACGGGGAAAAATCAACACCCTTTTCTGTTTGGGAGGTAATCTTTATGGGGCAAATCCAGATTTAAATCAAGCAAAAAAAGCCTTAGCTCAAATTGATACGATTTTCTATGTTGCCACCAAGCCAAATTTAGGACATTTTCAGGGATTAGCCCGACAAAATACGGTAATTTTACCCGTATTCGCTCGCTTTGAAAATCCTCACCCGACAACCACCGAATCGGGCAATAATTTTGTCCGTTTTAACGAGCGGGGAAGCAGTCATCTACAGGGTTCCGATATGGATATTATCTCGGAAGTAGAACTATTAACAAATATTGCCGTCAAGGTTTTAGGCACAAACCCGATTGATTGGTCGAGATTACACGATACCGCCTATATTCGTCAGTTAATCGCCAAAACGATTCCGGGTTATGAAAAGATCGGGCAATTAGATCAAACCCAAACAGAATTTACCATTAGCGGACGGATTTTTACCGAACCCCATTTTCCAACATCGACCGGAAAAGCGCAAATGTCTGTCACCCCTTTACCCACTTTAAAAGCACCGCAAAAGCAAGATTTCAATCAACCAGAAAATGCCCCCGGAATTGCCCTGATTCTCGGAACAGGACGCAGTTATGGACAACATAACACCGTTGTTTATCAAGTGGGCGATAAATATCGGGGAATGCCTCACCGTCATTGTTTATTGATCAACGCCGAAGATGCCAAAAAAGCGGGCTTTCAAGAACATCAACGAGTCACCGTTCAAGGAGATGCTGGTAAATTAGAGAATATCGAAATTATCTTCGGTCCGATTCGCGAAGGTGTTGGCTTTATGTTCTATCCCGAAGCCAATGTTTTATTCAAAGCTAAAATCGACCCTCGCTGTGGGACTCCTGCTTATAAACGAGTTCCCGTCTGGGTTTTTTAGTTATCAACTCCTCAGAGGATGTTTGAAAAGGGTAACAGGTAGCGTAGCCGTCTAGTAGCTGTAGCTGTAGGGTGCGTTCGCTAATGCAAGTCCAAATATTCCACCAATAGATTTTGGGGAACGCACCATGCACATTGATGGAAGTCGTTAGACCGCTTTAATTTTAGGGTAATAGTTGCTAAAGTCCGCTAACTTCACCGGTGAAGCCACCTAGGCAGAGGTTTTTGATCGCTAAAAAATTCTTTCTTCTCCATAAAAACGATAAAATCTCTATTCTGCAAGCATAAAGAGGCTTCAGGCAGATTTAAAGGCACATTCAAGGGATATAAATCGAATATTTACAGTTTTTTCAGCTAATCAAGCCATTAATGGCTTGATTTATCTGCAGCTAACCCAAACAGTATAATTTTTTCTTCGATGTATTGAAAATGTTTTTTATTTCGTATAGAATACAATTCGAGAGAAAATACCTAGCAATCTCCCATAAATAAACAAAGGAGCCGATGACATCGTGATCCCTGATCCTAGATCCTCAAAACCGAAAACCCTCTTACCTTTTATTTCTCTAGCTACGGCTGCCGTTGTCACAACGGGAATCGGACTAGCTTCTAGTCCCCTATCGGCATCAAGTAATCTGCTGGCAAGTCCGGACAAACAGCAAGCTAAACAAAAAACCGTGGAAATCACCCTAGTTTCCTACGCGGTGACTCAATCGGCCTACTCAAAAATCATTCCTCTATTCGTCAACAAATGGAAAAGAGAGAAAAAACAGGATGTAGTGATTAAACAGAGTTATGGCGGCTCTGGTTCCCAAACCCGCGCTGTTATCGACGGATTAGATGCAGATGTGGTAAATTTGGCTATCGGTTCCGATGTGGAACGCCTGCAAAAAGCGGGTTTAGTTAACCCCGGTTGGCAGAAAGAATTACCCAATAACGCCATCGCCACTCGTTCCGTGGTAGCCTTAGTTACTCGTCAGGGCAATCCCAAAGGAATCCGCAACTGGCCGGATCTAGCCAAATCGGGGATTAAAGTGATTACTGCCAACCCGAAAACCTCTGGGGTGGCCCGTTGGAATTTTTTGGCCCTGTGGGGAGCGGTAACTCAGACCGGCGGCAATCAAGCACAAGCGACCAATTTCGTCCGCAATGTCTATAAAAACGTGCCTGTACTACCCAAAGATGCCCGGGAAGCCAGCGATGTCTTCTTTAAACAGGATCAGGGGGATGTGCTGCTTAACTACGAAAACGAGGTAATTTTGGCCCGTCAAAAAGGGGAAACCGGTTTTTCCTATACTATTCCTCCGGTCAATGTTTCGATCGATCCACCGGTGGCCGTAGTGGATAAAATAGTTGATAAACGCAAAACCCGGGAAGTAGCGACAGCTTTTGCCCAATTTCTCTTTACTCCCGAAGCGCAGCGGGAATTCGCCAAGGTGGGTTTCCGTCCGGTTAATGCTAATGTGGCTAAAGAGTTTAGTAAACAATACCCAAAAGTGCCGAATCTGTTCTCCTATACGGCGATCGGTAGTTGGGAGGAGATACAGAAAAAATTCTTCGCTGATGGGGCGATTTTTGACCAAATTCAGCGTTAATTAGTAGTGAGCCATCAGCCGTCAGCTAGATAGCAGAGATAGTTGATTGCTGATGGCAAAAAAAACAAAACTAATAGTTAGTAACTAAAAAAAAGATGTATCTACTTGACAAAATCAAAAACGGAAGCTTGGTATTGATTGGTTACTTATTATCGCCCCTGTGTTGGTGGAACGATCTAATTTTTAATCTGCCGATCGCCTACGGTTTTGGTCGTTTAATTGCTTGCTTACACGCCGATTTTTTTCTACCTGCGGCCGTGGTTGGTTATTGGTTATCTAATCTTGTGGGAATCCTACTGATGCAATTCGGGACGAAAGAATTAATCGGTGGAGAGAAAGAAGAACGCAATTGGCCAAAAGAATTAAGAAATGGATTACTTTCCTCGACTGCCTATACATTAGTAATTATGGTCTTAATTCATTTTCAGGTATTAGAAATGCCTCTGTTATCCTCGATCGCTACTTTTTCCCCGTGATTCCCAAAACCTACTTAAACAATAGCTTATTTTTCTTAGCCATCTTGTTAACATCGCTAAGTTTTACGGATTTAGCGATCGCTATTGATCGGCATCCCCAAGGATTTGCTTGGGAAAAATCCCTGATGCTATCTATTCATCAAACCGCTAATTTAAACCTAAACTTTTTGGCCATAAAATTAACGGGATTAGGTACTTATTGGGGAGTGGCTCCGATACTAACAATTTCACTGCTGATTTTTGCCCTAAAAAAATACTGGTATGGGTTCGCTTATCTCCTTGTAACTATGGCGGGAGGTTGGGCAATTAGTTATAATCTCAAGATTCTTTTTCATCGGAATCGCCCGCAATTTTGGCCGTTATTTTATCCCTTACCCGATGATTTTGCCTTCCCTAGCGGTCATGCTTTATTTAGTTCCCTGTTAGTGGTTTCTTTACTGATCCTATCTTGGAAAACGCGCTGGTTTTTAGGGGTAGTTTTACTGGGGATTCCCCTGGTTTTGGTTATTGCTTGGACTCGTCTTTATTTAGGGGTTCACTTTCCTAGTGATATCCTTGCCGCTTGGCTTTTAGCGATCGCTTGGTCTTTCCTAGTTCATATCTGGTGGCGACAGTTATTAGAGACACCCAAGGCGATCAACACCCAAGAGGAAATTAATAATTAGTTGATCGACTTGCTGCCAAAAAAAATATCACGTTATACCTAAATTTTTGGAGAAAGCTAATCAAAGCCCTATAGTAATTATTGTTTGATATTCGTCGCTGACACTGAATCATGAAACCAAAACTGCCTAAAGGGAAAGGTCTATCCCTGGGACGGTTTCAAAGCCGTCCCCTTGCTTTTCTCACTTTAGTTCTTCTCTGCATTTTAACCTTTACCTTAGCACCGTCATCGCCCCTGATGGCCACGTCTAAATCTGAGACTAAGATAGACTTTGTATCGCCGGTTTGGGTAGCACAAAATCTCAACGATCCGAAGTTAAAAATTCTCGATCTGCGGATTAATCCTTTGGAATATATCACCGGTCATTTACCGAAAGCGGTGAATATAGCCGATAATAATTTTCGCGGTCCGAACGGATTTTTGCCGGTTCAATATTGGCAAGAGGATAAAATTGGCAGTCTCTTTGCCGCTGCGGGAATCACTAATGGCGATCGAGTGGTAGTCTATTCCGATGGTCGCGATGTCTTGGGGGCAACCATGGTCGCTTATTTATTAGAGCGATCGGGTTTCCGAGATGTGGCCGTCTTAGATGGTGGTTTTAAGGGTTATAAGGCTTCTGAACAAAAGGTAACGAAAGAATTCCCTAAATATCAACCAGGGAGCTTTACTGTCCGTGATAATCCCTCGATTCGGGTGACTTTGGCAGAAGTAGAGAAATTGATCGGCAAACCCGATGTGGTTTTTATCGATCCTAGACCGGAAGAACTTTTTCAGGGGAAACAGGATATCTGGCTGAGAAATGGTCATATTCCGGGGGCGAAAAATATACCCTGGCCGACCTTTACGGAAGCGAATAATCCCGATGAATCTCTGAAAAATCCCCATAAATTGAAATCTTTAGACGAAATCAGGAAGATTCTTGCCCAACGCAACATCAAGCCCTCGGATAATATTATCGTCAGTTGCAGTACGGGACGGGAAGCGACTTTACAGTATGTTGTCCTCAAACATCTGCTCGGTTATCCCAAGGTGCGAATTTATGAGGGTTCTTGGACAGAGTACAGTACCACAGATCTGCCCGTCGCTACTGGGCCAGAAAAAGCGGTCTGAAGTCAAGTTTGTCGGTTTATACTCGTTGTGTTTAACCATCTTACCCAAGATGGTTTTTTTGTTGGGGTAGGTTCGCGAGGATGGCTAAGTTAGGCAGAAAACGGGTTTCTCGGAGAAACCCGTTTTCTGAATTTAGTATTAGACGGACGCAAAAAAACCTCGGCGCTCATCCCGAGGTGAATTTAGGAGATTTGAGCTTATTTTGACGTAAAGTTGAAGTAAATTAGCTAAGGGCGTTGATCACATAATCAATGTAGGAATTAGCTTCTACAGCAGCATCCCCACTTAATCCGTGATTGGTTTTGATGTATTTTAAGGCTTCGATATACCAGCTAGGAGATAGTTCAAAAGCACTATTAATTTCACTCAAACCGGCGACCAGATATTCATCGATCGGGCCTGTACCCCCTACCACGAGGGCATAGGTAATAATTCGGATATAGTAGCCGATATCACGAACGCACTTGGATTTCCCCCGCTCATCGTAGGCATAGTTCGGCCCCTGGAGTTGGGTGGTGTAGGGAAATTTTTGATAGACAGCGTTGGCTGCCTCTTGGGCTAAACTGGGGGCTTTTTGGGCGAGGATTTTTACCGCTTCTAGGGTGATGGCGGCCTGACGGAAACGACCGAAGGCTACTTGTAATTCAGCACTGCTGAGAAAACGGCCTTGGGAATCGGCAGTAGCCACCGCTTCGGTTAAAGGTGTTTTGGTCATCGATGGAATTGCTCCTACAAAAGTTTAATCGGATTGAGATAAGAAAGTCACAGCATCAGGAAACTGCCGCCGCCGCTCGATCGAAGTAAGAAGCGACTTCTGCTAGTAAAGAACTGCAATCCCCACGAGTGATCCCGTTGGGATCGGCTGCTAGGGCAAGGGAAGCGTCTTTGAGCTTGAGAATTCCAGCCGCAACAGAAGCACCCGGAACCCCTAGGGCGACGTAGGTTTCCCGCAGACCGTTCAAGGCGCGATCATCGAGGATGCTGGCATCGCCGGTGAAGGTGGCATAGGTAACGTAGCGCAGGATAATTTCCAAATCCCGCAAGCAGGCGGCGGCACGACGGTTTGTATAGGCGTTGCCACCGGGGGCAACTAAAACGGGTTGTTCTGAAAACAAACTACGCGCGGCATCGGTAACGATCGCAGAAGAATTACTGGAAAGACGATTGACCACATCGACCCGTTTATTACCATCTTTGACGAAGGCAATTAGGGCATTGACTTGATTCTCGCTCAGGTATTCCCCCCGGGTATCGGCCTGGGAAACGACTTTGGCAAAGGCATCTAACACCATAGTTTTCATCTCCTATAATGATGATTGGTTTCGGCAAAATATCGAGGTTGATTTTTCTGGCTTTTCTTTATTTTTCCGATAAAGTATCTAGGAGTTTTTCCCTTGGGACTATAATATCGTCCCAGAAAAAAGTTTTGCTCTCCCTTGGCCAGATTTTTTGTATATCGAGGAACAATTCTTGTTAATTGAATTTAGCGTTGTTATCCGCTCCTAGATAGACTTCGTTTTTGCCATGAATTATTTTATAGAACATATTTTCACCTTTATTTATTAAAAATTGTTTCTCAAAAAAGTGGCAAAAAAATAATTTTTTAATATAAATCTCAGAAAACTTTCCTAAATGTGTAACTCTATACCAAGAAAAAGTATCACTCTTTTCATCTCTCTAATAATTCGTTTAAGTTATTTAAACAAATGTGCTTTCATATACTAATAATAATTAACTAAATTGAGGGAAATTTCCCAAGACAATTTTATCGATTGTGCTTCGATATACAAAAAAAGTGGCAAGGCAATAAAAATCGACAGGGATTATCCCCGCCGACGCACTGTACTTCAATCTAAAAGGTATTGTAAAACAATTTAAATACATATATAATTAAAAATAGCCAACAAGTATAAAGCAAGTGGGATTATGGCGATCGCAAAAGACATCACCCAATTGGTAGGACGGACACCCCTAGTTCAACTGAATCGAATCCCAGTAGCAGAGGGAGTAAAAGCCCGCATCGTCGTCAAACTGGAAAGTATGAACCCCGCCGCCTCGGTTAAGGATCGCATCGGTGTCAGTATGGTGGAGGACGCGGAAGCCGCCGGACTAATTCACCCCGATAAAACAATTCTGGTGGAACCCACTTCCGGCAATACCGGCATCGCCCTGGCCATGGTAGCGGCAGCCAAAGGCTATCGCTTAGTCCTGACTATGCCCGAAACCATGAGTTTAGAACGACGGGCCATGTTAAAAGCTTACGGGGCGCAATTAGAATTAACCCCGGGTAGCCAAGGCATGAAAGGAGCGATCGCCCGGGCTGAGGAAATAGTCGAAAACACCCCCAACGCCTATAGTTTGCAACAGTTCCGCAACCCGGCTAACCCGAAAATTCACCGAGAAACCACCGCCGAAGAAATCTGGACTGATACCGATGGTCTGGTAGATATCGTTATCGGTGGCGTGGGAACCGGGGGAACCATTACTGGTATTGCCGAAACCATTAAACCCCGTCGTCCCCAATTTCAAGCGATCGCAGTTGAACCCTCTAATAGTCCCGTCTTATCGGGAGGACAACCGGGACCGCACAAAATCCAAGGCATCGGGGCCGGTTTTATTCCGGCCATTTTCCGACCGGAATTAATCGATGAGGTGATTATCGTCGATGATACGGACGCTTTCGCCTACGCGCGACGGTTAGCTCGTCAGGAGGGACTACTATCGGGCATCTCGGCCGGGGCGGCTTTATGGGCGGCGATTCAGGTGGGCAAAAGACCCGAAAACGAAGATAAATTAATCGTCATGATTCAGCCTAGTTTCGGGGAACGTTACCTCAGCACGGCCCTGTTTAAAGACCTCGAAGATATCGACTAATAGGACAGTAAATTGATGGAATTTGAAACGAGGGCGATTCATGGGGCGGTAACGGTTCCCATTTATCTCGGAAGCTATGAATATTCCAGGACAGGCAACCCGATGCGCTGGTCCCTGGATGGGAGAAAAATGCCCTATTGATCTCCTATTTTCAGGCTAATCATCCCAAGATCGATCGAGTTTATTATCCCAGTTTACCCAGTCATCCCCAGCATAGTCTCGCCCGTCATTAGCATCGGGTTAAAGGGGTGATTAACGGCAGCGACGGCTTTTACCTCGCCGGAAAAAGAACCCTTAAAACTGGGAATGAGAATAGGAACGATTTAAAGCGGGATATGGAAAAGGCCTTGATTGGTTAGGCGAAGTTTTTATCTCATTTGATGGGTTAAGCAATGTTTTTTGACTCGACAGATTGGCAAACGATTATTTTTCGGCTGAGTATGGCTATGGCCGTCGGCTGTCTGATTGGTTATAACCGACAGCGAGGCGGTCGTCCGGCTGGATTGAGAACTTTTATCATCGTTAGTCTCGGGGCTGCCATGTTCGTGATGATTCCCCTACAAGCGGAGGGAGATGTGGGTTATGCGTCTTCTAATGCTCTCAGTCGTACTATTCAAGGGGTCGCTTCTGGTGTCGGTTTTTTAGGGGCGGGAATCATCCTACAACAATCCCATCGGGAACTAAATAAGGTACAAGTGAAAGGTTTGACTTCGGCGGCGACTATCTGGTTAGCGGCAGGATTAGGCGCGGCTTCTGGCTGCGGTTTATGGCAGATGGTTCTGGTGGGAACTTTTTTCACTCTCTCCACCCTCAGTGGCATTAAACGACTGAAGAAAAAACAACCCTTAGCCAAATATATTAAAGGTCGTAAGAAAATATATCCGATTAATCAAGAAATAGACTCATCGGATAGTTCAGCATCCCATTAATAAAAAAAACGATAAAAATTATTTTTTATTAGGAGAGCAAAAGCTTTTCTGTAATGGCTTTTGGCTCAGATAACTTATATTTTTATTTGCAATTTATTAAACAAAAATATAATAAATTTTTTATAAAATTTTCTGTGTATAAACAAAATACAAATATTTTATATGATAGCATTTAGAGAGAGTAACTAATTTTTCTAAACAGGAGAAAATTAAATCATGATCAACCGAAATAAGAGCTTTCAAAGCCTCAAAAATCAAGTTTTCCGGCTGCTGATTTTCCTCTTAACGGTCACTTTGCTCCTCGGGGGAAGGGGAAATGCGATCGCCTTGCCGCTACTCCCCGAACCGTTGGCCGTCATTGACCGTGCAACAGCAACGGGTGGCACTGTGGTGGAACCAGTCAAGAAAAAAAATGAGGTTTCTAGCCCAAAAATTCTGGAAGATGCCCAAATTGCCTATGAAAAAGCCATCCAAGCGGCAAAATCGGCTATCGATGACCTAAATGCTCAACTGGCCGCTCCTTCTCTCGATAAGAAGATTATCGAAGCTCAACAGGACAACCTAGAGAACTTAGCGGACAATATTGACGATCTAGGGGAAAAAGTGAGTAAATTTACGAAAAAATTGACCAAATCTGGGGCTAACCTCAGTGAAACCCTGCAAAACAACCTTATTACCCTAGAAAATAGCCTTGTTAATACCTCCGAGACGATCGATATCTTAGCCGACGACACCGAACGACTCAAAGACAATGCTTCCCCTTTCCTGAAAACTCGCGTGGAAAAGACCATCGACGCAGTTAAACAAACTCTACAGGAAAGCGATCGAGCTTGGCAAGAACTGATCTCCTCGGCCACCACGGAACTGGAGAAGACTAGCACCCCGAAATAAATAGGGCTTGCAAGGGCATAAAATCAGTCTTTTTTGGGGTAATTATCGTTTTTACCCCAAAATTATCAAAAAAACCTTAACTCGTCTAAAAAGCCCCTTTATCGGGGAAATTGTGCTTTTGACTAGCTAAGTACCTCATCAAAATTAATTACCAATCATGACGCTTACCTATCAACCACCAACCCCCCATCGCTGGCACTTTGATAATCGGGCGATTTTGCCCCTTAGAAACCCTAATTTCTGGAAAATCGAGAGTGGAGTCGTGAAAACCTCCACCTGGTTAGAAGATGGAACCCTGATCGTCTTGGGATTGTGGGGACCTGGCAATTTTGTTGGCAAAACCCTAGAGAGAGTCAATCCCTATCAAGTTGAGTGCATCACTCCTGTGCAAGCAGTTTCCTTTTCCACAGTTGAGAGTTATCAAATGGCAGAAATTCTGCTGTCTCATCTTCAGCAAGCACAAGAACTAAGTATTATTCGTAGCTACAAACGTACTGATGTTATGGTTGTGAAATTACTGTCATGGTTAGGCAATCAATTTGGTAAACAAACCGGTACCGGACAATTAATTGATGTGCGTCTAACTCATCAGGATATCGCTGACTTATTAGGAACCACTAGAGTCACAATTACCCGCGCACTTAATCATCTTGAACAACAGGGGGCCGTGGAACGTCTTCCCGTCCATCGTCTTCTTTTACGAGAGGAGGACATCTGGCACTACGAGATTTAGAATGGGAAGGATTATCTCTTTTTTCAATCTATGAATTGGTTAGTAACCCTTTTAATTACTAGCGTGACGAGTTTTGTGGCCACAAATCTCGATGATCTGATGGTGCTAATGTTGTTTTTCTCGCGACTTAATGCTAATTTTCGACCTCGACACCTGATTGTTGGTCAATACCTCGGTTTTACCCTGATTCTCCTAGCTAGTTCCCTCGGTTTACTATTTGGGTTACTGGTTTCTAAAGAATGGATTGGTCTATTAGGATTTATCCCTCTAATTATCGGCATTAAACAACTTTTGTCAAGGGAAAATGAGGATTATATTCAAGAAGTAAGATCAGATGTTAATTATTCTAAAAATCGCTCCTTTTTTCCTCGTTTTCCCTCCCAAACCTATTACGTTGCTGCCGTGACTGTGGCTAATGGTGGTGATAATATTGGTATCTATACCTCTCTTTTTGCCAATAATTCCCCGATGCACGTCTTAATTATCATGATAGTTTTTTATCTCATGATGGGGATTTGGTGCCTCCTAGCCTATTTTTTGATTACCCATCCCAGGATAGCTAAAGTGGTTACAAACTACGGACATAAAATTAGTCCTTTTATCTATATTGTTCTAGGGATTTATATCTTAATTGACAGCCGATCCTATCGTTTATTTTTAATGTCTTAACCAAGAATGGCCAAAAATTATCTTTCAGCTAGACCAAGTAATACTAAATCCTCTTGAAAAGTTATAAAAGAATTTGGTCTGAGAATTAAAAAACAACCCTATCCCAAGAAGATGACCGCGGCCTTAAGTGCCAACGCACGGGGTGGTAAGGTGGTTTTCGTCATGGATTATCAGATTTAAACGGGCGATCGGAGGTATGTATGATAAAGCGTGAAAACGAACAAAAATCCTTAGATTTTCTTCGGTATAACCTTTAGATTTCAGTTCGTCATCAAAATCTATATCAAAACTTTTTTTAAAATCTAGTACACCTCCACCTCGAAATCTCGTTTTCAAAAAATATCCGATGCTAGACATAAACTGAACAAAATAAAATTCATGATTGAATTTAGTGGAGGATTCAAAAAAATTTATAGTATTTAAGTCTATAGAATTTAGAATTTCAAAAACCTTCATAGTTCGTTGTACGCGAGCAAGGGGTTTCCCAAATCCAGAATTTTGAAAAAGTGCCTGACGCTGTAAGAAAAGATGGCCTCCATTTTTGCGTATTAGTTCTTTGGTGAAAATATCACTTAGAAGCAATTTCCAGTTACGAACAGTTTTATAATTATCTTGCTCCCAAGTATGTAAATAATTAAAGGTATATTCTGCTTCCGTATCTAGGAGGGTTTTGTCTGAAATGGTATGATTAGCAAAATTGGACAAGACATCAATGAGACTTTCAAATTCTTGAAAAGTAATCGCTTGATTACCGTAAGGATTTCCTGCACTCCCAAGCAAGATCAAGCGTAAAGCATAATTTCGTCTGGAATTTTTTATTCCCTGTCCTAGACGCGATATTCGAGGTCCCCCATTTTGCCATTCTTGCCAACATACACTTGTACCAACTTCTAAAAACGAGTTAGAGTTATAACGACGGAGATATTCACGAAGCTCTTTGATACTTTTAAATTCCATTGAACGAGTTCGGGGAGTTAACACGAACGATTAAAGCAAACTTCCTTTCTCTAATTTTAACAAGATTTCCTCTCAAACATCCCGATCGCCTCCGGCGCAGCAACGCCGATCGCTTTCTACCCAGTCATCCCGAACCCGCAACCGTCACGAGTTCCCCTTTCTAAACGGAAAGTGACGAGAAGATCATTCAACGCATCCATATCGCCATCCATTAAAAACGCATCGTGACCGTGCGGCGATCGCAACCAGAATAATTCCGAATTGGGGATATATTTCGCTAACTCCTCTTGTTCCACCGGAGGATAAAGAAGATCCGAATTGATCGCCACGATCGCCGTCGGTTGTTGAATCGACTGTAAAACCGATTCGTAACTTTTTCCCGTCCGGGTGACATCATGACGATCCATCGCCCTACTTAAGGTGATATAAGCATTAGCATCAAAACGTTCGACTAACTTTTTCCCCTGATATTCTAGATAGCGGGCGATCGTGAACTCTCCCCCCTCCCCGTACTCCCGGCCGAAACGTTCCTCAAAACTGGCGTGCGATCGGTAGGTAGTCATCGCCATCATCCGGGCTGCCGATAAACCCCGGGCCGGAGGGCGATCGATCGCATAATTTCCCCCTTGCCAATCTGGATCAGCGTAGATCGCCCCCCTTTGGGCCTCTCCCAGCGCGATACACCAGGCCGAATGTCGTCCCGAAGCCGCAATCACAGCGATCGATCGCGTCCTCTCCGGGTATAGTAGCGCCCATTCCAAAACCTGCATCCCCCCCAAGGAACCCCCGATCACCAACCGCAAAGACTCGATCCCCAACGCATCCATCAAAAGCCGTTGTAGGTGAACCAGATCCCGAATGGTAATCTCTGGGAAAGTCGGGCCGTAGGGTTTACCGGTACGGGGATCGATCGAAGTCGGGCCGGTTGTCCCGTAGCAACTACCGAGAATATTGCTACAGACAATAAAATCGCGGGTCGGATCGAGAACGCGTCCAGTTCCTAACAAAGGTTCCCACCAAGCTTCCACGTCCGCCGATCCCGTGAAGGCATGACAGACAATAACCCCGTTATCCCGCTTGTTATTCAAAATTCCCCAGGTTCGATAGGCGATCCGCACCCTTTCGAGAACCGCCCCCGATTCGAGAACAAAAGGATGCGGTGGGGAATAGAAACGGGTTTCCGGGGAGATAAAGTCTAGGCGATCCATGGGCGGGGTGGTGGGTTATAAACTCTGGAAAGTTTGCTGGAAATCCTCGATAATATCGTCAATATGTTCCAAACCCACGGAAACGCGGATTAATTCGGGCGTTACTCCCGCCGATCGCTGTTCTTCCTCGTTTAACTGCTGGTGAGTCGTCGAGGCGGGATGGATAACCAGGGTTTTCGCGTCGCCCACATTGGCGAGATGGCTGGCCAGTTTCACCCGGTTGATAAAATTCCGCCCGGCCTCGAAACCGCCCCGAATCCCGAAGGCTAAAACCCCGCCGAAGCCGTGTTTTAGGTACTTCTTCGCCCGTTCGTGGTAAGGATGTTCTGATAATCCGGGATAGTCCATCCATTGCACCTGTGGCTGTTCTTTGAGCCAGTTCGCCAGGGCCAAGGCGTTGGACAGATGACGATCGACCCGTAGGGAGAGGGTTTCCAATCCCTGTAGCAGTAAAAATGCGTTAAACGGACTCAAGGCGGGCCCAAAATCCCGCAATCCCTCCACCCGCGCCCGGATAATAAAGGCGATATTGCCGAAAGGGCCAGACGGTCCGAACACCTCATAGAAATTCAACCCGTGATAACCCGGTGCGGGTTCGGTAAACTGGGGAAATTTGCCGTTTCCCCAGTCGAATTTCCCCGAATCGACGATTACTCCGCCGATGGAAGTGCCGTGACCGCCGATCCATTTGGTGGCCGATTGCACCACGATATCGGCCCCCTGTTCGATCGGGCGACAGAGATAGCCGCCGCAGCCGAAGGTATTATCGACGATGAGAGGGATACCGTTCTCGTGGGCGATATGGGCCAGGGCGGCAAAATCGGGAATATTAAATCGGGGATTGCCAATCGTCTCGACGTATAAGGCTTTAGTGCGTTCGTCGATCGCCGCTCGAAAAGCTTCGGCCTCATCGCCATCGACGAACTTGACATTTATTCCTAAACGTGGTAAGGAAACTTTGAACTGATTATAGGTTCCGCCGTAGAGGTAGCTAGTGGAAACGATATTATCCCCCGCAGCCGCGATATTAGCGATCGCTAGAAATTGCGCTGCCTGACCGCTAGAGGTGGCCAGGGCCGCCGCACCTCCTTCTAAAGCGGCGATCCGCTTCTCAAAGACATCGGTGGTCGGGTTCATGATCCTGGTGTAGATGTTGCCGAACTCTTCCAGGGCAAACAGTCGCGCCCCGTGGTCGGCATCGTTGAAAACGTAGGAGGTGGTTTGATAGATGGGAACGGCGCGGGCGTTGGTTCCGGGGGCGGGTTCCTGGCCGGCGTGTACTTGTAGCGTCTCGAAACGGTAACGGTCAGACATAGGCGCTCAGGGAGGAAAATAAAGGGTAAATTCCCCGATCTGTGCGATCAAGGAAAAAGGGTGATTATATCCTGAATACTGGATAAATAGAGGTTTTTGCCCTATTTATCGGTATTTTTCATCAATGAAATTCGCTGGTTGATGGCATTTTAATTAAAAGCATTCACTTCCTAACTGGGAGTAGAACGATCAGGCCTTGCCTCGTTTCACAAAGATTCCAAGACTTCCTGCGAGTAGAGTTGCGAACACGACACTCGGTTCGGGAACCTTTACGTCGGCGGCGATTACTTTGAAATCTGGTCCGTTATCGCCGACTCCGTTCAGACGGAGGGGATCGTTATTGCGCTTGCTAGTTAAGCGCAGGGTTCGGGAGCGGATACCGTCGAGCCTAATCCCGATCGAACCAATATTGAACGGGCCGTTGTCGAGGACGGGAGGAACGATTGTCCTGATGTTATAGTCCGCTTTCGTGTAGTTTGCGCGTAAAATTTTATAGCCGGCTAAAACCGTCGTTCCATCGTCCGCGAGCGCTTCCACCAGTAAATCGCTATCCCCCGCAAC
>NZ_JADEXY010000267.1 GCF_015206885.1 Microcystis aeruginosa LEGE 91341 | reverse complement strand
GCTCTTCGTTACTCTTTATGCTAAATCAACAGACAAGATGCCAAGATAACATACTTCTAACCCAAAAATTCCGAAAGTTTCTAAAGCCATAGGCTCTCCGTTTTATTAGTTTAAGTTTATTGTTGATTCCCTCGACCACCCCATTCGTTGTCCTTCGCTCGAAATAACTAATTATTTCTCCAAACCAGTTTCGGATTGTTTGACAACTCTTAGTAAAAACACTGGAGGATTTTGCCAACCATTCCGAGATGGATAGCAGTCCCTCTGTCGGATTCTCTGAGGTTTCATAAATCTTTCTAAATTCTTCCTTTAACTCGTGCATCTTTTTCAAATTTGGAAAAGTTTCTTTGATAGCTTCTAGTTTGATTTTTTGGGTTTCCGTTAAATCTTTTTCATTTTTTAACAAGCTATATTTACTTCGCTTTAAAACTTCTAGCTTCGCTTCTTTTTCCGCTTTCTGTTTTTTATTTTTCTGCGCTTCTACCGCTCTTTTTTCTGCGGCTCGACTGAGCATCGCCGAACGTCTTTTCTCTGTTCGTCTAACTCTTGATTAATTTGTTTCATTACATGGAATCTATCGGCGACTACCTCGGCCGATGGCATCAATTCTTTCACCAAATTTTTATAGGACAACCAAAGGTCTATGCTGACTTCTTCAATTTGCTCTAACACCTCTTTTCCCCACCCTGTAAGCGTTTCTCTCAATTCTTCTTGTGTTCGCTTCTCTAGAATAGCTATTAGTTTTCCCGTATCTAAATTTACTAAAACCGCACAGTAATTTTTTTGTCCTTTGACTAGAGCGATTTCGTCAATTCCTAGTCTTTTTAATTCCGATAGGTCTGGCTCTGTAATTTCTTCGGCGATGTCCTCTATCATTCTTTGAATCTCTTCTTCCGTTACATCATTTCTTCGACTAACATTTAAAATATCTCCTTCTTTTAATTGTTCGAGTATATTTTCGGCTAGTCTTTTCGTATAGGTTCGTTTACTGGCGACAAAATCTAACTCTTCACTAAAGGGTTTTCGACAATTATCGCACTTAAATTGACGACGATTAACTTGTAAGTACACTGGTTGTCCTGAGATTGGTAAATCTTTGACTAAATGTCGATGATTTTGGTGTAGTTTATCGCTCTCTAACCCACAACGAGGACAGATTGCTTTTTGATTTTTCGATTCGAGCCGGAAGACTATACCTATATTTTCTAGATGTAGATAGCCTTGAATAGAGGTTCCTTCTAGGTTCAAAAATTTGTCAAGTATCATA
>NZ_JADEXY010000037.1 GCF_015206885.1 Microcystis aeruginosa LEGE 91341 | reverse complement strand
CAGGATATACTCCACAAAAGCGTTTAAACTCTTCTGGATTCAAATTTTTTACTTTTTCGTAAGTCATTGTTTTTCTGAGTGTTTTACTTTATTTTACATAATCAGTTCCTATTTTTGCAGGAGGTCTTATGTAAGATATTTTTCAGTAAGCTTTGCTGCATTTAAACTAGCCTTGGCAATTTTCAGTACAAAAGGTCTAGCTTTCTATCCTTGCCTCTCGCTCTCACGCCGTCTTAACCGATCATTTAGATGTGTGGTCAGCTTATCCAAACTGCAGCCAGAGGTAAAAGGGGTCAGAAAACATCAGCCGATTTATGAGATTGACTGCCAAATTTTTTGAGACTAGGTCAGTAAATTGGGGCTGAAAAATCTTCAAAAATTTAAAATTTTTCAGTGGGTAAGAGGAAAAATTGAGAACAAATATATGTCTCAAAAAGAAAAACTCGAATGATAGAAATTAAAAATTTTTTGGCAGCCGATGGGTACACTGAAACTATAGACAGGCCGCTCCTGGCCTCGATCACCAACTCTCTCTAAAACCAATTATAAAAACTTTCATCACACAGGAAGACTACTCATGCTATACCTTGCAGAAGTAAAAAAACAGACTAAAGGTTTTATCAGTGGTTACAAAACTGAATTGAAACTATTGGCCTGTCAGCATAAAGATCAGACGTGGAGTGCCATAGCCGGAAACGATATCTTAACCTACGACGAAACTAACTCCAGAGGAGAAGGTGCGCTTCTCTTGGTGAATTTGAGCGATAATCGTCAACTGCAAGGAAACCCGGAATTAGCGGGAGCGGAGATGGTGCGGCAACTGCAAAAGATTTCCCGTTTGATCGATCGCAATAAGGAAGATCAAGAGAAAATCGATCAGTGGAAACAATCCCTCACCTATCAAAGCGAGATTCTCAACCGCCAGAAAATGGAAATGGAGGCAAGAATTGAGCAAATTGAACGCATAGAAGCAGAATTCGATTATTTAGAGGGCAAAAGACAAGAACTGGAAAACCTAAAACAACAATTGATCGAGCAACAGCAACACCTGGAAGAAGAACAAATAAATTTCAACTCCTCCCCCAATCTTTCCCCAGAACAACAACAATTTATTCGTTCTCTAGCGGAGAGTTTAGCTAATAATCACGATCTGGGCAATTCTCCCTCACAAATTCTCTATTCAACTCTTGAATCTGTCCAGGGACAACAGACAATTTTAAATAGTTGTTGGCAGAGTTTAGAGGAGCAGAAAAAAGCTGTAGAAAATCGTCAGGTCGCCAACGAACAAATGCTCAATCATCTCGAACAAAGAGCTAGGGAATTACAAACAAGTCGCAGTGCTTTGGAAACAAAGAAAATACAACTACAAATACAAGAAACTGTTCTGAGTCAGAAACAGGAATTATTCGAGCGCCTTAACCTCACCCTACAAACCACTGATTCTACTCGACAAATGCTTCTTCGTCTCGTCCAAGCAGCAGACCTAGATTTTGATGGTAAAATCGATCTAGAAGCTCTTGAAAAAATGCCTTTAGAAGAATTGGAGAGCTTAGTTAACAATTTACAAACAGACCTCGATCGCTTGGAAATTTTTGTCAACGACCAAGAGGAAGAATTAACTCTCCAATCCCAAACCGTGGAAGAATTAGAAGCAAGAATGACCACAATAGATGAATCCCAGCGAGCTAATTTAGAATCCGAATTAGCCGAGGAACAGGAGAGAAAAGGAATGCTGGCGGAAACTTTGATCGGACAGAGACGTAATCTTCGGGAAAGGCAAGCTATTCGCTCTCAACATCTGAAAATTCTGCACCGGAGACAGGGAATTTTATCCCCAGAAGATGCCCAAAAATGTAGCTTTGAACCAGTGTTAATTATCCTGGAGGATAGTTATCAAAATAATCTCCAAGAAAGTCAACGTTTAGCCGCAGAAATCAAGGAGCTACAAGAGGATTTACAAAAAAACAGAGACACTATTGATGAGCAATGGTCGGATTTAGAGCAAAAAACTCGCGAATTTGAAGAACAGGAGCGACAATGGCGCGATGCTAATCTGGCATTAGTGCGTTTAAAAACTCAGATACAACAGTACGAAACTTTCCTGCAACCCGTGCAGGATCATCTCGATCAAATCCGTCAAAAACTAGAAAATATCTCCCATTGGTTTATACCTATGGAATCTAATGTTATTGCCTATGATTACGCTATTAACAGTTAGGCTTAATTAGGGTTCCTGAACAAATAATACAGGGTAATTCAGAAAAAGATTTCTCCCTTCTTGCCGATAACTTTTATAGCTTTTTATCTATGGATAAAATAATTTAGATGAATTTAACTCTAGGTTAGATGTGGTATAGACTAGGATTAGTAATTTATACTCAGATAGCTATGAGACAATCTGATCGAGAAATAATGATTTTAGCGGCTGTGGCCTCCCTCTTAGCGGTGGTGGCGGAAGTAGTGATCGCTTTTTAGATAAAAAAAACTGATTTATGGGGTTAAAGTCCGGCAAAATTGGCAATCAATGCCGAGGAAAGATATCGATAGAATGCTTGTAACAGGGGCGGCAGTTGCGATCGCCTCGATCAGGGAAATCAAAGCATGAGTGTTAGTCTAACGGGTCAGGTAAAAAGAATCGACATAGGCACGGGAACTTGGGCATTAATTGCCGATAACGGTCAAACCTACGAATTAATGGAACCGACCGCCGAATTAATCCAAACAAAAGCAAAAGTGACAGTTATAGGTCAAATTCGCTCAGATGTGATGACTCTGGCCATGATTGGGCCAGTTTTACAAGTGATCTCCTTTCAATCCCTGCCATGAAGCCGCAAAATCCTGTTTAAAAACGGTCAAAAACCGCTTTTTAAGGCTGTAATCTCGAAAAATTGCCGTAATTGTCCCTCAGCTATACGAGAAAGAAAAATTGTCAAGAAGACCCTAATGGTTGATTTTTTCGAGAATAATCGGGAAATTTTGAATAATCATACTACAATAGACAGCAACTTTGTCTTAGGAACATCGGAATCACCTAAACCGATCTATCTGATTGGTTTAACTCGTAGTTACCTAAGTTGGCGTGAGGAGTGGACTGAATGAATTTGCGCGATAATGCTTTAACGATTCTGCAAGAAACGAGTCGAACTTTTTATATTCCCATAAGTCGTTTACCGGATCGTCTGCTTGAGGCAGTAGCCTCAGCTTATCTCTGTATGAGGGCGATCGATGAAGTAGAAGACCATCCCGACCTAGATAACTTCAGTAAAGCCCAGATATTAAGACAGATTAGCCTGAATTTACAAGCAGGTACCCAAAATTCTACCAAAGAGGATTTTACTTTTGGCTTAGTCCATCGGGAGATTTTGCCAGAAGTAACCCTGAGAATTGGCGAATGGGCAATGTTAGCACCGGATTCGATCGCCCCCCGGGTTTGGGATGCCACGGCGGCCATGGCCGATCGCATGGCCTACTGGGCCGGGAATAACTGGGATATTCGCACAGAAATAGAATTAGATCAATATACCTTTAGTGTGGCCGGTGCCGTGGGTTTATTGCTGTCTGACCTCTGGAATTGGTACGACGGGACCGAAACTAATCGTAGTTATGCCATCGGTTTTGGTCGGGGTTTACAAGCGGTCAATATTGCTCGCAACCACGGGGAGGATCGGCGCCGGGGGGTAAGTTTTCTGCCCCAGGGTTGGACAATGAGTGATATTCATAATTATGCCCGTCGTAATCTGAAATTAGCCGATTATTACACTCAATCGCTGCCGAAAGGGCCGGCACTCGATTTTTGTAAGATTCCCCTCGCTTTAGCCCATGGCACTCTCGAAGTCCTAGCTTTAGGTAAGGAAAAACTCAGCCGCAGCGACGTTATCGCTTTGGTACAACAAATTACCCGTTAGAGGAAATCAAAATTAAAATTGCCCACGATCGCTCTTCCAAAGTCAGGAATCACAAGCGTGGGCAAAAAACCGGTGAAGTTCAGTAACTTAGAACAAACCGAGAGTTAAAGATATATCGATGGGGAAAGTGGCACCAATACCTAACCAAATCGTGACCACAGTACCAAATAGGAAGATAGCGGTAGCGACGGGACGACGGAAAGGATTTTGGAATTTATTGACGCTTTCAATAAAAGGAACTAACATCAAGCCTAGGGGAACGCCGGCCATGCAAGCGATACCTAAGAGTTTGTTAGGAAGAATACGGAGAATCTGGAAAACGGGATAAAGATACCACTCTGGCAGAATTTCTAGGGGAGTAGCGAAAGGATCGGCAGGTTCACCGATCATGGTGGGATCCATAATCGCTAAACCGGTGCAGAGTCCGATCGTACCAAAGATAACCACCGGGAAGACATAAAGTAGATCGTTGGGCCAAGCGGGTTCACCGTAGTAGTTGTGACCCATACCTTTAGCCAACTTAGCGCGGAGAGCGGGATCGCTGAGATCGGGCTTTTTTAATGTGGACATCGATAATGTCTCCTAAAAATGATTTCGGATCGACAGAGATATTTTTCTGAATTATAGAGGCCCAGAAATGCCTTGTTTACGGATCATCAAGAAATGTAGCAACATGAAGACCGCGATCGACCAGGGTAGTACAAAAGTATGTAAGCTGTAGAAACGGGTTAAAGTTGCTTGACCGACGCTTTCGCTACCGCGCATCAGGGTGACGAGTTGATCACCGACGACGGGAATAGCAGCAGGTACACCGGAAACAATTTTAACCGCCCAGTAACCCACCTGATCCCAGGGTAAGGAATAGCCGGTAACACCGAAGCTAACGGTGATCACGGCCAGGACAACCCCTGTCACCCAGGTTAATTCGCGAGGTTTTTTGAAGCCACCGGTCAGATAGACGCGGAAAACGTGCAGGATCATCATTAAGACCATCATACTGGCGGACCAGCGATGGATAGAACGAATTAACCAGCCAAAGTTAACTTCGTTCATGATGTACTGTACGGAGGAGAGGGCCTCTGCTACAGTGGGTTTGTAGTAGAAGGTCATGGCGAAACCAGTGGCAAACTGGATCACGAAGCACACAAGGGTGATACCACCCAGACAGTAGAAGATATTGACGTGGGGGGGAACGTATTTGGTGCTGATATCATCAGCGATCCCTTGAATTTCTAAGCGTTCCTCAAACCATTGATAGGCTTTAGAATCCGTTACTTGTTTGGTAAACATCGCGTAACCAGTAAGAAAAATGAAAGATTTAAGGTGTGACCTTTAAAAAATGTAACACAGTTTTCAGGGCTAATTCTCGCTCCGGTCAGGTTTCTCCACCGGTGGGGATCGATTGGCGATCGCTGTCTGCCAAATGGCTAACTTCCTAAAATTTCCCTTAAAATGTCTCCTAGACTACAAAAAATCGGGCTGATTGTCCGACACTGGGAATAGGTAAGGTATGAAATGAGGTCAGCGTGCTATTAAATACCTACGATCCCGAAGGCTTCTACGACGAACTATTCTTAGATGATGGTCAACCTCGTCCCCACGCGTCCCCTTTAATCAAATGGTTGCAGAATCTGCCGCCCCGAGAACTTCAACAACACCGGGAAACCGCTCAGTCGGCCCTGTTTGAATTGGGGGTAACTTTCAATGTCTATAGCGACAATCAAGGGGTAGAAAAAATCTTTCCTTTTGATATTATTCCCCGAATTGTCGCGGCTGAGGACTGGGATTATTTGGAAAGAGGCCTGAAACAACGCATCAAAGCTCTCAATCTTTTTCTCTCCGATATCTACAATGACCAGTTAATCATTAAAGATGGCATTATTCCCCCCGAACTAATCGCCTCAGCGACGGGATTTCTGAAACCCTGTCTGGGACTGAAACCCGCCGGAGGTATCTGGTGTCACATCACGGGAACCGATTTAGTCCGCGATAAAGATGGTCAATGGTACGTTTTAGAGGATAATTTGCGGGTTCCTTCCGGTATTTCTTATGTCCTCGAAAATCGTCGGGTAATGAAAAGCACCTTCCCCGATATTTTCCAGACCATGAATGTTAAACCAGTAGATGATTATCCTTCCCATCTGTTGGAAACTCTTCTCAATTTAGCACCGCTCCAATTACCTAATCCCACCGTGGTTGTTTTGACCCCCGGAACCTATAATTCTGCCTACTTTGAACATTCTTTTATCGCCCAACAAATGGGGGTAGAATTAGTGGAAGGGCGTGATTTGGTCGTCTTTGATGGTTATCTACAAATGAAAACCACCAAGGGATTAAGAAGGGTAGATGTGGTATATCGTCGCCTCGATGATGACTTTTTAGATCCGGCGGTTTTTCGTCCCGATTCGATGTTAGGTGTACCCGGATTATTAAAAGTTTTTCAGGAAGGCCGCGTCGCTTTAGCTAATGCCCCGGGTACGGGAGTCGCTGATGATAAGGTTATTTATGCTTTTGTCCCCGATATGATTCGTTATTATCTGGGAGAAGAAGCGATTTTAAATAACGTTCCTACCTATCTTTGTTGGCGAGAAAAGGACTTAGATTATGTCTTAAATAATCTCGATAAATTAGTTGTGAAAGCTGCCAATGAATCGGGAGGTTATGGAATGTTAGTCGGTTCCCAAGCTACCTCGAAAGAACGAGAAGAATTTGCCCCACGCATTGCTGCTAATCCCCGCAATTATATCGCTCAACCAGTGTTAAGTCTTTCTAGGGTTCCCACTTTAATTGACACGGAAATTGAAGGTCGTCATGTGGATTTACGTCCCTATATTCTCCATCGTGGCGATGAAATTTATGTGCATCCCGGGGGGTTAACTCGCGTAGCTTTGAAAAAGGGTTCTTTAGTGGTTAATTCCTCTCAAGGTGGTGGCAGTAAAGACACTTGGGTTTTAACCAAGTAATCAGGACAATAATCAAAATTTTGGTGGGTTAGTAACCCACCCTACCCTTTTAACTTTTTCCCAGTTAATTATGCTTAGTAGAGTTGCTGATTCAATTTATTGGTTAAATCGCTATATTGAACGGGCGGAAAATGTCGCCCGATTTATGGATGTTAATCTTAATTTAATGTTAGATGTACCTACCAGCGTTTTGCAACAGTGGGAACCTTTGGTTTTAACCACGGGAGATTTAGAACAATTCAAGAAACGTTACGGCACAGCCACCGCAGAAAATGTGATCAATTTCTTGACATTTGACACGGAATATAGTAACTCAATTATCTCTTGTTTGCGCTGGGCTAGAGAAAATGCTCGGTCAGTTCGTGAGATTATTTCTTCGGAAATGTGGGAACAGGTTAATGGTTTTTTCTTGATGGTAAAAGATGCTTCCTCTTACCATCCTCAAACTACTTTACCTAACTTTTTTACTCAAGTTAAATTGGCTAGTCACCGTTTTGCGGGGGTAATGGATGCAACGATGACTCATAATGAAGGTTGGCATTTTGGCGTTATGGGAAGATTACAGGAACGCGCCGATAAAACCGCCAGAATTCTTGATGTTAAATACTATTATCTCTTGCCTTCCGCCCAATGGGTAGGAACTTCTCTAGACCAAATTCAATGGATTGCTTTACTGCGGTCGGTCAGTGCCTACGAAATGTATCGTAAATGTCAACGACGGATTACTCCTAGTGACGTGGCCGAATTTTTAATTCTTAATCGAGAGTTTCCTCGTTCAATCCACTTTTGTCTGCGGGAATTAGACCACTGTTTGCATCAAGTTACTGGGACTCCCATAGGAACTTGGGGGAATTCGGTAGAAAGAAGTTTAGGGCGACTTTGTGCCGAAATGAGTTATCTAACTATCGAGGATATTATTGAAATGGGATTGCATGAATTCCTCGACCATATTCAAAAAAGAGTTAATGATGTGGGAATAAAAATGACGGAAACTTTCTTTGTTTTTAATCCCGAACTTGCCCCACCTCTGCCAGTAAATAACTTTCAATATCAATCCCAATTAACAACTTAATGCGTTATCACATTCGGCATCAAACCAACTATTTCTATAATCAACCCGTGATTTTATCGCCCCATCTGCTGCGCTTGCGACCAAAATCCGATGGTGGGCAAACTTTGCGAGAGTTTACCCTCAAAATTAACCCAGAACCTTTAACAATAACTAATATTATCGACCTCGATGGCAATTCTTGTTTACAAATTTGGTTTAATCAACCGACGGAAGAATTATTGATTGATGTGGTCAGTGAAGTAGAAACTCATGGGGTTAATCCTTTTCAGTATTTATTGGAACCTTGGGCGACCTGTTTACCCTTTGATTATCCCATTTCTCTCCACAGTCAATTACAACCCTACAGACAATTTTATGGGTTAAATAATAACCCTGATGTGGCAGCATTAGCCCAAGAAATTATGCAGGAAACTGAAGGACAGGTGCTATCTTTCCTGTTTAATCTCAATGACAAAATTTACCGAAATTGTCAGCAAATTATTCGTCTTACCGGGGAACCCTACCTACCCGGAAACACTTGGAAAAATAAGCAGGGTTCCTGTCGCGATTTTGTGGTTTTATTTATGGATGTGTGTCGCTGTGTGGGATTAGCTTCCCGTTTTGTCAGTGGCTATCAAGAAGGGGATTCAGACCAAGAAGAAAGACATTTACACGCTTGGGTAGAGGTGTATTTGCCGGGGGGCGGCTGGAAAGGTTATGATCCTACCCATGGATTAGCGGTGAGTGACCGTCATATTAGCCTCGTTTCTAGCCCAATTCCCCGTTATTGCGCCCCAGTAGAGGGAAATGCTCGGCCGGTTAGTCTCGGTCATCAAGTGATAGAATCTCAGCTATCATCGACAATTGCGCTCGATTTGTTATCTTGAGGGTGATTGTTTATGGCTAAAGGATTTGGCACAGCAACAAAAGGACATTTAGGCTATGTTTTATTGTTGTGTCCTACTGCTAATACCTATGCGGCTAATCATAGTTTAGATGGGGAAGGAGAGGAGTTTATTGGGGTTACTAATAGGTTAGAAATGGCGCAAGTTTGGACTAAAAAAAATGCGGCGCGTGAGGCAATAATCAAATATGCAGATTTTTGATCCAACAGTTAGAAGAAACTCCCCAAGTAAATATTCAGATTAGAAGTTTAAAGCGTTTAGCCAACGGCAAGTTGGTTACGGAAGTATTAGAGGAGTTAACTTTTGAACAAAATTCGGCTTCTTCTAGATAGGGTTTGCGGCAAAAAGTTTTTCGTGGGGGCAGGGTGTCGGGTATCGAGCAGGACTCTATCGCTCATAGAGATCCTCCCTTTGCCAATCCCTTTTTCCCGGTTGTGATGGGCGGTTTTCGAGACTGGCGATAAAGGCCTTTTCTCGCTCCCAAGCGCTCAAGTTCGGGGTGGGAGAGTTGACCCTTCGGCTTTGCTCAGGCTTCGGCCGTGAGCTCAGCCGAACGGGTCAACGTCGAGCGAAGTGGCCTCTGAGCTACGCCGAAGAGTCGAGACGTTGAGGGAAATTATGTGTTGGTCAATCGCCTGTCGGATGATCTCGGCCTCACTCAGTCCCGTCTGTCGGGCCTTCTCTTTCAGTAAATTATTCTGCTCGGCTTCGATATAAATTTGCTTGCGGATTTTGCTGACCATAGCCAGTTGAAATATATACATAACATTATACATTACTAAAACCGTCGTGAATCCTAACCGCCAGTTTTTTATATATATCTGAACTTCCCCCATAGATATCTACTACAATAGATGATGTCATATCTATTTTTTGTCCGTTAGCAATTATCGCTCTCAAAAGGGAGTGGGAATGATTAGATTAATTTTAGTTTCGGTCTGAGGATGACGAAAAGATAATTGTTTAGCGTGTAGGTATAAACGGTCGGACTGCTTACCATTATACAAAAAATCGCCTAAAATTCCTATCCCTAATCCCGCTTGACTATGAACGCGAATTTGATGAGTTCTTCCCGTGTAGGGAATAAATTCGAGGCGAGAATAATTGCCTTCTTTACCGATAACTTTAAAATAGGTTTGACTAGCTTTTCCTCTTTGCCAGTCCACAGTTTGATAGGGGCGATTTTGCGGATTTCCCCAGAGAGGTAGGTCAATTATACCCGATTCTCGCTCAACAATTTCTGATAATATAGCTTCGTAGATTTTCTCCACTTCTCGCCGTTGAAATTGTTGGGATAAACAACGATAAATATCTAAACTTTTAGCTAGTAATAATATACCAGAAGTTTCTCTATCTAAACGATGAACGGGAATGAGATTTTTTCCCTGACGACGAAACCGATTAACCACAGCATCTTGACTATCTTGATAACGTCCTGCTACCGATAATAATCCCGCAGGTTTATTAATAGCAATTATTCCCTCGTCTTCGTAGATAATTTCTAGGGATGAACGTAAACCGGAGAGTAAAAAACCCATGAGAGGTTGACATCTTTCTTGACAAGCGCCATAAAATTCTCCCTGTTTTCTATCTCGACTCGATTCTCCCCACCAAAATTCGGCCATAGCGATGGGTTTTAATCCTTTCATGGCGGCATAATTTAATAATTTTGGGGCGCAACATTCCCCTGTTCCCGTCGGTAACAAATTACTGCCCATCAATTTAGCCAAGGAGAGAGATTGTCCAGAAAAGTTATTTAAACAGTAGGATTGATACAGCAATTCCTGTAACTGTTTGGAGAGGTTCCTACGCTGTTGCTTAAGTTCAATAATTCTCTGATTTGCTAAGTTTATTTTCTCAATTAAGGGTTCTAAAACTGGTTTTTGTTCCTGTTTTAATTGCTTTCTTGCTCTTTTTTCCTGACGACTGAGATTATTTAAATTTTCTAATTCTTCTGGCTTTAAATTACCTAAATTTCTTAATCTATCTCGTTCCTGTTTATTGCTTTGATGTTGTTGCTGTAAAGCTTGTATTTTGCGCTCAAAATTTGCTTGATTGAGTCGATATAAATTATGTTCTGGGATTGATTGCAGGGTGATAATTTCCTGTTTAATTGTTTCTAAAAGTTGCAAAACTCGCTTTTCTTCCAGCACAATTTTTTCTCTCCCCACTAGGGACGGAACCCAGCCGGTGGCTTCCCCCTGTCCAGAAAAAGCTTTTAAAATTTCTATTTCGCCAGCAGCATTTTCTCCTAATAAAATCCCATACATTTTGCCTTCAGGATTGGTGATAGTTGTCATCAAATCTTGGGCGATTTTTTCAGCCAAAAGAGTGCGGGGCAAGCGCAATAACTCGCCCGTTTCAGGACAAATTCCTTGATAATAATAAGTAACTTCCTTCACTCTTTAAGAACAGGAAAGGGGCCAGAGATACCCCTAAGAAAAACAATTGGCAAAGAAATCGATAGTTTCCTGTAGGGCGACAATAAAGCTATCAATTTCTTCGCGGGTATTATAAAAATATAGACTTGCCCGCGCGCTGCCAGAAGCATCAAAAAGGCGGTGTAGAGGTTGGGTACAGTGATGACCAGAACGAATAGCGATTCCTTCGTGGTCTAATAAAGTAGCTAAATCACTAGCATGAATCCCTTCCACATTAAAGGCGGCTAAACTAGCCCGACCTTGGCCCGTTAAACTAGGTGATGGCCCGTAAATTCTTAAACCCTCAATTTCTCCTAATTTTTTGAACAAATGGGCGGTTAATTCTTCTTCGTAGGCATGAATATTATCCATACCTAAACCCATCAAATATTCTACCGCAGCACCGAGGGCAATCGCTTCGCCGATAGCGGGGGTTCCCGCTTCAAATTTGTGGGGCAGTTCGGCACAAGTAAAATGGTCTAAATAGACTTCTGCAATCATTTCGCCACCACCAAAAAAGGGCGGCATTGCCTCTAAAATAGCCTCTTTGCCGTACAAAAATCCAATGCCGGTGGGGGCGCACATTTTATGACCACTAGCCACCAACCAATCACAATCTATGGACTGCACATCAATGGCTAAATGGGGGACACTTTGACAGGCATCAATTAATACTTTTGCCCCGACTTGATGGGCAAGGCTGACTATTTCGGCAACGGGATTAATACAGCCTAATGTATTGGAAACATGGAGGACAGCAACTAATTTAGTTTTCTCAGATAACAAGGATTTATATTGTTCTAAATCAAAGCTTTCTTCGCTGGTTAACTGCACATATTTAATCACCGCCCCCGTCTTTTGGCAGACAATTTGCCAGGGGATTAAATTGCTGTGGTGTTCCATCACCGAGAGAATAATTTCATCCCCTGCTTTCAGGGTATTTAATGCCCAACTGTAGGCGACTAAATTAATCGCTTCCGTGGCGTTGCGAGTATAGACAATTTCCTGACGAGAAGCGGCATTAATAAACCTAGCCACCTTATCTCTGGCTCCTTCGTAGGCTTCCGTTGCCCGCACACTTAAAGTATGCGCCCCCCGATGCACATTGGCGTTATCTTTTTCGTAATAGTTTCGCAGGGTTTCTAATACTTGAATCGGTTTTTGGGAAGTGGCGGCACTATCGAGATAGATAAGGGGTTTATCGTGTACGGTTTGATGGAGGATAGGGAAATCGGCGCGGACTTTTTGGGCGAGGGTTTTTTCTTGGATAATTGTCATTTTAGTCAGGAGTCAGAGGGGTACTTTGGGCAGGTTGACACCCACCCCGGTAGAGTTATTCCACACTGCGACAGGCGACACATTGCCCCAATCTTTGGCGGAGGGATTCTAGAGGAATTTTAGCTAAAATCTCGGCCGAGAAAGCATCAATTAACAAACTGCGGGCGGTGTCGGCGCTTAAGCCCCGGCTTTGCAGATAGAATAAATCATCGGCTTCCAGTTGGCTAATGGTTGCCCCGTGGGAACATTTGACGTTATCGGCGGTAATTTGTAATTCCGGTTTGGTGTTGACTCTTGCCTTGTTAGAAATTAGCAAATTCCGATTTAACTGGGAGGCGTTGGTTAATTGGGCAGGTTTGGGAACAAACACTTTACCATTAAAGATGGCGTGAGCGCTACCATCAACGATACATTTATGCAGTTGGTTGCTGATACCGTGGGGATGGTTGAGATAGATGGCGCTGTGGGTATCGGCGGTTTGTTGTCCGGTAATCATGGCTAATCCGTGCAGATTTGTCTCGGTTTGTTCTCCTTTTTGCAGGATATCGAGGTTATGACGGCAGAGTTTAGCTCCTAGATTTATCTCGTTAAGAGTGTAACGGCTATCGCGCCCTTGTTCAATTATCGTGCGTCCGATATGAAAACCATCTCCCGATTCCCGTTGTACTCTGGTATGGATGACCTCGGCGTTGGCTTCGAGGTAAATTTCCGTGACAGCGTTGGTGAAATAAGAGTAATTTACGGGTAAATCGGAGCAATGTTCGGCTAAAGCCCCGTAATTCTCGATAATATTGACACTAGCTCCTGTTTCCGCCACGATGAGGCTATGGGGCTGATAAAAGCGGGGAATTTCCTCCACAACGGTGATAAATAGGAGATGTATGGGAGTTGTGACGACGGTGTTAGCGGTGACGTGAATTACTGCGACATCGCTTAAACCAGCTTGGTTGAGTGCGGTAAAAAATTCGGGGGTTTTTTCTTTCCCTAGATAGTTGACAAGAACATCTTTTTGTGCATTGGCGAGATTGCCGACGCTGACACCGGGGGGTAAAGCGGAGATATCGGACAATTCAGGCTGATAAATGCCGTTAACGAAGACTAACCGGCTGTTTTTGGCTTCGGGCAGTAAAAAAACAGCTAAGGCATTTTTATCGATTGTAACGGTTTGGGGGGCGCGAAAATCGATCGCCCAGAGTTGACTTAAATCGGTGAATTGCCATTCTTCATCTTTTCTGCCCGGGATGGCTAATTCTTGAGCTTTACTGGCTCCCGATTCTCTTAATTCGAGAATTTTACCGTTATCGATGGTGGGAACCGTTTCGCGAGACAATTTTAACAATAATTCTCCTGATTGTTCAGGTTTCGTGATTATGGCTGTCATTGGTAGGAGGGGGTGGGGTGTGGGAATTATGAATTATAAATTATGAATTATGAATTGGGGAGAGGGGAGAATAAGTAAAAATAATCTCCTGACTACTGATAACTGATAACTGGTAACTGGTAACTGGTAACTGGTAACTGGTAACTGGTAACTGGTAACTGGTAACTGATAACTGATAAGTGATAACTGATAGCTAGATTATTTAACGGCTAATAATTGTTCGTCGAGGAAATCGTAGCCAGTTCTTTCTAATTCGAGGGCTAATTCTTTACCGCCACTGGTGACAATGCGCCCATCGTACATAACATGAATAACATCAGGTTCAATGTAGTTGAGCAGACGCTGGTAGTGAGTGATAAGTAAAAAAGCGTTATCGGGGGTAGCTAATTGATTGACTCCCTGGGCAACAATTCGCAAAGCATCGATGTCTAAACCGGAGTCAATTTCATCGAGAATTCCTAAAGTGGGTTCTAATAAAGCCATTTGGAGGATTTCATTACGTTTTTTCTCACCACCGGAGAAACCTTCGTTTAAACTTCTGCCAAGAAAGCTAGGATTCATCTGAACAACTTCTAGTTTTTTCTCGACTAATTCCTCAAAGTCAAAACTATCTAATTCTTCCGAGCCTAGATGTTTTTGTCGGGCATTATAGGCAACGCGAAGAAAATCGAGGTTACTAACGCCGGGGATTTCTAGGGGATATTGGAAAGCAAGAAAGATACCCATAAGCGCTCGTTCATCGGGTTCTTTGTCTAAAAGGTTTTCGCCTTGATAAATTATTTCTCCCCCAGTTACTTCATAATCGGGATGTCCGGCGATTACTTTGGAAAAGGTGCTTTTTCCTGAGCCATTGCGTCCCATAATTGCGTGGATTTCACCCGCTTTAATTTCGAGGTTAACTCCTTTAAGAATCTGGTTTCCATCAATATTAGCGGTCAGATTTTTTACCGATAAAATTACTTCACTCATGAGATGTTTTTCTAGAACAAAAATATTAGTTTTTTGGGTTGACGGCGAATCATCAATCGATGGATAAATTGTCTTAGCTTTTGGTGGGTTACGGCTATCGCCTAACCCACCCTACTTTACTGATTATCCCACGGTTCCTTCTAGCTTGAGACTGAGGAGTTTATCAGCTTCGGCGGCGAATTCCATCGGTAATTTACTGAGGACATCCTTACAGAAACCACTGACTAACATAGAGACAGCATCTTCTTCGGAAATACCCCGTTGTGCGAAGTAGAATAATTGGTCTTCACCGATTTTAGAAGTAGAAGCTTCGTGTTCTACTTTGGCACTATTGTTATCCACCTGAATATAGGGAAAAGTGTTAGCTTCGGCATTATCTCCAATCAGCATAGAATCACACTGGGAGTAATTTCTTGCTCCCTTGGCTTTCGGTCCCATTTTCACTAAACCGCGATAGCTATTTTGGGAGTTACCCGCAGAAATTCCCTTAGAAATAATCGTACTTTTGGTGTTGCGGCCAATGTGAATCATTTTCGTACCTGTATCGGCCTGTTGTTTGTTATTAGTTAGGGCAATTGAGTAGAATTCCCCGACGGAATTATCGCCAACTAAGACACAACTGGGATACTTCCAAGTAATAGCTGAACCGGTTTCCACCTGCGTCCAAGAAATCTTAGAATTAACTCCTTTACACAGACCCCTTTTAGTGACGAAATTATAAATACCTCCCTTACCATTGGCATCGCCAGCGTACCAATTTTGCACCGTCGAATATTTAATATCCGCATTATCGAGGGCGACTAATTCCACGACGGCGGCATGAAGTTGATTACTATCGTACATCGGAGCGGTGCAACCTTCTAAATAACTTACCGATGCCCCTTCTTCAGCGACAATTAAAGTTCTTTCAAATTGTCCCGTCTCACCGTTATTAATCCGAAAATAGGTGGACAATTCCATCGGACAGGCGACACCTTTGGGGATAAAAACAAAGGAACCATCGCTAAAAACGGCAGAATTAAGAGCGGCAAAATAATTATCACCCACGGGAACGACACTGCCGAGATATTTCTGCACTAGGTCGGGATGTTCCTGTAAAGCTTCCGAGATAGAACAGAAAATCACCCCCTGTTCTGCTAGTTTTTCTTTAAAAGTTGTGGCGATAGAAACGCTGTCAAAGATAGCATCGACAGCGACATTAGAAAGGCGTTTTTGTTCCGAAAGGGGAATGCCTAATTTTTCAAAGGTTTCGATTAAAGTGGGGTCAACTTCTTCCAGACTGTTGAGTTTTTCTTTTTTCTGTTTGGGTGCAGAGTAGTAGATAATATTTTGATAATCAATGGCAGGATAGGAAACGTGCGGCCAACTGGGTTCGGTCATCTTTTGCCATTGATGATAGGCCCGGAGACGAAAATCGAGCATGAATTCCGGTTCCTTCTTTTTCGCTGAAATTAGGCGAATAATCTCCTCATTCAAACCGCGAGGGATGGTTTCCGATTCGATATCGGTGATGAAACCGTACTTGTAGGGTTGGTTAACGAGGTTTTTAACGGTGGTTGCACTCATGGGGGTTAGTGTTCTCTCTACGCGGTAGGCAGGGGAGGCAGTAAAACAACAAGAAAGTTGTTTAAATTGATTATATAATAGATTAACAACAAAGCTGTTGTCAAAGTCAGGGAAAATTTGAGGGGATGCTGATAAACCTCTGTTATTCAAGTTACTCTGTAGGGGTAATTGGCCGCTCCTTGACCCTCAGCAATTGTACGCTAAAGCCTCTGTTTTTGGTATCATGACCACGACTCAACCCGCCTCGACGAAAGACGATATTCTGCAATATTTGCTCAAAAACGGTCAATCTACCGCCCAAGACTTGGCTGAGGAGTTAAGTATTAGTCCGCAAGCGACGCGCCGCCATCTTAAGGATTTGGAGGGGGAAGGACTGATCGAATATTTTGCGGTACAAAATAAGATAGGACGACCCCAGCACATTTATCGTCTCAGTCGTCAAGGTCGGGGCCGTTTTCCCCATAATTACGATAATTTCGCTGTTTCTTTTCTCAATACTCTGGTGGAGACGGTGGGAGAGCAACAGGTGGGGGAAATTCTCAAAAAACAGTGGCAACGCAAAGCGGCAGAATATCAATTGCGCCTCGGCAAGGGGTCTTTAGGGGAAAGAATGAGAAAATTGCTGGAAATTCGCCAAGAGGAGGGTTATATGGCAGAATTAGTGGCACTGGAAGCAGAAAATAGCTATGTTCTAGCTGAGCATCATTGCGCTATTGCTGAGGTGGCTGGTTCCTATCCCACTATCTGTGGCCATGAATTAGAAATGTTTGCGCTGCTGCTACCCGATTGTACGATCGAAAGGACTCACTGGATCAATCAAGGTGAGCAACGATGTGGTTATCTAATTAAGTCCAAGAGATAACAGAAAAAGATTAGAGATTTTCATCGGGATTTATGCCCAATTCCCGCAGTTTAGCCGCTAATTTTGCGGATTTCTGCCTTTCCTGTTCAACTTGGTTTTCTGCCTGTTGTGCCGCTTCTGCGGGAGTGGGTACTAATTCGCCTTCGGGGGTAAAATAGCGCAATTTATTGGCGGATAAACCCAAATATAAGCCTAATTGTTGACTCCAGAGCCATCCCTGGGAATTGGGGGTAATCGGTTGATATTGACCGCTAATTAGGGTAAATCCCTGAAATTCTAAGCTTTCTGGGTCAAACCAAAAATAATCGGGAGTGCGAAATATATCTTGATAAATTTGTTTTTTCTCCTCTCGGTCAACTTTGGCGGTACTATCGGAGAGAATTTCCACAATTAAATTGGGATATTTGCCCTCTTCTTGCCAAACTACCCAACTTCTGCGGTTAGGATTGGGATTTGTCCCCAAAACCACGAAAAAATCAGGACCACGAAAGAATTCTGACTTTTTCTGGTTGGAACTGTAATAAATGGTTAAATTGCCGGCGGCAAAATAATCTTCTCGCTCGCGCCACCACCATTCTAAACACTGAATTAATAAAATAATTTGTTGTAGATGTAGGTTACTTTCCAACGGGGGTTCATCACTCCAAAATTGACCTTCTGGGAAGATTATCTCAGGGTTTACATGAGACTCGACTAGGGGGAAGCTTTGAGCGATAGTCATGGTTTATCCAACAGAGATAGGTTGATAATTAATTAGACGGTATTTGTCATCATCTCTAGACTACTCCTAAAACCAGAGACTTCACCTAACCCGCACCGCTGCCCAATAAAAATAAACTTAACAGGGTGCCACCATTCCAGAGACTATGAACCAACATCGAGGATAATAAATTTTTCGAGCGGGTGTAAACAAAGCCAAGAACACAACCTAGTACGGTTAAAGGCAGCACTTCTGACAAATTTTGGTGAGCAAGGGCAAAAATCAAACTACTAAGAGCGATAGCACCCCAAACAGGCAGATAACGAGTCAAAGAAGCTAGTAAAAAGCCGCGAAAGACAATTTCCTCGAAAAAAGGAGCGGCAAGGGAAGCAGTAAAGCCAAAACAGACTAAAGCGAAGGTATTCTGGGATTCTAGGGCTAAAGTAAGCAGCGGGTTACTACCCCCTTGTCCTTGCCAAATTAGTTGATTGAGCAAAGAAACGATAATAACGAGGGGTAAAGCGACGAAATAGCCGGCTAATCCCCAGAGAAACCAAGGACTAAAGAGTTTAAAACGAAACCAATCGGGAGGTAAAGGGCGAAAAGGCTTGATCGCTAGGTATAAAACCGATAAACTGCTCACTGTTAAGGCTAAATAACTAACCACAACGTATATTGCTTTAGCTTCTAGATTGAATTTTTCGGGATTGAGACTCAAGGAACTCGATAAAATCCCGAAAATTACCGGTAAAACAATTTGTCCGACGAAAAAGAAACCGATAATTATTCCCCACCAGAGGGTTTCTCCTCCCCACTTAGTTTGCCAAGCGAGACTATCATCTAAAAAGAGCAGCGCTCGCTGTTTGCGGAGAAGCCACTGCACTAATAAAAAGATCAACAGCACAAAACCGATTAAACCGCCGATAAGAGGCAACAAAGCCACTAAAATTAGTTTAATTAACGCATTAGCCGCTACTTCACTCTGTTCTTCCTCTAAAGCGAGTAAATCCTCTTGCCGATTTTCGAGACTATATAATTTTTCCAGAATGGTATAACGAAACCATCCTTGAAAATTGCGATCGATTCTCGCTTCAGCATCGGGGGCAATTTCGGGGGGTTCACTGTACAATCCCTCTAACAGCAGCGCATTTTTTAAAATAGCAGGTTTATAGTTCTCAAATGCTGATTTTTCCTTGATGTCTTGCCAGATTTGCCGTGCCGAATCCAATTCACCTTGACTAGCTTGAATAAGACTTAATTTCAGTTCTAAATCCTTTAGGGAATTGATGTCGCGCTCAAGGGATTTTTTTTGTTCGGGATTAACTGCTGATTTTTTTAGTTCGGTGATTGTTTTTTTGGCACTTTTCCGGGCGGATAAATACTGTTCCTCGGCAGTCGTATAAGGATCTTCACCAATCAGGGAGGTTTGAATTAATTTAAGATTAGCAAATTCCTCGCTATTAGGATCAGCATCGCTGCTGAGAGTTGTGGCTTGTAGATTGAGATTGGTTTGATACAGTTGAATATTCGATTGGATTTGCGGCTGATTAACACTAGAAATTAAAGCTGTAACCACTGGAGTTAAAGCAATAATTGTTAAGACAAAAGCGATCGCTTGTTTGAGACTTTGCCAGGGGAGTTTTTTTGAGAAATTATCAAACATGAAAATAGGAAATTGGGAGTTAGGGTTTAGATGGTGGGGTTTTAGGGTTTTGGGGTTTTAGGGTTTTGGGGTTTTACTTGAATTTCCCCATTTCCCCATTTCCCTATTCCCTAATTATTAACTAACTACTTGAGAAAAAAGATTTTCGTATTGATCCAAAGTCTTTTCAAAAGCATAATTTTCTTCTGCGTATTGTCGTCCTTTTTCTCCTAGTGTAGTTGCTAAATCTGGGTTTTTGTATAGTTTTAAAATGGCTGTAGCTAATGCCTCTGGATCTTCAGGATTAATCACCAAACCACCACCACTACGCTCGATCGCCCTAGCAGCGGTTCCATCGGAGGGAACAGAAGCAATAATAGCACGACCACTAGCTAATAATACCTGAATTTTGGACGGCATATTAAAGGAAATAACGTTATGTTTTTGCATCACCATACCCACATCGGCAGCGGCTAACATTTCTGGTAATTTTTCCCGGGGTTGAAAGGGTAATAAAAGCACATTACTGGCCCCCTGTTGTTGGCGATACTTTTCTAGGCGATCAAGAGCTTCTTTTTTACCAACAATTACCACTTTAATCTCAGGAATATTAACTAATTGAACTGCGGCATCGATCAAAGTTTCTAAGGGTTGAGTTAGGGCAATATTGCCAGAATATAAAACAACAAACTTGCCCTCAAGATGATTTTCTTGGCGGAAATAATTATGGTTTTTCGGCAGCGGTTTAATAAAGCTGACATCCACCCAATTAGGAATCTCAATAATTTTCTGACTCGGCACATTTTTAGTGAGGAGATTTTTGGTAAAACCATCGGCAATAACTGAGATTTTACTGGCAGTTTTGTAGGCAAAATTTTCGAGACTGCTAAAAACCTTAATCATTTTCTGATTAGTTAATAATCCCACATGAACTGCCGCATCGGGCAGAATATCCTGTAAATTTAGAATGATCGGCACCCCATATAATTTACTCAATAAAGCGGCAGGAACGCAAACGGGTAATCCGGGGACGGTTAAGAAAATTAGATCGGGTTTTTCGCCTTTGAGAGCCTGAAAGAAACTCAAAAAAACAAAGCTTAACTCAAATAAAATACGATTTTTTAGACTTCTTTGGGGGCGGGCCCAAACGTAGGAACGTTGAATTTTAACACCATTGCGTTCTTCTTCCAGATAAATTTTTCCTCGGTATTCGGGATCGATTTCACTATTAGGATACCAAGGAAAAGCCGTCAAAACTCTGACTTGATGACCTCTTTTAACCAATCCCTCCGCCAATTCTGTCATTAGGGGAGCGATGCCGATCGGTTCGGGATAATAGTTATAAGAATAGAGCAAAATTCGCATAGGGATGGCAATTTGGTTAGGCGATTCAGTTTCATGATTTTATCAATAGTTACTGGTTTTTTGACAAATCAGATGCGCTTTTGTCAGGGATTACCCTAGAAAGAGGCGGAGATTAGGTGAGAGATGCGGTAAAAAAGGGAAATTAGCTGATCAATTAATGCTCAAAATCCCTAACTATTCCCCTTTTCCCCCTGCCTAAATACTGACCCTTATTTTTCCCGTACCCGGTGGCCGATATCACGACGATAATAGATGCCCTGAAAGTGTATCCTGTTCACCGATTGATAGGCAAGTTCGATCGCCTGATTAAAATTCGACCCCATAGCCGTGACACCCAAAACCCGGCCGCCATCGGTGAAGATATCGCCGTGTTTTAAAACCGTGCCGGCGTGGAAAACGATCGCTCCTGCGGTTTCAGCTGCCTTAATTCCCGTGATTAACTGGCCTTTTTCGTAGTGGTCGGGATAACCGGCAGACGCAGCCACCACACAAACGGCACTACCGGAGCGCCATTGTAAAGAGGGGAAATCAGTTAACTTTTGTTGAGCGCAAGCCAGCAGCAGCGGTGCCAGGGGAGTTTCCAGTAGGGGTAAAACCGCTTGGGTTTCGGGATCGCCAAAACGACAGTTAAATTCGAGAACTTTTGGTTCTCCGGCGGGGGAAATCATTAAACCCGCGTAGAGGACTCCCCGATAGTCAATGCCGCGTTTTTGCAGCGTGGCGACGATGGGGGCGAGGATGTCTCGGTCCACCGCTTCGATAATGGCGGCGGTGGCTATGGGTGCGGGGGCATAAACTCCCATACCGCCGGTATTTTTGCCGGTATCGCCTTCACCGATGCGCTTGTGATCTTGGGCGGGTAGCAGGGAACGGAAGCTGATCCCATCGGTGAGGGTGAGGATGGACACTTCTTCCCCTTCTAGGAATTCTTCCACCACGACTTTAGTAAAGCCACTGGTAAAAAGATCATCGATCGCTTCTAGGGCCATATCTACGGTTTCGGCGACAATTACCCCTTTTCCTGCGGCTAATCCGTCGGCTTTCACCACGATGGGCGCTCCTTGCTCTCGGATATAAGTTTTTGCTAATTCTACATCGGTAAAGGTTTCCGAGGCGGCGGTGATCACTCCGGCTTCGATCATTAATTCTTTGGCCCAGGATTTGCTCGATTCAATTAGGGCCCCAGTTTGTGTGGGGCCAAAAACCGCTATTTCTTGGGCGAGAAGATGATCGGTAATGCCGAGGGAGAGGGGATATTCTGGACCGACAACCACCAAATCAACGCTATTTTCCTGGGCAAAGCGGCTAATTTCGGCAAAATCCTCCATTGCTAGAGGTATATTTTCACATTGAGGTAAAATTGCCGTTCCCCCATTACCCGGAATACAGAACACTTGTTCAACTTCGGGTGATTGCAGCAGTTTCCAAGCTAGAGCGTGTTCTCGACCACCACTGCCGATAACGATAATTTTCACGGATAAACCCAGCCTAAATGACGATGGTTTAATTATCCCCTAGCTCCGGGACCCCATTGGCTAGAAGTTGAGATTACTTAACTTTTTAATCCTCGCTCCCCACCTGTTGAGCAAAACCCTAGTCCTACGGAGGTGATCAGATAAGTAGCTGGTTATAATTAAATTAAAAATGGATTTTAGGTTCGATCCCCCCTGCCCCCCTTGATAAGGGGGGTGCCGATCCCCCCTTAATCCCCCCTTGATAAGGGGGGTGCCTGACAACTTTTAACGCCTACCTACTTAACTGCTGTAAGGGAGTCAATTGTGATTAGATAGTAGATGATCCCTTCTTAGGATGTCTCTATTTTGGGTCATTCTACTGCATCGAGTTGGCTCTCTCGGACATAGGGTCAAAAATATTCACAATATTAGATTATGGGCGCAAGCAGTTCGATAAACTAACTGACCACGTTGCGCCCCTACATGGTACTAGATGTGATTGAGAGAGCCAAGAAAAATCGATTTTATCTGATCTAAGTCCCCGTTAAACCTCAATCTATCTTCTAGATTATTCGGAATTTACTCTAATTATTTTTACTGTCTATGCCCTGCCATTTATCCCTCAATCAACTAGCTCAATTATTGTCCTTACAAGATAAGGCAGAAATAAGTTTTAGTCCCGATAGTTTAGTATCTGGCATTAATACAGATAGCCGTAGTATTGAGTCAGGACAAGCATTTTTGGCATTAAAAGGTGATAATTTTAATGGTCATGATTTTATCGATATGGCTATCGAAAAAGGAGCGGCGACCTTGATTGTCGATCAGCCAGTTTCGGTAAATTCTTCTAAAAATATTCCTGTATTTTTAGTTAATAATACCCTAGAAACCTATCAGCAATTAGCCCACTGGTGGCGGAATCAATTTACTATACCCGTGATTGCTATTACGGGATCGGTGGGGAAAACCACCACTAAAGAATTAATCGCTTCCGTATTAGCAACCCGGGGAAAGGTACATAAAACCTTGGCTAATTATAACAATGAGATCGGAGTGCCGAAAACTCTCCTCGAACTGGATGAAACTCACGATAGTGCTGTGATCGAGATGGGAATGCGGGGACGGGGAGAAATTGCCCTGCTCGCTCAAATCGCCCGACCGACGATCGCAGTGATTACTAATGTGGGAACCGCTCACATTGGTCGTTTAGGGTCGGAAGCAGCGATCGCAGAGGCCAAATGCGAGTTATTGTCCGAGTCTCCTTCTAGTAGTATAGCTGTTCTTAACTACGATCACCCTTTACTTACCGAAACAGCTAAACGGGTATGGCAGGGAGAAAAGCTTACCTATGGCTTCTCTGGCGGCGATATAGTCGGAGAATTACTGGATTTAACTACTTTACGAGTCAATGGACTAGATTTTAACTTACCTTTATCCGGTCGTCATCACGCTTTAAATTTTATGGCAGCCTTGGCTGTAGCGAAAATTTTAGGCATCGATTGGACTTCTTTGCAACAGGGAATTAAGGTTAATTTACCCAGTGGTCGGGCCAAACGTTACCAATTAACACCCGATATCCTACTCCTCGATGAAACCTATAACGCGGGTCTAGAATCAATGTTAGCGGCCTTGGATTTGCTGAAAGCTACCCCCGGTCAGCGTCATATTGCTGTTTTAGGCACGATGAAGGAGTTAGGGTCTTTTGCGGAGCAATTACATCGCCAAGTGGGTGAGAAGGTGCAAAAACTAGGCATAGATCGCTTGTTTGTCTTGGTAGATGACCCAGAAGCTAAGTTTATTGCTGAGTCCGCTACTGGGGTCGATTGTGAATGTTTTCAAACTCACGCAGATTTAATTAATCGTTTAAAGGAAGTAATCGATTCTGGCGATCGCATTTTATGCAAGGCTTCCCATTCCGTCGGTTTGAATCGGGTGGTGGAGGAGTTAATCAGTGATATTGGGAGTTAGGGACGAGATGTTAAAGAAGAGAGCATTTTTTAGCAAGAATAGCCGATTAAAAACAGTTTTTTCGGTTATTTTAACGCTAATTTTCTTTTTTTCGGCCGTGCAGGTCTCTTTAGCTCAAGAATCGAGACGACTGGAGACTTATCTCCCGGATATCAGTGGTTTAGCTTGGGTGGAAGCGGATATTTTTCTAGGGGTTCACGATGCCAAAAATAAGGGCAAAAATAGTGATCCATCTCAAGCAAGGCTGAGTCTTTTACAGCTACCTACCCAGGAAAAACCGCTATTATGGCAGGTTTTAAGGGTAGATTGGCCAAATCCAGAGGGATTGAGTAACGATCTCGAAAGTATTACTCATATCCCAGAAACTAATTTGTTTTTGTTGGCTGAAAGTGGCGAGAAAAAACCTTTTCAACGACTATTTTTATTAGCATATAACCGGCAAAAAGTCAAGATAGTTGAGCAAATAAATTGGCCGATTGCGGTGGAAAATGTAGAGGCGATCGCTGTTAGTCGGCAAGGCGATCGTTATCTATTTATCTACGCAGAACGGGCCGATAGTCAAGAGAGTACAAAGATTCGCTGGACGGATATCTCGCTCAATCCCTTAAAATTCGGGGAATTTCAGTCGGTAACTTTTCGGAGTCCTTTTGGTAGTGGGAAAAATATTCGCCTCATCTCCGATTTAGCCGTAGATAAGCAAGGTAATATCTACATAGCTTCTGCTGACGATCCAGATAGTGCGGGGGTGTTTAGAAGTGCTGTTTACCTTATTGGTCAAGTTAAGGGCGATAATAGCCTAATTCTTGCCCCTAATCCCCAAAAAATTGCGGAAATCGATGGCTCGAAAGTGGAAGCGGTGACTACCAGAGAATCTCCGAGAGGTGAAGTGGAAGTCTTTATCGGTACAGATGACGAGAATTATGGCAGTTTTCTGCGACCGTTGCTCTTAGATAATTAGCTATCGGTCGTCAGGAGATGGGAGTCAGGAGTCGGTAGTCAGGAGATTATTTTTATGGTTCTTCGTTACTTGGTATGGTTCGATAGGGGGGCATAAATCGACTAAATCCTTATCTGGCAAGAGATTTAATTGATTAGTTCGCTCTAGATCGAAAACAATTGACAAAAATCAGCAAATGTCTTTCTCTATAAAGGTTTTATCCCTTATAACCCCCGTCCATTGCATAACACAAACCGAAGAGCCATTTTTATTTATTCTTCCCACTTCATAATTCATAATTCATAATTCATAATTTGTGCTTTTTGTCAAAAAAACTTTTTTTTTGCAATAAAACTACACAAAAAAAAGATCATCGTTGTGGGTGAAATTGACTCATTTACCTGTCTTAATTAGGATCACTTTCTAGGTGTGGTAAGGGTTTCAACCGTTGCTGCCTAAAAAAGCATAGAATAGCCCATTGTGAAATTCTATCAAATCGCTGTCACCTTCATAACATCGTTGTTAAATAAAAATCTTTCTCAATTAATTCTTAAGAATTTATAAATATTGCGGAATGTTAATTTAAATATTCTCAAGTTTTTGGAGTCAATAGATAATTTTTGCTTATCTTTGACCAATATTGGGTTAGAAGTCAGTTATCAGTTATCAGTTATCAGTGAGCAGTTATCAGTTATCAGTTAGAAGAGGATAGGGAAATGGGGGAATAGGGTAATGGGGAGATAGAGTAATTTCCACTAAAACCCTAAAACCCTAAAACCCCACTCCCCCAACACCCCACTTCATAATTCATAATTCATAATTCATAATTCCCTCTCCCCCACCTCCCCAATTCATAATTCATAATTCATAATTCATAATTCCCACTCTCTTTTAATTTGACTGCCATAATTGCCAAGCTTTAACGAGATTTCCCCCCATCAAGGCAGCCACTGCATTTAAAGTCTTAATTTCCTCACTATCGGGATTTAATTGTCTAGCTTTATCTAAGACTTTTTGGGCTGCTTGCGGTTGCCAATCGTAAAGATAAATAAAACCTTGATAAGCATAATGATAGGGATTATAGGGGTCAATTTTAATCATTTCCTCCGTGGCTTTTATTGCCCCTGCCACATCCTGTTGTAGTACCTTAGAAATTGCTAATCCGTAGGCTAAAGATAATTTATCGGGGGGATTTTGTTGCTGTAAACGATAGGAAAAAGCCTTGTCTGCTTGCAGCACATAATCCTGAATCGAATCGTATTGATTGATACGATTAGTTAACTCAAAAATTGGTTCGATACCCGTTAATCCTTGACCAATATTAGCAGACTTTAAGCGCAATTGGGTGACTAAATCTAATTGGGGCGTTGCTAACTTGGCAACTTGAGGCTCGATGGTAATTTCAGCATTAGTTTTAATCGGATAGGTTTCGCCAGTTTCCCGATTGAGATAGACAGCAGATAAGCGATAAACTCCGGGGTTTGCTGCCGACTGCATGGCGGTTTTTTCAGTGACTTCAAAACCCTTTTGTTGCTCTTCTGGAGTTAATTTTTCTGCCATTAATCCCCCCATAGCAATACCATGATCGTGCATCCAATAATCCTTACCGTCCACTTCTTGCCAGTTTAAAATCACTATCCCTGACTTTAATTGTTGCCAGTCTCCTGCCCATTTGTAAACCACGGGAATTGGTTGATTAGGAGAGGCTTTTTCGGCAATGGCAATCTCTCTTAGTTCCACCCGTTTTGGCGCATTTTCAAGGGGTTTAACCGTGACGGAGGGGGAGATTTTTCGGTGTAGGGACAGGGTGCTATCATCTGGTAGCTGCCAAGTTTTCTCCACTTGGAAATCTGGCCCAGTGGCGACTCGATTAACAATTTTTTTCTGGACATCGGGGACGGAACCCTGTTCACCAGTTTTAGTTAAAAACCAATCTAAAGAATTGACATCCTTTTCGATATCTTCTTCCCTAACTCCCACCTGTCTCCCAGCAACCTGTGAATTATGTTTACCACCGTAGAAAGAGAAGGTATGTTGATTTAATTCGGGGGTGGAAGGTAAAACCCCTAGGGTGCTGCGAAGATAGGGAGAATCGGCTAGAATCTCTTTAACTACTTCTTCGTGCTGCCAACCAGTTTTTAAATAGGGATGGTGTTGTAATTCGGGACTGAAAACGTTAGTAATTACATCTCCCCCCAAGGGGAATAAATTTAAGCTGGTGAGGATAGCGGCAATAGTTATCGTTCCCCAACGGATAGCGGGGGCAAAACGACCGCGCCAAGATAATAAACCTACGGATAAAATTAAGGATAAAGTCGGTAAAAGCGGCAAAATATAACGAGCATCTTTATTGATATTGAGGGATGATAATAGGTATCCCCCCAGCAGAAAAACTCCCAACCAAATCCCCACAGGACGATTAACCTTATCTTCGGTTTTTCTATGACGTAATGAGATTAATAATCCCACCACGGGAACTAATAACAATACCCAAGAAAGAAAATAGGGTAAAACTTGGGCGTAAAATGTCCAGGCATCAGGACTGGTAAGAGGCGGATCTCCCTCCAAAATCGCCGAATCTACCGTGGCACGTTTGCCCGCAGTTAACATTAATAACCAATTCGTCCGATACCAGGGAAACATCAACAATGCTGCCGTCAAAAAACTCAGCATTAATTGCGCTAGATTGCCCCAACGTTTTCGCCAGAGATTTTCGCCCAATACCCACAAAATCGGTAAAAAGAGGAAAAATAGGGCGGTTTGTTTGACTAACATCCCTAAACCGAAAGAAATCCCGAAAGCGATCGCTTTTAGCCAGCCATGGCCACTAAATCGCCACCATGTCAAGCAGAAGTAAGAAAAAGTTACAATTGCCGCTAAGGGAAAATCTAAGAGATATTCGAGGCGATAATAGTATAAACCAGGGAGAAATTGACAGATTAAGACCGCCCAGAGTGCTACAGTCCCATTAAAGAGGATAATTCCCAATCCGTACACAGAAAAGAGCAGTAGGGCGCTATAGATAGCCATTACCCACATACCCGCGTCAACGCTAATACCAAAGAGATTAAAGAAGGGAATCGTTAAAAGATAGGTTAAAGGGGGAATTTTCGGCGACATTAGCCATAAACCGCGCCACCAATCCCCATCAAACCAGCGCGGATTTTGGAAAGCTTGGGTATAGATAATCCCACCATTGAGATAATCGGCCTGATCCCAAGCGGGAATAGTATGATCGAGACTAAACCAGAATCTATCGACTAATATCCCCAATATCCAAATAATACTGACAATAATTAATTCCTGTCTCCTATCTAGCGATCGCTTCAAAATGACTTCTCCCTAGTGCAACTCTCAATTATTCTGCCACGCTCTCAAGCGACCCTGAAAAAATCGCCAGCGAGAAACACCAGATCGATCGAGTAAAATAAAGATTTAGTGAAAAATTGTAACAGGAACTTGACAAATGCGAGTGGTGATCGTTGGTGCAGGGTTAGCGGGAATGGCAACAGCTATCGATCTGGTCGATGCGGGCTGTACAGTAGAAATCTTAGAATCTCGTCCCTTTGTCGGGGGAAAAGTCGGTAGTTGGGTAGATGCAGACGGTAATCACATCGAGATGGGCTTGCACGTCTTTTTTGGCTGTTACTACAATCTTTTTGAGTTAATGAAAAAAGTGGGTGCTTTTCAATCCCTACTACTCAAAGAACACACCCACACTTTTATCAACGAAGGGGGAAAAATCGGCGAATTAGACTTTCGTTTCGCCGCAGGTGCGCCTTTTAACGGTTTAAAAGCCTTTTTTACCTCCTCCCAACTCTCGGCAGCCGATAAAATCTTTAATTCTCTGGCATTGGGTACCAGTCCCATCGTCCGCGGTCTGATAGACTTTCAAGGAGCGATGAAAACGATTCGGGATCTGGACTCGATTAGCTTTGCCGATTGGTTTCGTAGCCATGGCGGTAATGAAGGCAGTTTAAAAAAAATGTGGAATCCGATCGCCTATGCCTTAGGATTTATCGATACGGAAAATATCTCGGCCCGTTGTATGCTGACGATTTTCCAATTTTTCGCCGCTAAAACCGAAGCTTCCGTCCTGCGGATGTTGGAAGGTTCCCCCCACGAATACCTGCATAAACCGATTATTAACTATCTGGAGGCCCGGGGTGCCAAAATCTCTACCCGTCGTCAAGTGCGGGAAATTCTCTATTCTGGAGAGGGCGAAAATCTGCAAGTTAATGGCCTGATCGTCGCTAACGGAGAAACCACAGAAACTATCACCGCAGATGCCTACGTTTGCGCTGGTGATGTCCCCGGTATTCAGCGTCTCATTCCCCAAGATTGGCGAAAAATGCCGATTTTTGACAATATTTTCCGACTAGAAGCCGTCCCCGTCGCTACGGTACAATTGCGTTTTGACGGTTGGGTGACGGAGTTAAATGATGCCGAAAAACGCCGACAACTGCAAAAAGCGGTGGGAATTGACAATCTTTTGTACACCCACCAAGCGGATTTTTCCTGTTTTGCAGATCTTGCTCTCACCAGTCCTAGGGATTATTATCGCCCCGGAGAAGGTTCTTTATTACAGTTGGTTTTAACGCCTGGGGATCCTTTTATTAAAGCTAAAAATGAAGATATTGCCCAGCACGTTTTAGCGCAAGTCCATAAGTTATTTCCCTCCTCGCGGGAGTTAAAGATGACTTGGTTTAGCGTGGTGAAATTGGCCCAGAGTCTTTATCGGGAAGCACCGGGGATGGATGTCTATCGTCCCTCGCAAGCGACTCCTATTGCTAACTTTTTCCTGGCTGGCAGTTATACCCAACAGGATTACATTGATAGCATGGAAGGAGCCACTTTATCCGGTAAACAGGCAGCCAAAGCCATCCTACAACAGGCCGAGCGCTGGAAATCTTTAGCCACGGTTTGAGCAAACAGCCGGCAATCTCCTCCCTTAAGAAGGGATTGCCTCTAGACTTGTTTTCAGTGGCAAAAGATAACCGCTATAGCTAACTTGGCAAGTCAGCCCCTCAGGCCAAGCTATACAAAAAAGACCGATCGAGCTAGACTCGTAAAAAGATCACTCCGTCTAGAAGGCTTACCCTAGACTGGAAAGAACGTCGGAAAAATCTCGTCAGAAATAGGAGTCAATCGAGTTTATGCCAGAGCTTGCTGTACCATTAGAGCTTGATTTCACCAGCGAAACCTATAAATCAGCCTATAGTCGCATTAATGCCATCGTTATTGAAGGCGAATACGAGGCCAATAGCAATTATATTCAATTAGCAGACATCCTCACCGATAAAAAAGAAGAGTTACACCGTCTGGCAAAAATGGAAAACCGTCACATGAAAGGTTTTCAAGCTTGCGGCCGAAATTTGCAAATCACCCCTGATATGGATTATGCCAAAGAATTCTTTTCCTCTCTGCACAATAACTTCCAAATTGCCTACGCAGAAGGTAAAGTAGTCACCTGTTTATTAATCCAATCTTTGATTATCGAAGCTTTTGCGATCGCTGCCTATAATATTTATATTCCCGTTGCTGATCCTTTTGCGCGTAAAATTACTGAAGGCGTAGTTAAAGACGAATATTTACACCTCAATTTTGGCGAAGAATGGCTAAAAGCGAACTTTGAAACCGCTAAAGAGGAATTAGAAGCGGCAAATCGCGCTAATCTACCCATTGTCTGGAGAATGCTCAATCAAGTCGAGGATGATGCTCGCGTCCTCGCTATGGAAAAAGAGGCCCTCGTGGAAGACTTTATGATTAGCTACGGGGAAGCGTTAAGCAATATTGGTTTCAGCACCCGTGATATCATGCGGATGTCTGCCTACGGATTAACTGCTGTCTAAAGCTTTAGCATCGAGATTTCTTTTTTTCCCCTGCTGCCGCTCAACACAGAGCGGCTCTTTTGTGTATTATATTTAAGAGTCTTAACGATTTCTTAGCAATATCCTAATTTTTATCTAGTGCCATCTAGTCTAACGAAAGAACAATCAATGTTTGGTCTTATAGGTCATCTTACCAGTTTAGAACACGCCCAATCGGTCGCCGACGATCTAGGTTATCCTGAATATGCTAACCAGGGATTAGATTTTTGGTGTGCTGCCCCCCCGCAAATTGTCGATGATTTTCATGTCACCAGCATCACGGGGCAAACCATCAGAGGAAAATATATCGAATCCTGTTTTTTACCAGAGATGTTGTCGAATCGTTGGGTAAAGTCTGCTATTCGTAAGGTGCTAAATGCCATGGCACTCGCTCAAAAAAGTGATATCAATATCACCGCACTCGGCGGTTTTTCTTCAATTATTTTCGAGGAGTTTAATCTCAAAGATAATCGACAGGTGCGGAATATCGAGCTAGATTTTGGCCGTTTCACCACCGGTAACACCCACACCGCTTACGTCATCTGCACTCAGGTGCAAACCCTCGCTGAAAAAATGGGCATCGATTTAGCTCAATCTACTGTCGTGGTTTGTGGGGCCACCGGAGATATCGGCAGCGCCGTTTGTCGTTGGTTAAATGAAAAAACCGATACAAAAGAACTAATCTATGTGGCACGCAATCAAGAGCGTTTACAATCTCTGCAAGGGGAGTTAGGACGCGGTAAAATTCTCCCCCTAGAGGAGGCTTTACCCCTAGCTGATATCATTGTTTGGGTGGCTAGTATGCCTAAAGGGGTAGAAATTGATCCAGATAAACTCAAGCGCCCCTGCATTATTATTGATGGTGGTTATCCGAAAAATTTAGGCATGGTATTAAATGCCCCCGATATTTCGGTGATTAAGGGTGGTATTGTCGAGCATTCCCTCGATATTGACTGGAAAATTATGAAAATCGTTAATATGGATATTCCCTCTCGTCAAATGTTTGCCTGTTTTGCTGAGGCGATTTTATTGGAGTTGGAGGGTTGGCAAACTAATTTTTCCTGGGGACGCAATCAAATTACCGTCCCTAAAATGGAACAAATCGGTGCAGCTTCCCGCAAACATGGGTTTCAACCTTTGTTATTTTAATTAATTTATCTAGAATGTCATTGGGTTCATCCCACAACCCACTGCTAAGTTCAGCAATCAAAGAATCATCGATTGGCCTTGGATCCATCGCTTTTCTCTATGTTTTCAACCCATCAAGTCTATTTGCGGGGTAAGCGCATCTTAACAATCCTTGACAAAATGAACTTTATGTGAGTTGCTTACCCAGAGAGCGATTCAGGCATATTTGAGGAGAATTTGCCATCTCAATTGTTAAGCAAAAATTGACCCAATGGGTCGATTTCGCAACTATTCTGATTGACTGGTATCACTTGAAATGCCCACACGGCCAACGGATCAAAAAATTGGTCAATTGTCAATAGCGTTTGAGATGCTCTCACCCTGGGATTATCCAACTTTAGATGCATTTTTAAAAATTTCCACAGCAGTTCTATTTGCCATCTTTGGATGTAAATTTCGGCCACTTCTTCATTGCTAACTGCCCCTTCTCCTTCTAGAGGTAAATCTGTCGC
>NZ_JADEXY010000036.1 GCF_015206885.1 Microcystis aeruginosa LEGE 91341 | reverse complement strand
CCATCCCGAACTCGGTTGTGAAACTTCACCGTGGCCAAGATACTTGTCGGGTTGCCGACCGGGACAATAGCTCGATGCCAGGATTATTCTTTCCTACCCCTCAATCTCACCAGATTGGGGGGTTTGGTTTTTAAGCTATGGTCTGAATTAACACAAAAGGTTGCACGATTAGTGTATTAAAAAGGTTATCGGGATGGGAATTCCAATCGCTTAATTGCTCTTGTGTCGGTTTTTCTAGTAGTTTTTCCCCGATCCAATTCTGCACTTGAGCAACCTGATCACCGGCGATCGCTTCTGCCACTTCGATTAAATTGAGGGAATCGGAAACCAGGATCAGCGCATCCCTTTGAGCATGGGGGATCAAGTCACTCCACTCCACTTCGGCTAATTCCTCTAATAACTGCTCGTGAATATTACCCATACTGTCAATCCTTGCGAAAAAGCTCGCTCAATAACGAATTATCCCCTTCTTCTAGCATACAGGCAAAGGGACGACCGATTTCCCCATTCATAGTAAGGTTAAGCTAAAATATAACGAACGTTCGATATTAAACTTATGCCTAAGATAGTAGATGTAGAACAATACCGAAAAGAACTCCTCTTAAAAAGTGCCGAACTCTTTGCCGAGAAAGGCTATGCTGACATGACGACGAGAGAATTAGCGCAAGGATTGGGAGTGTCCACGGGAACGCTGTACCACTACTTTCCCAGTAAAGCGGCACTTTTCGAGCAATTAGTCGAGGAGATGTGCCGAGAGGATGTTTTATTAGCTAAACTCGAGATCGATCGAGGAAAAACCCTGATAGAAAAGCTAAAAATTCTCGGACAATTTATGACTAATCGCGAGGATTCCTGCATTAAACAATTATTCTTATGGATTGATTATTCTCAATACCAAGGACGAGAAGAACTGAGTCGTAGTCAACTTTTTGAGCGCGTTGATCGCCGCTATCATCAGGCAGTAATCGAGATTTTAGGTATTAGCGATCCGAGTGTAGCTTGGTTAGTTGTCAGCGTTATTAATGGACTGATATTAGAGCGCCTGTGGTGCAATGAACAGATTGCGATCAATGAACAAATGGAATTATTAGGTAAAATTCTTACTACTTATTTGCAGAAAAACTGTTAACCCCCAACAATCACTTATTAACTAAAAAATTATGAACGGTAAAACTTTTGTGAAACCAAATCAAAAGTTAATAATCGGGTTAATAGTATTAGGCACAGGATTATTAGGAATAACCAGCTTTTATACTCTTTCCCAAGTCGCCACCAAACCCGAAACCAAAACCCCTGTAATTGCGTCGCACACACCGCAAAAAATCACCGCTTTAGGCAGAATTGAACCAAGGACAGAAATTATCAGTATATCCGCCCCGATGTTGCTTGATTCCGATCGAGTCATGCAATTATTAGTCGATGAAGGAGATAGCGTTAAAACAGGACAAATAATCGCCATTCTCGAAAGTCGGGAAAGATTAGAGGATAACCTGCGACAGGCACAAGAACAGGTGAAAGTAGCCGCAGCCAAGCTAGAACAGGTGAAAGCTGGAGCAAAAGTCGGTGAAATCGATGCTAATACTGCTAACGTGCTAAAAATCGAAGCACAATGGTTAGGAGATCAAGCAACCCAACGGACAACTATCCAAAGATTAACAGCGCAATTAGAAGGGGATAGGGCTGCCCAAAAAGCGACAATTGCTAAATTAGAAGCAGAATATCGCAATGCCAAAGCTGAATTTGATCGCCACGAAAAACTCTATCAAGAAGGGGCAATTTCTGCCTCTAGTTTTGATAGTAAAAGACTGAATTTAGAAACCAGTAATCAACAACTAACAGAAGCAAAAGTTACCCTAGAGAGAATTGAACGCACCGGTAAACAACAGATAGAAGAAGCCAAGACTACCCTAGCCCGGATTGAATCCACCGGTCAACAGCAGATCAAAGAAGCCAGATCCACTTTAAATCAAGTCTCGGAAGTGCGGGGAGTCGATGTGCGGGCAGCCGAAGCGGAGGTAAATGCTGCCCTAGTTGCCGTTAAAAAAGCCCAAACCGAGTTAAATCAGGCCTATATTCGATCGCCAATTTCCGGCAAAGTGATTAAAGTCAATACCCGTATCGGGGAACAAATCAACGCTCAAGGAATTGTTGATCTCGCTGAAACCGATCGCATGGAAGTAATTGCCGAAATCTATCAAAGCGATATCGGGAAAATTCGCAAGGGACAAACTGCCACGATTACCGGATCGGCGTTTAAGGGCGAAGTTAGGGGAAAAGTGCGCTTAATTGCCTTAAAAGTTGACCAACAAAATATCTTCAGCAATCAACCAGGAGAAAACTTCGATCGCAAAGTTATCTCTGTCCGTATTGCCTTAGATCGCGAAAACAGTCAAAAAGTGGCAGGTTTAACCAATTCCCAAGTAACTGTAACTATTAATCAGTAGGTTTTCCATGAAACTAACCCATCTATTCAAAAAAACGCCCCTATCTTGGTTACAGGTGACGCGAGAGAAAACCCGTTTGATTGTGGCTATTGCTGGGATTGCTTTTGCTGACTTCCTAATTTTCACACAGTTGGGGTTTCGGGATGCCTTATTTGATGCTTCCGTTAAACCCCATTATGTCCTTGATGCGGATTTAGTCCTGATTAATCCCCAATTTGATACCCTCTTTGCGGTGAAAAGTTTCTCGCGTGATCGCTTGTACCAAGCGAAAAGAGTCGAGGGCATTCAATCTATAGCCCCAGTTTATATTGCTTCGGCCCAGTGGCGCAATCCCGAAACTGCCCTAGAAAGAACTACTTTAGTCTTTGGTTTTGATCCCAGTCAACGGGTTTTTACTCTCCCAGAAGTCAATCAAAAATCCAGTGATCTAAAGATGTTAAATCGCGTCCTGTACGATCAAGCTGGTAGGCCAGAATTCGGTCCAATTGCCGATTTACTCCAGAAAAACCCCGATTTGACAGTTCAGTTAAATAAAAAAGAGGTACAGGTAGCGGGAATTTTTACCCTTGGTGCCTCCTTTGCTGCCGATGGTAACGTCATTAGCAGTGATTCTACCTTTTTAAGGCTCTTTCCCGAACGTCAACCCCACGAAATCGATCTAGGACTGGTGAAACTGCAACCGGGGGCAAATATCGAGGCAGTAAAAGCCAATTTACAGGCACTTTTCCCTAAAAATGAAGTAATAGTCCTTACTTTAAAAGAATTTGCCGAAAGGGAAAAAACCTATTGGGCAAATGGTACAGCGATTGGTTTTATCTTTGGTTTAGGTACAGTAGTCGGTTTTATCGTCGGGATCGTCATTGTCTATCAGATTCTCTATTCCGATGTCACCGATCACTTACCCGAATACGCTACCCTAAAAGCTATGGGTTACGGTGATTGGTATTTAGTCGGGGTTTTGATGCAAGAGGCTTTATTACTAGCGGTTTTAGGGTATATACCGGGGTTTATCGTCTCTCTCGGTGTTTATAATCTCGCTTCCTCCGCTACACTTCTACCCATAGTGATGACTACCGCTAGGGCGATCGAAGTTTTAATCCTAACAGTTATCATGTGTATTGCCTCTGGAATTGTCGCTATGGGGAAATTAAGGACAGCAGATCCAGCCGATATTTTTTAAACTATCAAGGGTGAAATAATGCTTATTTTTCAAAAAGAGCGAGAATTAGGGGATTTTAGCCCTAATGAACCTGTAATTGCGATTAAAGGCTTAAATTACTATTTTGGTACGGGGGAATTAAAAAAACAGGTTTTATACGATATTGATCTGGAAATTAAAGCGGGGGAAGTAGTGATTATGACTGGTCCTTCGGGATCGGGGAAAACTACTTTATTGAGTTTAATGGGAGGTTTGCGATCGGCACAAGCGGGCAGTTTAAAAATTCTCGGCCAAGAAATGTTAGGAATTGGTAAGGGCAAAATGCTGAAAATTCGCCGACAAATTGGCTATATTTTTCAAGCACATAATTTACTAAAATTCCTGACAGCGAAACAAAACGTTAGGATGTCTTTGGAACTGCACGAGGAGTTTTTAGAACAAGATCTCAATCAAAAAGCCACGGCAATTTTGGAATCGGTGGGTTTAGGGGACCGCGTTGATTATTATCCCCACGATCTATCAGGGGGACAAAAACAACGGGTTGCGATCGCTCGCGCCCTCGTCAGTCATCCCAAATTAGTCCTCGCTGATGAACCGACCGCGGCCTTAGATAAACAATCCGGGCGCGATGTGGTGGAAATCATGCAGAAATTGGCAAAAGAACAAGGTTGCACGATTTTACTCGTCACCCACGATAACCGGATTCTCGACATCGCCGATCGCATTGTCAATATGGAGGATGGTCGTTTAAGCGATTAACTGCCCAAAAATTACTTGCCAAAAATCAGACCTTTATGTTAGACTAAAATAATGTCATCTTGGAGAGGTGGCAGAGTGGTCGAATGCGGCAGATTGCTAATCTGTTGTACGAATCGTAAGACCGTACCGAGGGTTCGAATCCCTCCCTCTCCGTCTTCTTTCGGTATTTTCGATGACTGCTCCCCAGGATTGTTTCTGCTCCGTATATGGCCCAGTTGCCTCTTGGCGTTTCGGCAGTTCCCTGGGCATCGATCCGATCGGTTTAGTTTCCACCTGTTCCTTTAACTGTGCCTACTGTCAGTTAGGAGAAATTGAGCAAAAAACCGAGCAGCGAAGAATTTTTATCACTAGCGAACAAATTAGCAGGGATTTAAGTGCCTTTGCCCCCTGGGACGTGGATATAGTCACTCTCAGTGGTAGCGGGGAACCCACCCTCGCCCTCAATTTAGGGGAAATACTGGCCACCGTCAAGGAAATGACCGAGCGGCCGGTGGCGGTCTTAACCAATAGTACCCTCTTGGGAGATGCCCAAGTGCGTCAAGACTTGAGCAAAGCTGATATCGTCGCCGCTAAAATCGATGCTGTTTCCGAGTCCCAATGGCGACGGGTTAACCGTCCGGTCCCCGGTCTGGATTGGCAGGAGCTTTGGTGGGGATTAAGACAATTTCGCCAAGAATGGTCGGGAAAACTAGCAATTCAAACCATGCTACTGTCCTCTTGGTCGCCCCAAGATCAAGACCGATACATCGATTTGATGCAACAGCTACAACCGGATGAAATTCAACTTAACACCCCGACCCGTCCCCGGGCCAGACAAAGAAAATTAGAAGCCCGCGGTAATAATCCCCTTAGCGCGGGCGACGGAATGCAAATTCTCAAACCGGTAAACGCTGAAATATTGGCAATTTGGGCGGAAAAAATGGCAACGGCCACGGGAATTACCGTGCGCTGTGTGCCGCTTACCGCCACCGGTCTCTAGGGCTTCGGCCGGGGTTTTTCTTCTTTGGGTTTGACATTAAAATAAGCCTCCATTACCTGACGTACCATAGGTGCGGCCACTTTCCCACCACCACCGCCGGAATGTTCCACAAAGGCGACCACAACAATTTCGGGCTTGTCGAAGGGTTTACCCTGAGCTACGTCGAAGGGGGCGAAAGCTCCAAACCAAGCGTGGGACTTGCCTGGAGGTGCTTCTGCTGTGCCGCTTTTGCCCGCTACAGGTGGTAAAGCGGGGTCTGATAGGGCCCGACCGGTTCCTTCCGCTACCACGGCTCTCAGGGACTTTCTCAGGGTGTCTAGGGTGCTAGGTTTCATGTTCAAAGACTTGCGCCATTCCTTAACATCCCGGGCATCCTGTAAAAGGTGCGGTTTCACCAAAAAACCGCCGTTAGCGGGGACAGCAAACATCACAGCTACCTGTAGGGGAGTCGCCAGGGTAAATCCTTGACCGATCGACATATTAATCGTATCGCCTACGGACCAATCCCAGTTTTTAAAATTACGCAGTTTCCAATCGCGATCGGCAATTAACCCCGGGGTTTCTTCCGCTAATTCTATCCCAGTTTTCTGACCGAAACCGTAGCGCCGGGCCATGGCAATTAAAGCCGGTCCCCCCACCCCGCGACCAATTTGACCATGAAAAGTGTTACTACTCATGGCCATGGCCCGGACAAAACCGATCGGACCAAAACCGGCGTGATTCCATTCTCCAAAAGCTGTCCCCCCCACATAAAGAGCGGCAAAGGTATTTAAGACCGTATTAGGGGGAAATTTCCCCGATTCCATGCCAGCAGTGGCAGTGACGACTTTAAAGGTGGAAGCGGGGGGGAATCCTTGGAGAGCGCGGTTAACAAACGGGTTGCCCTCCGCTTGTAGTTTTTTCCAAGTGGCGGTGGTAATTGGGGCCGAGAAAACATTGGGATCGAAACTAGGATAACTGACCATGGCCCGCACAGAACCATCCCGGGGATCGATCGCCACGATCGCACCTTTGCGTTTTCCTAAAGCGGCCTCGGCGGCTTTTTGGAGTTTTAAATCTAGTGTCAGGGTGACATCTTGCCCCGGTTTAGCAATTTTTTGGCCGAGAATTTGGATTACTTGTCCCGATCCGTTGACCTCTAACTGCATTCCCCCCCATTCTCCCCGCAATTTTGACTCGTAGGCGGCTTCTACACCCATTTTACCGACGACATCTCCCAATCGGTAGCCCTGGGGTCTTTTGGCTTTATATTCCTCCGGGGTTAGTTCCCCGGTATAACCGAGAATATGCGCCCCGATTTTACCATTGGGGTAGTAGCGCACTGATTCCACGTCCACTTCAATGCCGGTTAATTCGTCTTTGTATTCCTCTAGGGCGATAATTTGGGCCGGAGTTAAACCCCTAGCGATGCGGATCAGGGTGGAGGGGTTTTCGTCCGCTTCGTTAATGCGTTTTTCTAGGTCGCTTCTGGGAATGCCTAAAATACTGGCTAAACGGTCAAGATTGAGTTTTTGGGCGGGATTACGCTGGGATTTGGGCCAAATATAGGCCGCATGGGTTAAGCGGGCCGTAGCCAAAACTTTGCCATTGCGATCGAATAAGTTGCCCCGGACCGGAGGTTTAGGAAGAATGCGAATCCGGTTATTTTCTGCTCTTTCTCGGTTAATTTGTCCTTGCTGCAGTTGTAAATAGGCCAATCGTGAGCCAACTCCTCCTAGCAGGACAATGCTAATTAAGCCCATAATTAGCCATGACTGACGCTGACGACCGACTAGACGCTCTTTATCTTTGATTTTATGTAATTTATTCGGCGCTGGCCGCGTCAGCGAGGTGAGCGGTTTTTTCGGTTTCAGTTTGACTTTGGTTTTTGATAGGAGTCCGCTATTACGCATTTGCTTAAAGTTAAGTAGTCGTGCAAAATTAATTTCCTAGTCGAGACAGGAGACAGGAGACAGGAGACGGGAGACGGGATACAGCTATTAGGGATCGGATTTGAGTTTTCAGTTCACTGTTTGCTCACATCAGAAGTCTGACGGAGTAGTGGCTTAGATGTGTAATTAATTGTGCTTAGATACTTATAAAATTTAAAAGTTATTAGGGCAGTCATCAGTTATCAGTTATCAGATTTGAGTTCTAAGTGAGTAGTTTTAAATAGCACTTTCCCGATGTCTTTTCACTGTTTACTGTTCACTGAAAAAGACGCAATACTAGGTGATTTAGCTCCTCTGTTGACTAAAGTTCAGGGTATCTGCAATATATCTTAACAAAATAAGTGTAAATACTGGGAGTGGAAGGAACCACTCCAGACACAGAGGACACAAAGATTGATCACTTCTATAGTAAGTTAAAGAGAGCCAAGAAACTGGCGCACACATATAGTTAAGAGTTTGTCAAGTCTTTCTTAACTATATGTAACATTATCCCTGCTCAAAATGTAATCACACTGCGGATAGAATCCCCTTGGTGCATCAGGTCAAAAGCCTCGTTAATTCTTGCCAGAGGCAGAACGTGGGTGATTAAATCATCAATATTAATCTTGCCGTCCATGTACCAATCGACTATTTTTGGTACATCTGTACGACCTCTTGCCCCACCAAAAGCCGTACCTTTCCAGACCCGTCCGGTGACTAATTGAAAAGGACGGGTACTAATTTCTTGGCCGGCCCCGGCTACACCGATAATAGTGGCAACACCCCAACCTTTATGGCAACATTCCAAAGCTTGACGCATAATCTGGACATTGCCGATACACTCAAAACTATAATCGGCCCCACCTTTAGTTAAATCCACCAGATAGGCCACTAAATCCCCCTCGATTTCTTGGGGATTAACAAAATGAGTCATCCCGAATTTGGTCGCTAAAGCTTGTTTCTGGGGATTGATATCGACCCCGACAATCATATCGGCCCCCACCAAACGGGCCCCTTGAATAACATTTAAACCGATACCTCCCAGACCAAAAACCACCACTTTTGCCCCCGGTTCCACTTTAGCGGTATTAATCACCGCACCGATACCTGTAGTGACTCCGCAGCCGATATAACAGACTTTTTCAAAGGGAGCATCGGGGCGAATCTTAGCTAGAGAAATCTCCGGCAGTACGGTATAGTTAGCAAAAGTCGAGGTTCCCATGTAGTGATAAAGAGGCTGACCATCGAGGGAAAAACGACTGGTTCCATCCGGCATTACTCCCCGACCTTGGGTAAGACGAATTGCTTGACAGAGATTGGTTTTAAAGCTGAGACAGTATTCGCACTGACGACATTCGGGAATGTATAGGGGAATCACAGGATCACCCACTTTTAGGCTAGTGACACCTTTTCCCACTTCTACCACGATTCCGGCCCCTTCATGGCCTAAAATTGAGGGAAATAAGCCTTCAGGATCGGCCCCAGAGAGAGTATAGGCATCGGTGTGACAAACTCCCGTGGCTTTGATTTCTACTAACACTTCCCCCGCTTGCGGTGGTGCTAATTGTACCGTTTCAATAGTTAGGGGTTTTCCCGCTTCTAGGGCAACTGCCGCTCGAACATCCATAGGCTCAAAGCAATAGGTTTTTTCCAGTATAATACCGTTAAACTGCTGAAGAGTTGTAATAGAACAATTCTAAACTTATCTCTATGTTAGTCCTCACCATCCGCGAAGAAGGAATTAACGATGGTGGCTTTACTGCTAGTCTCAATTTTGATAGCGGTAACAGCTACCCAATTACGGTTACTGACCCCTTTACTAACCAAGAAGAAAAAGACCTAGAATGGTACTTTGAGGAATGGTTAGTATTTCCGACGCTAGAGACGGATAAGGCGCAAAAAGCCGCCAACAGTGTCCAAAACTATGGCGAAAACCTATTTAAACAGGTTTTCCAGAGTAATTTAAATGCTTATGGGGAATATCGAGACTTGCGAAAGCAGTTAAGTCAACTGCAAATTATCATCGAAAGTCAGTCGCCAGAATTTCAAGCTTTACATTGGGAAGCGCTGAAAGATCCTGATTTACCGCGTCCCTTTTCTATAGATTGTATCATCTCCCGCCAGCGTCGAGGGGCTACACTTGTCCCGGTGCAAATGGCCACTTATCCTACTATCAATCTCTTGGCGGTGATTGCGCGTCCTAATGAGGAATCTGATGTTAACTATCGCACGATTTCCCGTCCTTTGGTAGAACTGGTAAATAGTAGTGAAATACCGGTAAAAATTGATATTTTGCGTCCCGGAACTTATGAATCACTAACCAGACATCTGGATGAGAAAGGAAAAGGATACTATCATGTTATTCATTTCGATGTTCATGGCGGATTAATGGAATATGAACAGTACCAAAGACAGGTTCACGGGGACTCTTGGCGCTATCAAAGGGGATGGGGACTGGAGGATTTAGCAGAATATGAGGGAGTAAAAGCTTTTCTGTTTCTGGAAGGAGAAGAAAAAGGTCAAGCGACTCCGGTAGAAGCGACGGAATTAGCGAATTTACTCACAGGGAAAAATATTCCCATTTGTATTCTCAATGCTTGTCAGTCAGCAAAGCAAATTTCCCAGGAATCAGAAGACTATCGGGAAACCAGTTTGGGGAGTCGTTTAATGACTGCGGGAATGCAAGCAGTGGTGGCGATGGGATATTCGGTGACGGTTTCTGCAGCTAAGTTGATGATGAAACCAATTTATCAGCAATTATTGAACGGAAAAGACCTAACGGAAGCGATGCGAAAAGGACGGTTAGAGTTATTCAATAATAAGCAACGCCGCGCCTATTATAACACGATAATAGATTTAGAAGATTGGTTACTACCGGTGATTTATTGTCGCGGTAAAATTAATCTCAATTTGCGTCCATTTACTCCAGAAGAGGAAGAAAAATACTGGGAACATATCGGCAATCAATATGTCTTTCCCTTACCAGAATACGGCTTTGTCGGCAGGGATTTAGAGATTCTCAAGATGGAAAAGGCGCTGCTGAAACATAATATCCTTTTACTCAAAGGAATGGGAGGGACAGGAAAAACTACTTTACTCAATTATCTACGAGAATGGTGGCAGAAAACCAACTGGGCGACCCATATTTTCTATTTTGGTTATGATATAAAAGCTTGGACGTTAGAACAGATTGTCTATGAAATCGGTCAGGGAATTTATAATCGTTTTGAACAGGGGAGTTTCCAAGCAATGAACCTGAAAGCGCGGGTAAAGAAACTAGAACAAAAACTCCGCAGTGAGGCGTATATTCTCATTTTAGATAATCTGGAGTCGGTGACGGGACAACCGTTAGCAATTCAGAATACTTTACCGGAGAATGAGAGGGAAGCAATCGCCGAATTTCTCAAGAATTTGGTGGGGGGAAAAACGAAGGTGATTTTGGGTTCTCGCAGTGAGGAAACTTGGCTGCAACGCAGGACTTTTAAGGAGAATATCTATCAGTTACAAGGATTAGACCAAGAGTCGAGAACTGAATTAGCGGAGAGAATCTTAGAACGTCAGGCGAAGAGTCGGAAAAATGCGATTAAAAAGGATGATTATTTTAAACGCTTGATGAAGTTGTTGGCGGGATATCCGTTGGCGATGGAAGTGGTATTAGCGAATCTGAAGCGACAGTCACCGGAGGAGATTTGGCAAGGGTTACAGTTGGCGGAATTAGTTAATGTGGGGGATGAGGATAAGACTAATAATATCATCAAATGTGTGGAATATTCCCACAGTAATTTGTCGGAGGAGGCGCAGAAGTTGTTACTCTGTTTAGCGCCTTTTAGTGGGTTTATTAACAGGTTTTTTATCTCTGCTTACAGCCAACAACTACAGCAATTAGAACCCTTACAAGGCTATCAGTTTGACCAATTTGATGCAGCGATAGAAGAAGCGATTCATTGGGGTTTGCTTTCGCCGATGAGTGAAGAAATGCCGAATTTGTTGACTATTCAGCCCATTTTTCCCTACTTTTTGAAGACGAAGTTAAAAGAATTAGCACCAGAGACACAAGCAGCAATTTGGGAGGGTTTTAAGAATCATTACCGAGGCTTGGAAGATTATTATGAGAACTTACTAAATTCCAAAAATCCGCAAGAGAAGCAGTGGGGGATATTGTTCTGTCGCTGGGAGTATGAAAATCTGTTTAATGCGTTGCAGATTTGTTTGGAAAAGCAGGAAAATATTGAGATCTTTTTTTGCTTAAATAATTATTTTTTTACTACCAATGATGTTAGTAGCAAACTGAAACTATGCGAGAGTGTTTGTCAAGCTTGTCAAAGTTATCCTGAAGAGATTAAAACTGGGATAATCGGTAGTAACATTGTTGGTGCTTTGGGCAATCTCGCCAGGGCCTATCAAGATACAAAAAACTATGAACAGGCGAAACAGACTCATCTAAAAGTTATTGAATTAATTCAAAATCTCCAAGGAGTGGACGAGCAACAAAAAGCCTCAATATTGGGACCTACCTATCACAATTTGGGAGTGGTAGCGCAAGAATTGAGGGAATGGGAGCAAGCCCGAAGCTACTACCAGCAAGCTATTGAGATCTTCATTGAATATGGCGCTGCCGGAGGCACGCAAAGCGCCCGCTTCTCCCAAGCCCACACCCTGCACCAGTTGGGAATGGTAGCGCAAGAATTGAGGGAATGGGAGCAAGCCCGAAGCTACTACCAGCAAGCTATTGAGATCAAGATTGAATATGGCGATCGCTACAAGCAAGCCGGCACCCTGAGTAATTTGGGAATGGTAGCGCAAGAATTGAGGGAATGGGAGCAAGCCCGAAGCTACTACCAGCAAGCTATTGAGATCGATATTGAATATGGAGAGCGCTTCTCCCAAGCCATCACCCTGCACAATTTGGGAAACCTAGCGAAAGAATTGAGGGAATGGGAGCAAGCCCGAAGCTACTACCAGCAAGCTATTGAGATCTGCATTGAATATGGCGAACGCTTTTCTCAAGCCAACACCCTGCACCAGTTGGGAAAGGTAGCGCAAGAATTGAGGGAATGGGAGCAAGCCCGAAGCTACTACCAGCAAGCTATTGAGATCAAGATTGAATATGGCGATCGCTACTCCCAAGCCAGCACCCTGCACAATTTGGGAATCGTAGCGGAAGGAGTTGGGGAATTGAGCCAAGCCAAAAGTTATTACCTGCAAGCCTTACAAATTTGGGCAGAATTTAACGATAGTTACACGATACAAACCTATTCTTTGCCTAGTCTTGTTGCTCTTTATCAGCAAACGCAAGATGAGGAGATTTACGTTGCTGCGGCTGATATTTTGGGGGTTGGGGTTGAGGAGGTGCGGGGTTTGCTGGAGGGTTAGGATGGGTTTTGGGCGCAATCATTGTTTGAGCGCAATCATTGTTTGAGCGCAATCATTGCGCCCCTACGGGGGAAATATTGGTTTGTCTTGGGATCTCGAAGTGTTCGGCGATGAAGCTGTTGAGTAATTCCTTTGAGGCTTGAGGTTAGTATAATTATGACAACCGCCAAGGCTGTTAGGATATTTACAATCTCCGAAACCCTCTCAGGTTGTACTTTTGACTTCTGATTTCTGACTTGCGCGTAGCACCATAACAGGAGGACAAATCGAATGGCGGCTCTCTTGGATTTGGTGGGTAAAATGTATTCTAAGATACATTCCTCCTAGCGAGGGAGTGGAACGAACCACAAAGACACAAAGGACACAAAGATCAATCATAATGTAAGTTCAGCTGATCACACAGAACCTAGAAGAGCCTGGATTAGAGGAGATTCAGCTAATCTAAGGATGGGCGGTTAAGAATTTTTTCGGCTTTTCTTGACTATTTCAGCCTGATTTGTCCTGACAAGCTCAAGAATACGAGAGTTTTTGTCTAGAATTGCCCGGTCTGAGATAGGAATGATAAAGTTAGATAAGAAAATTAAAGATGGTGTGATTAAAGTGAAATTTGCTGCTAGTACCTATTTTTCCCTGCTGCGCCATTGTGCCGTTCCTTTGTTGTCGATCGCTACTTTTACGCCAATTCTCTTAACTTATTTAGCCAAGGAAAAACCAGAAACCCCGCAACCGCAGGCAAATCTAGAGACTGCTGCCTCCCCTGCTCCTATTATCCCATCTCCGATCGCACCCTTAACCGCGCCATCGCCGAAACTATCCCCCTCTCCCCAATCTTCTGCGATTCCAAAATCAGCACCCTCTCCCCAGTCTTCCCTCTCAGCGCCGAAAAAATTAGCGCCATCGGTTCATTCCCCCAATACTTCCCCCGCTGCTGCTGCCAAACCGGTAACTAGACAACCTTTAGCGGTTCCCGCTAATTATACGCCGCCGGTCCTAGAAATTCGCGTGGCGATCAAAAGGGATGTGGCCAGTGTTTTGATTGGAGTTAACGGGCCGGCGGTGATCACCGATCGCCAAGGTCGTGGTTTAAAAACGATTGCCACTAACGAGGGTTTACCGGTCATTCCAGGTGCCAATGGCTTAAAAATGGGCGATTTATCGCTGCCAGAGGTGATTTTTGTGCAGCCCACCAGTGCCGATGGTTTAGTTTATGTGGATGATAGTTGGTATCGGGGCAAAGTGCTGCTGGTAGCCCAAGGCGATCGCTTGTTGGTGGTTAATCATGTTAATTTAGAGGCCTATCTCTATAGTGTGGTGGGTAGTGAAATGCACTCCACCGCACCAATGCACGCTTTAAAGGCACAGGCGATCGCTGCTCGTTCCTATGCTTTAGTACATATGATCCGCCCCGCTAATGCTTGGTTTCATCTGGGCAATACCCAACGCTGGCAGGTATATAAAGGCATTCGCTCGGAGTACCAATCGACTCACCAGGCGGTTAATGCCACTGCCGGGCAGATTCTCAGCTATAAAGGGGGTGTAGTCGAGTCTCTTTATGCCGCCACCGATGAAATTGTCGCTTGGGCCCACGGTGGTCGCGGTATGAGTCAAACTGGGGCTTATAAATTAGCGGAAAAAGGCCTAGATTATCAACAAATTCTCGGTAATTATTATCCCGGAGTTGGTTTAGCCCGTCTAGTTCTACAAAATTAGATTGATTGGCTTTCTCGACTGAAAACTCAAATCTGATCACTGATAACTGAAATGCCGACGATAGCAGATTTCTAATTTAATCGTTTCTTTAACGGTTTTGGTGCGTTTATCTTTTCTCCTGTTGAGAGATTCGCAAAAGTAGCAATCACTAGATCGATGAAAATAGCGATCCGCTTTATCTTTAATAATAGTGACGCTAGAAAGTTTAGAGGGTAATGGACGACTACAAATGACTTTAAAATCACCGATTTTTGCTAAAGTAACGTGGTGTTGATTGACGGTAAAGCCATTATCGGTAAATCTTGCTGATTGTTTAGATTTACATTTTTTAAATTTAGGAGGTTTTACTTTCTTTCCTTTTCTTTCCTTTTCTTTCTCCCTTGCAAGATGCAAAAAAGTTAGAGTAGGCAGTCTCTAAGTCTCTCAAAGACTGCTGCAAAGGAATAGAAGAAACCTCGGTCAGCCAGACTTTTTCTGTTGTCTTTTTAATTTGAGTTAGTCTGTTAGACAACTCGGTATATTTTGGCTTTTTCTCTCCTTGTTGATAGAGTTCTTGGCAGTAAGCTAAGGTATCGTTCCAGACAACACGCACACACCTAAACAATTGAGACAAAAGCCTCCTTTGTTGGTTTGTTGGGTCAATGCGGTACTGATACCTTGCTTTCATTGGGTTAAAATAAGTGTGTTTGCACTATATTTTAATTAGGTCTGTCAATAAGGTCAAGTCGGCTGGGAAACGAAAGACACTTTATAATCAGTAAACAGTAAAAAGACAGTAGGAAAGTTCTATTTAATACTGCACACTTAAAGACTCACATCTGATAACTGATAACTGATTGAATACCCACCGAAACTTTCTATTTCTGTAATGGTTAATTCCTTAAAAGGGGTTTCTGGTCGCAGGTATGGACAAGCTGGCTATCCCAAACCAGAGGGGAAAGATGCTCTTTGATCTCCTAGTCATTTTGTTTCTTCTCTGGGAGGTGCGCTTTATGAAGTTCTCAAGTGTTATATTAGGGATCAAGAAAAGATGTCGTAGAACGACGGGGTTTTAAACCCAAATTTTCGATAAACACGGCCAATCAATCAGATGGATTTTTTACTGGAAGTCGGTACAGAAGAACTACCCGCAGATTTTGTCGATAGCGCGATCGCACAATTGCAGGAAAGAGTTAGCAAGAGTTTAGAGACGGAATCTCTGGACGCTACTGCTATTCAAGTTTACGCAACCCCGCGCCGTTTGGCCGTGTTAATCACAGGATTACCGACGGAGCAAGAGGCTCGCAGCGAGGAGATCAAAGGACCGCCAGTTAGTGCCGCCTACAAAAATGGCCAAATTACCCCCGCGGGTGAGGGTTTTGCTCGGAAACAGGGAGTTAGCACCGCTGCTTTCTCCATTCGTGCCACAGACAAAGGAGAATTTGTCTATATTGAAAAAACGATTCCGGGTCGTCCAACAGCCGAGATTTTAACTGAATTAATTCCCCAATGGATTACCCGTTTGGAAGGAAGACGTTTTATGCGTTGGGGAGATGGAGATTTAAGATTTCCCCGGCCAATTCGTTGGTTATTAACTTTAGTGGATGGGGAAGTTTTGCCCCTAGAATTAATTAATGGCTCTACCACTTTAACCAGCGATCGCTTAACTTTTGGTCATCGCATTCTACACCCACAATCCCTAGCCATTAGTCATCCCCAAGCATATTTAACCAGTTTGCGATCGATTTTTGTGGAAGCGGATCCGCAAGCGCGTCAACAAATAATTACTGATCAGATTAGCACCCTGGCTAAAAAGCTGGAGGGAGTGGCAGAAATTCCCGCAGATTTATTAGCGGAAGTGACCAACTTAGTCGAATATCCCACGGCAATTGTTGGCAAATTTGACGATGAATTTCTGGAATTACCCCCAGAAGTAATTATTACCGTGATGGTGACACATCAGCGTTATTTCCCGGTGAAAACTCCCCAGGGTTTGTCACCCTATTTCATCACTATTTCCAATGGCGATCCCCAGAAATCTGAGATTATCTCGGCAGGAAATGAAAGGGTTATCCGCGCGCGGTTAGCTGATGCCAGATTTTTCTATACTGCCGATTGTGATGAACCCTTAGATAGTTTTCTTCCTCAACTGGAAACCGTCACTTTCCAAGAAGAATTGGGAACCATGCGCGATAAAGTCGATCGGATTATGGAAATTGCCCAAATGATCGTCGAACAGTTAAATCTCGATGAACAAAGTCGCAGTGATATAGAGTCCACTGCCATGCTTTGTAAAGCGGATTTAGTTACCCAAATGGTCTATGAATTTCCCGAATTACAGGGAGTAATGGCCGAAAAATATGCTTTAATTAGTGGCGAATCGGCTATAGTTGCCCGGGGCATTTTTGAACATTATCTACCTCGCAATGCCGGGGATATACTCCCAGAAACAATCACTGGTCAAGTGGTGGGAATTGCTGATCGCTTGGATACTTTAGTCGGTATTTTTGGACTGGGAATGCTGCCCACTGGTTCCTCAGATCCCTTCGCTCTCCGTCGGGCTGCCAATGCAATAATTAGTATTATCTGGTCAGCCAATTTTAATATCAATCTTTTGGCATTAATTGAGCAGATAGCTAAGGATTTTGTCACCTGTCATCCCGATAAACCCAACCCGGCCAATCTGATTAAAGATTTCTTTTTACAACGTCTGCAAACTCTCTTAATTGATGATTTGAGGATAGATTATGATCTCGTTAATGCGGTTTTAGGGGAAAACGATCCGGAGTATAAGTCTCGCGCTTTAGAAAATTTATTAGACACCCGTGAACGCGCCCGCTTTTTATGCCAAATTCGTCAGGATGGTCAGTTAGCCAACATCTATGAAACCGTCAATCGCTCGACCCGTTTAGCACAAAAAGGAGATTTAGATACAACTACCCTAGAAACCAAGGGAATCATTGATAGGGGGTTATTTGAACAATCCTCCGAACAAGCATTTTATGACGCTTTAATTGCCCTAATTCCCGAAACTATTAGCGCAAGAGAGCAAAGAGATTATCAGCGTCTTGTCACTGCTTTAACGGCAATTTCTCCCGTGGTGGCTGACTTTTTTGATGGCGAAAATAGTGTGTTAGTCATGGCCGAAAAAGAATCTGTCCGTCGCAATCGTTTAAATCTCTTGGGTTTACTGCGAAATCACGCCCGAGTTCTAGCAGATTTTGGCGCAATTGTCAAGGGATAATTCAGTTATCAGTTATCAGTTATCAGATTTGAGTTTTGGCTCTTCTAGGTTCTGTGTGATCAGTTTAACTTACCATAGAAGTGATCGATCTTTGTGTCCTTTGTGTCTTTGTGGTTCGTTCCACCCCCTCGCTAGGAAGAATGTATCTTGTGAATACATTTTACCCACCAAATCCAAGAGAGCCGAGTTTTCAGTTCACCGATTACTGTTCACTGAAAACACTTCCTAATTCATAATTCATAATTCCCCACTGATTACTGTTCACTGTTCACTGAAAACACTTCCTAATTCATAATTCATAATTCCCCACTGATTACTGTTCACTGTTCACTGAAAACACTTCCTAATTCATAATTCATAATTCATAATTCATAATTCATAATTCATAATTCCCCACACCCCCACTGAATTACTGCTCACTGATAACTGAAATGGCCGATTCCGAACTACAGCAACAAGTCCAAAGATTACATCGACTGACGGTATGGGGTCGTTGGTTATTCGTGTTGGGTTGTTGGTTAGGGATTGGTTCGGTTAGTTTATGGCTTTTACGCGATGATATAGCCTTAATACGGCAGTATTTTACTTGGACAGCCCTAAGATACGCTTTAGCTTTCAATTACTGGGCTTCTATCGGTCTAGCCTTTTGTGTTGCCATGACAGGAGCAGTATTAGTCTGGCAAAGTCGCAACATTATTTTAGGACCTTCCCCCAGAGAAAAACTGCGCTTAGAACAACGGGTGCAGAAAATTCGGGCCAAAGGGCCGCATCATCCCCTCTGGCGCTGGATACTAAAAAGCAGGGAAAAAGACTTACAATGATAAGGCTTTGCTGAAAGCTGACGGCTAGAACCCACACTAGATATAATTCTTTACGCAACAACTCTTGACTTTTGAATCCACTTATGACCGTGACTCCCCAAGCTCCTCCGAAAACTCGCCGCGTGGTTTTTCCCTTCACCGCTATTGTCGGCCAGGAAGAAATGAAATTATCCCTAATGCTCAACGTCATCGACCCCAAAATTGGCGGGGTGATGATTATGGGGGATCGAGGTACGGGAAAATCGACCACGATTAGGGCTTTAGCCGACCTTTTACCAGAAATTGACGTAGTTGCTAACGATCCCTTTAATTCTGACCCCAATGATCCCGATTTAATGAGCGATGAGGTGCGGCAAAAGGTGGACGAGGCCATCCCCTTGACCATTGCCAAGAAAAAAGTCACTATGGTAGATTTGCCCCTCGGTGCCACGGAGGATCGGGTCTGTGGCACGATTGACATTGAAAAGGCCCTGTCAGAAGGGGTAAAAGCTTTTGAACCCGGTTTGCTGGCCAAAGCTAACCGCGGCATTCTCTATGTGGATGAAGTCAATTTACTTGACGACCACCTCGTCGATGTGCTATTGGATTCGGCCGCTAGTGGTTGGAATACGGTGGAACGGGAAGGAATTTCCATCCGTCACCCGGCCCGGTTTGTTTTGGTGGGATCAGGCAACCCAGAAGAGGGAGAATTGCGCCCACAACTGCTCGATCGCTTTGGAATGCACGCCGAGATTCACACCGTCAAAGAACCACCTCTACGGGTCAAAATCGTGGAACAGCGTGCGGAATTTGATGGCAATCCCCTCTCGTTTTTAGAGAAATACAACTTAGAACAGGAAGAACTGCAAAGAAAGCTAGTGGAGGCCCAGAATCTTTTGCCTTCTGTGGAGCTTGATTATGAGCTGCGGGTGAAAATTTCCGAGGTTTGTTCCGAGTTAGACGTGGACGGATTGCGCGGCGATATCGTTACCAATCGCGCAGCTAAAGCTCTGGCCGCTTTGGAAGGACGGACAACTGTGACGGTAGATGATATCCGTCGGGTAATTGTTCTCTGTTTACGTCACCGTTTGCGGAAAGATCCCCTAGAATCGATCGATTCTGGTTATAAAGTCTTGAAAGCTTTTAATCGCGTCTTTGGATTAGAGGAAAATTCCTAAATCTAATTCACCCTCTCCCCCAAGAGAGGGTTTTTGACTGGATTTAGAGATGAAGGCCAAAAAGGGCTAGATGTGGCCAAATAAGCTAGAATTTTATCGATCGCTGTTATTCTCTGGGGGAATGTCGATGTGGGTTGAAAGTATAACACTCGAAAACATTAAATGCTTCCAGAATCAAGAGATTAAATTTATTCGTAATCCCAATAATCAACGTCATTGGCGTGCTAAACCTTATCATTGGATCACTTTATTAGGAGAAAATGGAGTAGGAAAAAGCACGATTTTACAGGCTTTAGCTTTGCTGCTCGCCGGACCAGAAGCAGCCAAAGAATTATTACCACGTCCGACTGGTTGGATCTGTAATCCCAAGACACCGGGTAAATTAACCGCAGTGCTTCATCAAGAAGATGGGGATGCGGGAAAATTTGGTACAGATAAAACTCGAAAAACTTTTGCTTATTCCTATTTTGTTACAGGCAAGGAAAGGTTAGAGTTAGGAGGCAGTAAGGACAAACAAACCTATACAGAACCAGCATTAATCGAAGAAAATACTAAAATTTTAAGTTGGTTGCGAGCCAATGCTTTTGCCTCCGATAGTCATGGTTGGTTTGCCGTCGGTTATGGAGCTTTCCGTCGTTTGACACGAGTGAGTCAAGTGATTATTCCTAGTCTTGAACCCCAGCAACGCTCTAGCAACTTTTTCAGCCAATTTAATGAGGATACATCTTTAAGTTCTTTTGAGAGATGGATGGTGCATTTAGATTATCGAATAGCCAAAAATCCCCAAGATATTCAAGCCAAACAAATGAAAAAAATCGGCGAAGAAGCAATTACTAAACTGTTACCCGGTAATGTAGAAATTGCTGAAGTAACTGCCGATGGCTTGATTCAGTTTCTAGTTAACGGTCAAAAAGTTCCAACCATTAGTTTATCCGATGGTTTTCGGAGTATGATTGCTTTAGCTGGGGATTTAATTTGGCGATTATTACAATCCTTCCCCAATCTAGATAACCCCACAGAGGCTTCTGGAGTCGTCTTAATCGATGAGTTAGATATTCATTTACATCCTTCTTGGCAAAGGGAAATTGCTGGATGGTTACAGGAAGTTTTTCCCAACCTTCAATTCTTTGTCGCTACTCATAGTCCTTTAATCGCTGCCGGTGCGGGGGAAAAGTCTTTAACCCTACGAATCGATCTGGTAGAGGGTGAATCACAGATTGTAGAAATTCCTTATTTAGAATTAGCGGCTAATGTTGATCGTACTTTAACAAGTGCTGCTTTTGGTTTGAAATCAACCTTTCCCACTGAGACAGAAAATAAAATTAAGCGTTACCACCAACTAAATCGTAAAAATAAAAATCTGGCAGCAGAAGAAAAGGAAGAATATGAACAACTGTCATTATTTGTTCAAGACGTTAAACCCTTTAGCGAAATTAGTCAACCTAATAGTTTAGAATCCAGAATTGATGCCTTACTAGAGGAGCGTTTATCTTGATTGCTGTCACGAGAATATCAAAGCCACCCGTATTAGCTAAAAATGCCGCTCGTTGGCTAGAGGCTTTAGAATCAATAAAATCAGACAACAAGGCAACTAAATCTCAAATTAACAAAGCACAAAATAAATACAGTCATCCGCAAGTTAAAGAAGCATTAGTTAAAATGTTTAATGGGAAATGCGCTTACTGTGAAAGTAAGATTACAGTGGTAACTTACGGAGCGATCAAACATTTTTATCCAAAAAGCCAGTATCCTGATCTGACTTTTACTTGGGAGAATTTACTGCTTTCTTGTGATAAATGTAATGATGTTAATCACAAAGGCACAAATTTTCCTCTCGATGATATCACGGGAAATCCTCTGTTAATAGACCCCACGGATGGAGTAACCGATCCAAATACACATCTTGAATTTGTTTGGGATGGAATGGCAAAATTGGCCAGTGTTTATGGTCGGGATCGGCGTGGTCAAATTGTTGAAGATTTGTTCGATCTCAATGGTATGCGTGGACGAAAAGAATTAATCAACCATCGTAGTCAATATATTAAAAGGTTGTTAGCATTATTACGTTACGCAAAACAAGGAGACTCGGAGGCTTTATCTTTACTGCAAGAAGCTTGTCAACCAGGAGCGGAATATTATGCTTTTGCTAGTATTTATATACTGCCCCATTTGCCTCCGTAAAATTAAGGGTAATTATTATCTACGGTCTGAAAAACAAAATTTATCGCTTATTATTCTCACCTTACTTGCTATTTATGTCTCGTCCTGTTGTTTATTTTGCTGTTACTAATCATGGTTTTGGCCATGCCGTCCGCACTGCTTCGGTGGTAGCTAATATTATTGAACTTAATCCCGAAATTTTGCCGATATTAGTCACCACTGCTCCGCGCTGGTTATTAGATTCCTATATATCCGGAGAATATATTCAAAGACATCGGGGGTTTGATGTGGGGGTAATCCAATCGGATAGTTTAACGATGGATAAATTAGCTACTAAAGAAAAATTAGAACAAATAATTGCTCAATCAAGGGCAATTATTGCCAGTGAAGTTAATTTTATTAAAACTAATCGTGTGGGTTTAGTTGTAGCCGATTTACCGCCTTTAGCGGCACTAATTGCCAAAAATGCGGGGCTTCCTTGTTGGATGATTGGTAACTTTGGCTGGGATTTTATCTATCGTGATTGGGGTGAAGAATTTGCCAGTATTAGTGATTGGATTAGTCGTTGTTATAATCAATGCGATCGCTTATTTAAACTGCCTTTAGCAGAAGCAATGACAGCATTTCCTCACGTTACCGAAGCAGGTTTAACCGGGGGTACACCCCGCTACAGTGAAGAACAATTGCGACAGGAGTTTAAGCTAAATGCCCCTAAAGAAAAAACTATTTTATTGAGTTTTGGGGGGTTAGGATTAGAAGCAATTCCCTATAATAATCTCGCCAGTTTTCCCGATTGGCAATTTATCACTTTTGAAAAAAATGCGCCCGAATTGCCCAATTTAGTCCGCTTACAGGATAAACCAGATCGGAGCTATCGTCCTGTGGATTTTATGCCCCTGTGCGATCGAATTATTTCCAAACCGGGATATAGTACCTTTGCCGAAGCTTTAAAATTAGAGGTTCCGATTGTTTCTCTGACGCGAGAAGGTTTCGCCGAATCAGCGATTTTATTGGCCGGAATCCAAGATTATAGTTATCATCAAATTATTAGCAGTGAAGAATTTTTTCAAGGTAATTGGGACTTTTTACGTCAAGCTCCCCAACCGCCAAGATTAAAGGTTAAACTGCCTAAAGATGGTGCAGAATCGATAGCGAGAGCTATCGTAGAATACTTTGAGGGGCAATAAAAATGATTAACTTAGCCAATTTAACCTGGGATGATTAGCGGTGAATTTAGTTATCGGTCAGCCGACCCTTGTTTATTTAACAAAGTCCTAGAAATCAGCCAAATTACTGCCCTATTTTTTGACAATCACATTCGGGATAATCAGGGCAGTATCAGCCTCGAAATCGTCAAAAACACCGATAACCATCCGGGGAAAGTTGACGGCCAACCTGAAGCTAGAACTAGGGAGACAGAAACAAGATCGGGCAGAAAGCCGATACTTGTTACAATAGTTTACAAATCACCCTGCCTTGTCACCGAACTATGTCCGAACAGATGATCTCCCCAGAGACGCAACCCGAAGAAGCGATTACTGTTGAAGTGCAGCCCGTGCATATTCCCGAAGAGCATCGGGAAGATATCGGCCCCATGGATGACAACGTAGCCGAGAGTTGGCGCTACAATCCCCAAGTTATTAACGACTATTACCGTGGGCGACCTCTAGACGTTGTGGGGAGGTTAATCGAAATTGCCCTACCGGTTTTATCTTTTGTCATCGGTATCTGGTGGGATAAACTGCGGGGAAAATCGCCAAAAAATGAAATTAGACGGGCTGTACAATTGCGGGAAATGTTGACCAAATTGGGACCCACCTATATTAAAATCGGTCAAGCTCTCTCTACCCGGCCTGATTTAGTACCGCCTTTATATTTAGAAGAATTAACCACTCTCCAGGATCAAATTCCCTCTTTTCCTAACGAAATTGCCTATCGTTTTATCGAAGAAGAATTAGGTTATTCTCCTGAAGAAATTTATGCAGAATTATCCCCCAATCCCATAGCGGCCGCTTCCCTAGGACAAGTTTATAAAGGTAAATTAAAAACTGGAGAGAGAGTCGCCGTTAAAGTACAGCGTCCCGATTTGATTCGCTGTATAACTTTAGATGTGTATATCATGCGTAGTTTGGCGAGTTGGGCGAAAATTAATGTTAAAAGACTTCGCTCCGATTTAGTGGCAATTACCGACGAATTAGCCAGTCGTATTTTTGAAGAAATTAATTATCTGCACGAGGGACAAAACGCCGAAAAATTCGCTCAACTTTACGGTCATATTGCCGAAATTTACATTCCCAAAATCTACTGGAAATATACCGGCCGACGGGTTTTAACCATGGAGTGGGTGGACGGCACAAAATTAACTAATATCAAAGAAATTCAGGCCCAGGGTATTGATGCCACCCACTTAGTTAATGTGGGGGTGCAGTGTTCTTTACGTCAATTACTTGAACACGGATTTTTCCATGCGGATCCCCATCCGGGTAATTTATTAGCGACTCCTGACGGTAAATTAGCTTATCTTGATTTCGGCATGATGAGCAATATTGAACCCTATCAACGCTACGGTTTAATCGAAGCGGTGGTGCATTTAGTCAACCGGGATTTTGAGTCTTTGGCCAAGGATTATGTTAAGTTAGACTTCCTATCACCAACTACTAATTTAGAGCCAATTGTTCCCGCTTTTTCGGAAGTTTTTGGTAATGCTTTAGGAGCGAGTGTGGCAGAATTAAACTTTAAAAGTATCACCGATAAAATGTCGGCAATGATGTATGAGTTTCCCTTTCGAGTTCCTGCCTATTATGCCCTGATTATTCGCTCGATGGTGACTTTAGAGGGAATAGCAATTGGCATCGATCCTAATTTTAAGGTACTGAGTAAAGCCTATCCTTATATTGCTAAACGTCTGCTCACCGATCCTTCCACGGAGTTGCGAGATTCCCTGCGGGATTTATTATTTAAAGACGGTACTTTTCGCTGGAATCGTTTAGAAAATCTCTTGCGTAATGCTAAAGATTCTAATGATTTTAACTTCGAGAAAGTCACCGATCAAGCGTTAGATTTTCTTCTGTCGGACAGGGGTATATTTATCCGCGAAAAATTAGTGAATGAGTTAGTAAATACCCTCGATAATTTCGGCCGTCGCACTTGGTTTAATCTCACGGTTAATTTCCGGCAACAGGTGGGTTTAGCGGTGCAAGAAACTCCCCCAGAATTGTTAGGTGATGCTAAGAGTTTTGAGCATCTTCGCAACATCTTTAGTATTTTACAGGAAACGAAAGGATTTGATGCCATGGCTATGGTACCAGTGATGACGAAACTAATCGCTAAACCGGAAACCCAACAGATGGGACAAAAAATTGCTGAAGGTTTACTACAAAAATCCCTAGCGCGTTTAATTCGTTACCTAGTTCTCGAATTTGATACACCAAATCATCAGCAAAATGGAGAATTATCGAAAGTTTTACCCGCTGCCGATTAACCTCTGTCAGTTCCACCGACGGCTCAAAATCTGAGCATTTCCGACAATAAAGGCCGTGAAATAAATTTCACGGCTACGAGAAAAACGCTAAACTGTTTTTAAAGTTTTTTTATCCTAACTGGTTAACGGGGTTTAAAGGTGACTTGTAAACCGTCACGAGGATGGGGAGTGGGGATAGTGGTGAGGGTGAGATCTTGATTAGGGAGTAATTGCCAATCGTATTTTTCTACTAAACGGACGGCTAAAATTTTCATCTCTAAACGAGCGAATTCCTTGCCGATACATTCGCGCAATCCCCCACCAAAGGGGATATATCCGTAGGGTTTTTCCTCGGCTAAAAAGCGATCGGGATCGAAGGTTTCAGGATGGGAATAAATATTATTATCTTTATGGGTATTGCTGATTTGATACTGCACTAACCATCCTTTCGGCAAATGATAACCGTTAAATTGACAGTCTTCTATTACCCGACGGAATCCTCCTCCCACGGGGGGAGTAAAACGTAAAACTTCCTTTAAAACGCGATCTAAATAGGTCATCTGTTTGAGGGTATCAACGCTTAAAGGAGTAGATAGATCAAAATTAGTTATTTCCTCCAATACAAGCTGAAAAATATCGGGATGCAGTGCCATTTGTAGGCAGAAAGTGGCGATAGCGGAGGTTAAAGTTTCATGACCGGCAAAGAGTAATAATAGCACTTGATCCTTTAATTCCGCTAAGGATAAACTTTCACCGTTTTCGTCTTTAGCTTGTACAAGGATAGCCAGAGCATCCTGGCCTAAGTCATCATTTTTTTGTCTTTCTAAAATAATAGTTTCGATCGCTTGCAGTAATGCTTCTCGACAGCGTAATGCTTTGCCGAAAGCTGTCCAGGGAAGGGGAAGGGGAAGGGTAAATAGTCCCGCAGAAAAAGTATCAAAAGCTTCTCCTAATTTGGTGGCAGAACCCTGGTCAAGACCGATAAATAATTTACAGGCGATATCGAGAGTATAGTTTCTTAATTCAGGATACCATGACAGGGTTTTTGCAGTTTGCCAACGCTCTAAATAGTGAGCGGTAATTGTTTCTACCGTAGGGATATAACTTGCTAGAGACCGGGGTTGAAAAGCTTGATAGATTAAACGACGACGGGAAGCGTGGACATCTCCCGTATGCACCGCTAAAGATGCGCTACCTAGGAGAGTTTTGGTACTTTTAGGCCAAGTTGCTGCAAAGTATTTATTCTCGTTGCTAAGGAGAAACCGGTTAGCTTCGGTACCGGATAAAATAATCGTGGGACTGCCAAAAATATGAGTACGGAAAAGTTGACCATATTTGTTATGACGTTTACTGGCAAAATCCCCATCGGTCAAAAAAGCGATTGTTTCTCCTAATAGGGGTAATCCGAAACTGCCGGGGGGTAAGGGTATATCTTTGCTTATAGTCATCGCTGCCTCTAGGGTAAAACTAATCATTTGCCGTCGATTAACCCTGTTTATTCTAACCTAAAGCACCGGAGAATTCACCTCCTGATCTAGCCTGACAATTAGCGATCGCACTTGACCAAGGCAAGCACCTAAGCAAAATTAATTACAGATATCGCCAATCAGTTAACAATAAGAATTGCCGCCAATTGACATTTTTTAAGATCACCGCCATAATTAGCCATTGCTAATAATAATTCGCGGCAAACGATGCTTAAAACCGCAGAGAATCTCCCAGCATATCGTACCTAAATCCCGCGCCCAATCATCGGCGGTGATGCACTGTGGACCGTCTTTACCGATAAGTGTGACGATTTCCCCTGTTTTTACCTCTGGAATCTCGCTCACGTCAATCATTAACTGATCCATGGTTATCGCGCCGATTTGGGGTACTAAACGTCCTCTCAGGGATACTTTTAAACGATTGGAGAGATTGCGGGGAATTCCATCAGCGTAACCGATACCGACCACAGCAATACGGGTGTCTTTTGCCGCTATGTACTGATGACCATAACTCACCCCGGAGCCAGCGGCAATGGTTTTGACTTGGGCAATGCGTGCTTTTACTTGCAGCACGGGTTGCAAAGGAACTTTATCGGTGAGATGATCGGCGGGATAAAGACCGTAGAGAGCTAATCCCACTCTAACTCGATCGTAGTGCAGAGATCGATCGCTTAGGGTAGCGGCAGAGTTGGCTAAATGCAGACAGGGGGGATGATAACCTTTTGATCTTAACTCGGCGATCGCTTGTTGGAATCTTTGCCGTTGTAACTGCATGATTTCGGGATTCGGATCATCAGCCGTGGCAAAATGCGAGTATATACTGGCAATTTTCAGGTTAGGAGCCTCTAAAACCTGTTCGACGAATTTGGTGCCGTTGTGCCATGGTGTGCCTAAGCGAGACATCCCCGTATCTAGTTTGATATGGACCGGCAGCCGCTGCTCTAAGCGTCTCATAACGCTGGCAAAAATCTGCACCTGTTCGATTTGTACCAGGGTGGGTTGCAATTGCCAATGGGCTAAGGCTGCCACTTCTTCTGGGGTATTGACTGCCCCTAAAATCATAATTGGGGCAACGATTCCCGCTTCGCGTAGTTCGATACCTTCCCCGATAGTCGCGATGGCTAAAGACTGCGCTCCAGCTTCTAAAACGCTGTTAGCCACCTTAACTGCCCCGTGTCCGTAAGCATCGGCTTTAATTACCGCCATTAATTCCGTTTTTGGGGCTAATAATGCCTTGACTTTTCGCACGTTTTGTTGTAAGGCCGAGCGATCGATCTCTACCCAAGCACGATAGCGAATTACTTCCGACAATTGATAATCATGACGGTTTTTGGGCAGATCGATGATTTTCGGTTCGATGCTAAACACCACTCGTTCACTCCTTTGCACACATAACCCAATTTATACCAAAAGAAAACCGAGAGGGCTAGGAAAGAAGCCTGAAACTCCTCTGGATTTCCCCCTTTTTCCCTGTGGAATCTGGGTTTTAAGATGAATGGGATGTTAGGAAGTTCCCGAAAAAATTGGCAGTTAGGGTTATAAAGTCTAGAAACTAAGTACCTAAAAGCTTTTAGCTTAACCAATTAGGTTTTAGATTCGATCAAGTGACAAGAAAGTGGCGAAGTTTTCACCTAACACTATCTCAGTGGTTGGACAGAAGTGAAGTTAACTATGGGTTAAGGAATGCCAAAAAGCCTAGACTTAAGATAAAATTATATCCAACTAGATGCAGTATAGGAGTTTACCAAATGTCTAACGAAACTGTTACTTATTCCCTAGAAGCTGTCCTCACAAGGATTGAGGGGAAAATCGATAAGATTGATGAGCGGTTGACAAAAGTAGAAATAGGATTAACCGATCTCAAAGGGGATATTAAAGTGTTAGACGAGAAAATCGAAGGCATCGACAATCGGCTCAGATCGGTAGAGGGAACCCAAAAAAATCAGGTCTGGACATTAATCATCCTTTTGGGGAGTGCCATTATTACGGCTGCTTGGAAAGTATTTTTTTCCAGTAATATCTGAGTTCTCTAATCCTCAACAAGACTACAGTTAACCGCTCCTGAAAGAAAATTTTCTTAAAGCCTAGACTAAGATAAAATTATATCCAAGTCAGATGCAGTATAGGAGTTTACCAAATGTCTAATGAAACTGTTACTTATTCCCTAGAAGCTGTCCTAACAAGGATTGAGGGGAAGATTGACTCGCTTGAGAAGCGGGTTAACGAAAGATTTGACAAGGTAGAAGATCGGTTAACCAAACTAGAAATAGGAGTAACTGATCTTAAAGGGGATATTAAAGTGTTAGACGAGAAAATCGAAGGCATCGACAATCGGCTCAGATCGGTAGAGGGAACCCAAAAAAATCAGGTCTGGACATTAATCATCCTTTTGGGGAGTGCCATTATTACGGCCGCTTGGAAAGTATTTTTTTCCAGTAATATCTGAGTTCTCTAATCCTCAACAAGACTAAAGTTAACCGCTCCTGAAAGAAAATTTTCTTAAAGCCTAGACTAAGATAAAATTATATCCAAGCCAGATGCAGTATAGGAGTTTACCAAATGTCTAACGAAACTGTTACTTATTCCCTTGATGTCGTCCTCAAAGAAATTAAAGACAGTATCAAGGAAGTTAGCCAGAAATTCGATAAGATTGATGAACGGTTTGATCGATTAGATAATCGCTTAACAAAACTTGAGATAGGACAAGCAGATATAAAAGGAGATATTAAAGTTTTAGACGAGAAAATCGAAGGCATCGACAATCGGCTAAAATCAGTGGAAGGAACCCAAAAAAATCAGGTCTGGACATTGATTATCCTTTTGGGGAGTGCCATTATTACGGCCGCTTGGAAAGTATTTTTTTCCAGTAATATCTGAGTTCTCTAATCCTTAACAAAACTACAGTTAAACCAACACAAAAAAATAAAAACTTGTTTCTGGTTGACCGGATTTTCTAATTGCTTACTTGCCAATACAAAAACGGCTAAAAATGCGATCAAGTACCGATTCAGTTACTTCTTCGCCGGTAATTTCTCCTAAAGCTTGAATGGCAGTACGCAGATCGATCGACCAAAAATCAAAAGGTAAATTTTGGTCAATTGTTTTTTTGACCTGTTCCAAAGCAATTTTCGCCCTAGTTAAAGCGGCCGCTTGTCTTTGATTAATGGCTAAATCCAAATTAGCCGCCTGTATTTCTTGATTTTGGACAGCATTAATAATAGTTTTTTCTAAGTCTTCAATACCCTGATTTTGGACGGCGGATAGCTTGACAACTCGCTCAATTTCTGCTGGGTAAATTACCGTTTCTGGATTAACCAAATCAATTTTATTAATCACTAAAATTAATCGGCGATCGCTGACAGAGCGATAAATTTCCTCATCTTCCTCGGTCCATCCGGACTCTGCGGAGACGGTTAAGAGAACTAAATCAGCAGACCGGGCCGTTTGACGGGAACGTTCCACCCCAATTTGTTCAACTCGATCGCTGGCCGAGCGAATTCCTGCCGTATCGAGGACTTGTACAGGAATTCCCGCCACAACTAGCTGAGATTCGACGATATCGCGGGTAGTACCGGGTAAATCGGTGACAATCGCTCGATCACTCCGACTCCAAGCATTTAACAAACTGGATTTACCCACATTCGGCCGTCCCACGATCGCCACTTTTAGACCACTACGCAGCAATTCCCCGCGCTCGGCAGTAGCTAAAATTAAATTTACTTGACAAAAAACCTGTTCTATGCTATGGAGAACCGCCGCGTGATCCAAGGGCGGTAAATCCTCTTCAAAGTCAATACGGGCCTCAATTTCAGCCAAAATATCGAGACAGGTGGCACGCAAATGCCTGATCGGTTGCGCGAGTTTCCCCTGTAAACCAGCAAGGGCAAATTGTGCCGCTTGAGGAGAACGCGCCCCAACGAGATCGACGACGCTTTCGGCTTGAGTTAGGTCAATTCTGCCGTTAAGAAAGGCACGCAGGCTAAATTCCCCCGCTTGGGCCAAACGCGCCCCATTTTCTAGACATAACTGTAACACCTGTTGTACGGGCATAATGCCGCCATGACAGTGAAATTCCACCACATCCTCGCGGGTGAAAGAGCGGGGCGCTAACATGAGCAACAGCAAAGCTTCATCGATAATTGCCTGACTTTGGGGGTGCCGGATATAACCGTAGAGAAGACGATGACTTTGCCATTTTTGACGATTGCGGGTATGGAAAAGCCGACGAGCGATCTCCACTGCCTGACTACCAGATAAACGGACAATACCGATGCTACCCTGTTCCGGAACGATCGCCGTAGCGATGGCGGCGATCGTATCCCCTGTGTTTAACATCTCTTAATCACTCCTTGCTAAAATTGAAGTTGGTATCAATTTTGTCAGCATTTATGCCCGAAAATATGCGCTCACGGTCATTAAAAGCGAAAAATAAAGACAATAGCCTAATTAATCGTCTGACGCGCTCCTGTCGCTACTGGTGGATTCGCTTAGTGCGATTGCAGGGACATCCGATCGAAATCGCTCGCGGGTTAGCGGTGGGGGTGTTTTCTGGGGCCTTTCCTTGGATGGGATTACAGATCATTATTGCGATTTTTTTAGCTTTCTGTGTGCGGGGCAATAAAATCGCAGCAGCGGCAGCCACTTGGGTGAGTAATCCTTTTACCTATATTCCCCTGTTTTTGTTTAATTATAAATTGGGAGAATTGTTTTTAGGTCAAGGAAATCAAGCGATCGATAGTCATATTTTTGCCTCTAACCAAAGTTGGGCGGAAAATTGGGCAAGTTTGAGCGGGGAATTTCTCTTAACACTATTTTTTGGCAGTTTGATTACAGGTCTGTTGGCGAGCATTATCACTTATTTTGTTAGTTATCGTCTCCTCAGTCAATGGCATCACCGGGGACAAACAGGTAGAAAACGCTGATAAAATGTCACCGTTCAGAGGGGGACGAAATCTGGTAATCTAAGGGGCATGGATGAGAAGCACCTACGGTAATCCCATAATAAGTCTAAACTGTGATTTGAATGATTGAATGAATACTATGATTGTGTTGTATTCAGCAAGTCTTCATCAATGATCAATCATAGTCCATCCCATAATCACATAAATTAGAGTTAAGACTCTTTACCTAATAAAGCGACGCACTAGCCACCGAGTGAGCATCCATAGCAAATAAAACGGCATCCATAGAATAACTATAGGAATAACTATAATCCACTGCCACCAAGTTAAAGAAGTGGGTTTTTTCTGTTGTCGCAGCCTTTGTAAATTATTACGACAGGTTTTTGTATTCGGATGATTCTCTCCTAAGAGTCGTTTACACAAATCTAAAGCTTCTAGATAGAGAGGTTCCGCTTCTGTGTACCTGCCTTGGGAACGGTACAATGCTGCTAAATTGTTGAGGGAAGTTCCCACAAGGGGATGATTGTCTCCTAAGAGTCGTTTACACAAATCTAATGCTTCTAGATAGAGAGGTTCTGCTTCTGTGTACCTGCATTGGGAACGGTACAATGCTGCTAAATTGTTGAGGGAAGTTCCCACAAGGGGATGATTGTCTCCTAAGAGTCGTTTTAACAAATCTAAAGCTTCTAGATAGAGAGGTTCCGCTTCTGTGTACCTGCCTTGGGATTTGTACAATCCTGCTAAATTGTTGAGGGAAGTTGCCACAAGGGGATCATTGTCTCCTAAGAGTCGTTTTCTCAAATCTAATGCTTCTAGATAGAGAGGTTCTGCTTCTGTGTACCTGCATTGGGATTTGTACAATCCTGCTAAATTGTTGAGGGAAGTTGCCACAAGGGGATCATTGTCTCCTAAGAGTCGTTTTCTCAAATCTAATGCTTCTAGATAGAGAGGTTCTGCTTCTGTGTACCTGCATTGGGATTTGTACAATCCTGCTAAATTGTTGAGGGAAGTTGCCACAAGGGGATCATTGTCTCCTAAGAGTCGTTTTCTCAAATCTAATGCTTCTAGATAGAGAGGTTCCGCTTCTGTGTATCTGCCTTGGTATTTGTACAATTCTGCTAAATTGTTGAGGGAAGTTGCCACAAGGGGATCATTGTCTCCTAAGAGTCGTTTTCTCAAATCTAATGCTTCTAGATAGAGAGGTTCCGCTTCTGTGTATCTGCCTTGGTATTTGTACAATTCTGCTAAATTGTTGAGGGAAGTTGCCACATGGGGATGATTGTCTCCTAAGCGAGATTGTACCGCTTCGAGACAATTTTTCCTATATGTTTCTGCCGAGTTATACTGTCCTTGCCCCTCATAAAACCATGCTACCCCAACAAACGCCCACATTAAATTATCATCATCAGGATTAGGAATATCATCCAGCATCTCTTGACTAAGTAACTCCAGATGAGGAATAGCCAGACGCACCCTTTCAATATCTGCAATAACCGGAGTATCAGGAATAGTCTTTGCTACGGCAATTCCACTACTCGCAATTCCCTGACAGGGGGACAAGCAAGCTGAAAAGCTTATGTAGCATGGAATACAGATACAGATTCAAAAAAAAGATAAGTCATATATAGTAAATATAGCCTAGATAACGAAAATGATAAGTGAACTATACCAGAAAGTCTTAGAGAATGAACTGGGGCGAGCCAGATATCTACTGTTGTTAGTGATAGTTGGAACCTTGCAAATACTAAAGCAAGCCAAGTTAGAGATATTAGCAGAAGCACTGCCAATACCGATACTGTTTGAGAGTCGGAGAAAAAAACTAAAAAGATTTTTAAAGCTGGAAATCCTGAACATTGAAAAAATCTGGTTTCCCTGCCTAAAAGAGATGTTAAAACAGAAGGAGAGATTCACAATAAAAGGATTAGTATATATTGCCATAGACTGGACGAGTTTGGGAGCAATAAATATCTTGATGGTGAGTCTAATTTACGACAAGAGAGCCATGGCAATCTATTGGGAGATATTAGATAAAAAAGGAAGTAGTAATCTCGAAGAACAGCAGCGAGTATTGGGGAAAATATTGACGGTGCTATCAGGTC
>NZ_JADEXY010000266.1 GCF_015206885.1 Microcystis aeruginosa LEGE 91341 | reverse complement strand
AATACTGGGAACAATGCTAGGATACTCAGGTTATAGAGAGCTAGGAGAGTTTGCTAAAAATAACTTGCCCTGAGCCAAGTCGAAGGGTCGGCACAGGCTCAGTCAAGAATTTAACATAATTCCAGAAAGAGTCCCATCCTATTCAACAATTAGAAGGGTAATGATGGGAGTTGACTGGCAGAGTTTGTTAAAAATGTTTAATGAATGGGCATTAGAAAAATATGGACAAAGAGATGACATAAATTGGCTAGACATAGATGGAAAAAGTCTCAAAAACACCCTAAAGAATCCTAACAATGAACAACAAAATTTTATTATGTTTGTCTCATTGTTTAGTCAAGAAATTGGATCAGTATTACACATAAAAAGAATCGAAAACAAAAAAGGGTCTGAAATCGACGAAGGTCAAGCTATAATTGAAGATTGCACTCTCTAAAATAAAGTTTTTACTGGGGATGCTTTACACTGTCATAAAAAAACAATCAGCTTAATAGCCAAGAGTAAAAACGATTATGTTATCACCGTTAAAGGAAATCAGAAAAATCTTTATCAGCGAATACAAGACCTGAGTAATTCCTCAAAGCCAGAAAGTTGCTTTCTCGAACAAGATAATAGTCATGGACGAAAAATATCAAGAAAAATAGAAGTTTTTAAAGTGAGGAAAAATGAAAGACAATGGTTTGAAAATCTGCGAAGAGTTATTAAAGTAGAAAGAAGGGGTAGTCGCGGGGATAAAACGTATGAAGAAACAGCTTACTATATCAGTGGTCACTGAGCCTGTCGAAGTGTAGCCTAACCGAATCCGCCCAAGTCTTTGCTAAAATTATTCGAGGACATTGGAAAATAGAAAATCAGTTACATTGGGTAAAAGATGTAATTTTTGAGGAAGATAAAAGCCAGATAAGTGATTTTCAAGCGGCCAGCAATTGGTCAATTCTCACAACTATAGGATTGAATCTTTTCAGAGGTTTGGGTTTTCTCTCAATAACAGAGGGACAGAGGTGGTTAGCTGAACGTTGGGAAAAACTGATAGTTTTATCGACGTAGGAAGCAGAAAAATTAGCTAAATTAACAGAATGTACTCTCAGACAATTTGAAGAGAGATAGGCTTTTAGTGTCTTGGGAACAAGCTTTATCAATCTATTCATAATAAATATTGGCAGAGGATTAAAAATTAGTTATTGTGACTAACTCTTTTGGTTAGAAAAAGATAAACTTGAGAATCTTCGGTCAAATTTATTGACTCAAAATCAGCTATACTTAATTTAAATGAAACAGCCCTA
>NZ_JADEXY010000003.1 GCF_015206885.1 Microcystis aeruginosa LEGE 91341 | reverse complement strand
ATTCCGGGGTAGTTGCGGGGGTGTCTTCGCTGGTTTTTTCTTCTTCCCGGGGACAGGCTGCCGATTCTAAACCGAGATGACATCGGACTTCCTCCCGTCCCAAAGATACGGCAATTCCCGACACCGACATTAATAAGGCTAAGATGGCTAAGATATTCTTCATAAAATTAGACTTGATTTCTACTCCTCGACATCACATTGTCTATTTTAGATGGGATCGAATTGATATTGAGAACCCTTTGGCCCCTCATTGCCGCGATTAGCACGCACTAGGGGAACTTGATTAAAAATCTTAAAATCCGTGGTGTTTCCCTGCAAGGTGATTCCTCGATTTAAAGTTTCGACTACAGTAGCACGGTCAGAACTTTTAGCGATCGCTTCTCCTAATACTTTCATGGTATCGTAGGCGGTAGCAGTACGCCAACTGACGCGACCGCGCCAACTTTTCAGCGCATCTTTAGCAAAAGGATCCGTTGCTTGGAAACTCCAAGGTACTGCTAGAACTAATCCGTCGATGCTATCCGCTCCTTGAATAAGGATATCAGGTGTATAAAGTTCATTTCCGCCTAATAAGAGCATTCCTGACGATTCTTGGGCAATGGCCACGGCTTGATCAATGCGATCGCCATCTTTGCTCAGGGCCAAAAATACCACCCTAGCGCCGGCTTGTCTTGCCTGATCTATGGCGGTTTTAGGGTTAAAATTGCCTTTAGTTGTGTCCATTTCCTTAACTATCTGGCCTCCCGGTTCTTTGATCGCTTTAGCAAAGGAATCCTTTAATTTTTGACTATAGGGACTATCGGAATTATAAAAAAGAACCACTGACGGAGAATTCTCTTGCTTACTAGCATAATTAGCCACAGTTTTGGCCACTGCTTCCAGATAACTGCCTAAAACTTCCTGAGATTTATCTTTAAGGGGAATAGTTTTCAGGGTTGCATTTCCCGTTTGACTAACACTGGTAGTCAGGGGAGAAAGAATCGCTAATCCTTCTTTTTCGTAACTTTCAATCGCTTTTTGACTGAAAGGGTCGATTCCGTGGCCCATAACTGCCAAAACTTGACCGGATTGAATCAGATCATCGGCTATCGCTTTTGATTGTAACCCACCGCCATCATTAGCGATGACTATTTCTAAAGGATTACCCGGATTAGAATTATTAAACTCCTCTTGATACCTGGCCACACCCCGGAGAATTTCCTTGGCGCTGTTGGGGTCGTTAGCGATAGGGACAACGACGGCTATAGTATTTTGATTACCTTTTTCTCTGGCTTTGGCGTTATTGTAATAGATTTTGCCTTCCGGATCGTTTGCTTGGGGAGTAGCTGCTAGTTGATAAGATGCGATCGCATTTGCCCAATCTTCTTTTTTAAAGGCCGCTGCGCCTTTTTCTTTGTTAGAAGTGGAATTAAGCAGTATTTTCTCACCTTGGCTAAATAAATCGGGATTTTTAGCCGTATTACTCACAAAAGTTGCCTTGGGTTGCTTGTCTGGGGTTTCTTCCCTGACAACTTGGGGAGTATCGGGTTTGGGAATCACCATTTGCAATAGACTCCAACCCCCTAAACCTGCGGTTAAAGCGGTAATTATCAAAGCGAAGGGAAGTAACCAGTTAGATTTTTGACCGACTCTCGTTGTACCCCCCGGGGAGACTACAACTGTGGTTTTAACCGTCGTTGTTACGGGATCCATCGCTTCCCTAGGTAGGCCACAGATAGGACAATCAGGAGTAGTATTTTCGCAGGGTTCATGACCTCCCGCAATTGCTTGCGGATAGGTTTTACCATCTTTAGGGATACCGTCACATTGCCAAGTAGTCATAATCAGTTATCAGTTATCAGTTATCAGTGGGTAAGTTATCAGTGGGTAAGTTAACAGTTATCAGATGTGAGTTTTTAAGTGAGCAGTATTAAATAGAAGTTTCTTGCCATCTTTTCACTGATTACTGTTTACTGTTTACTGATCACTGTTTGAGGACGTTGTCGTAAGCTTTGGAAATAGAGGCCACCGATAAGCAGTAAAAAGAGGATATAAGCAACAATTTGACTGATATAGAGGTTTTGACGATAACCAAACAGGGATTTAAGGAGGAGTCCGGGGAAAGTGCGATCGCTCAAAATTTGGGAACCGTCCCAAACTTGAAAACCGAGAAGACAGGAGGAGGGGAGAGAAGGACAGAAATTGCGATAAAAAGGGTCAATTTCACTTAAAAGACTGATTCCTGCGTCGATATGTTTCAAAACACCGATGAGTAATCCCGCAACGATTAAGAGCAGGAAAGTCCCCATAATTTGGAAAAAGAGACGGATATTAATTTTTACTCCCCCTGCAAATAGGAGAATTCCCAACAAAGTCGCCAAACTTAACCCCGCTATCGCACCGAACGCTTGTATCTGCCAATCTTTTTGGAATTGGGCCAGGATAAAGAGGACAGTTTCAAATCCCTCCCGCAAGACAGCGATAAAAACGAGCAGAAAAATCGCTTTTCCTGCCCCATTTTCCGCTTTTAAACCCGCTTTTACCGCACTTTCTACCTCAGATTTCAAAGATTTGGCCTGTTGAGTCATCCAAATTAACATCCAACTCAACATCAAAACGGCAATTAGTCCAAAAGTGGCGGCCAGTAATTCCTTGATCATTGGTACATAAGGACTAGGAGAGGCATCCACTTGCAAAAGGATTCCCCCTAGCAAAACACCGACCAAAACACTAGCCACTACTCCTGCACCAATACCACGATACACCCATGAGTTAAGTTGCGATCGACCGGATTTTTCTAAACAAGCGAGGACAATTCCCACCACTAAAGCGGCCTCGAAACCTTCCCGGAGAGTGATAATAAAAGTGGGTAAAGCGGAACTGAGATTCATAAGCTAGTCAATAAACTCTAGCTTTGATCCTAGCTTAAGCAAAATCCCGCAGCATCTTGCGAATTTCCAGATTATGTAATTCTTCTTGTCCGATCATACCGCGAGCGAATTCTTCTAGGTAAATACTGGCATCTTCGACGGTTTCTAGGAGTGCTTTGTACAAATCAAGGGATTTTTTCTCATGATTGAGGCTCTCACTCAAGATTGCTTTGATATTATGTTCATAGCTTTCTTCGATGGGGGCAATTTTTAGGCTAGGATGACCTTCTAAACCGGTGAGAATTTCCCCAACTTGTTGCGCGTGGGTGAGGGATTCCGTGGCCTGAGTTTGGAAAAATTGGACGATGGGGATGCGATGGGGACCTGTCACCATCAGGGAATAGTGGGTATAACGGACAACTCCCGCTAGTTCAAATTCCATGATTTCGTTCAGTTGTTCGATGGTTTTGTCTCTGTCTAGTTCTCGCATAAGATTCTCAATAATTTTTCTCTAATTGCAATTGTAGCTAATCCAAACCGGCTAAATGAATCTAAAAACCTTGTTGGCTAATATTTTTAGGCTTTTTTGCCATCAAAAAAGTGCCGGATATTCGAGCAATCGGGGCGAAGTTTTCGGCACTTTTTCCCTGAAAATGCCTAAAATCCCACACACCCCCCAAAAAACCTTTTCAGCAAACCCTAGGTGCTGCAAAAGGATTTTAGCCGGGGGAATAGCAACTCAAGAGGTCATTAAAGGTTTCATTTTGCCTTAAACCATCGAAAACAAAGTTATTACGCGCTAATTCGCCGCAAATATCTGGTTCTATGTCTAGAGCTTCGCGTAAACAGTCGATCGCTTTTTGTTGTTGACCGAGAGCGGCATAACAGCAGGCGGCATTATACCACGCATAGCGATCATCTTGATCGATTTTTAACGATTCTTCATAACAGGTGATCGCTTCTGTTAAACGCTGTAATTCCTGTAGGATCACACCCTGTTGATACCAGGACCAGTAATCTTGCGGTCGGATATCGAGGGCGGTACGATAATTAAATAAAGCCTCTTGGGGATTGCCCCAATCCCGGAAAGCGTCGCCACGTCGATACCAGGCCCAATAATCCCGGGGTCGCGCTCCCAAGGCCAGATCATAGGAAGTAATAGCGCGTTCGTAGTTTTTGAGCAATCGATAGGCCTCCCCTTGCCGGTAGGCAGCCCAATAGTCCCCCGGACTATGACTTAGGGCCCGTTGAAAACAGGCGATCGCTTTTTCGTATTCCTTTAATTCCTGTAGATAAACACAACCTTGATCGTACCAAGCCCAATAGTTATCATCCTTTACCTGTGCAGCGTTAGAGTAACTTTCAGCCGCTTCTTCATACATTCCCAAGTCTTCTAGTATCATACCCCTTTTGTACCATGCCCAATAATCATCTGGATAATATTCTAAGGCTTTTTCGTAGCTGATTAAGGCTCCAAAATAGTCCATTCTTTCTTTTAAAATATTGCCTTGGTCATACCAATCCCGATAGGTATCCGGACGGCATTCGAGTGCTCGATAGACAGTAAGTAGATAGGTCATAAGTAGTTGGACAAAAGTAAGGTTAACTGTGGGGTAAGGAGTCAGGAGTCAGGAGTCAGGAGGCAGCAGGTGCTTTTTCCCTGAAAATCGATAAAACCCCACACCCCCCCCGATGTCGGGGGGGTAGGGGGGGCCACACCCCACACCCTGCCACCAGGAAAAGCTTTTTGCCGCAAACCCTAGTTATACTTTTAAAACAGATTCAGATCCGTTAAAGCGCCGAGACTGCTAGAGGAGACTAACTTGGCGAATTTGCCGAGAATTCCCGTTTTATAGCGTGGGGGCCGCGGTTGCCAATGGTTACGACGACGGGTTAATTCTTCCTCCGATACATTTAACTGCAAGAGACGCTGACGAGCATCAATAGTGATTTGATCCCCTTCCTCGACTAGAGCAATTGTACCACCGACCGCCGCTTCTGGAGCGACGTGACCAACCACCATGCCATAGGTTCCCCCGGAAAAACGACCATCGGTAATTAATCCCACGGAATCCCCTAAACCAGCGCCGATAATTGCCGAAGTGGGGGCCAACATTTCCCGCATACCCGGTCCACCTACTGGTCCCTCGTAACGGACAACCACCACATCCCCAGCTTGAATTTTTCCAGCCAAAATTGCCTCTAAACAGGTTTCTTCCGACTCAAACACCCGCGCGGGTCCGGTGATTACCGGAGTTTTCACGCCGCTAATTTTGGCCACGGCCCCCTCTGTGGCCAGATTTCCTTTTAAAATGGCTAAATGACCCTCTTTATAGACAGGATTGCTAAAAGGACGGATAACATCTTGGCCTGAGGGCGGTTGGTCGGGAATATCGGCTAAAATCTCAGCGATAGTCTGACCGCTAATGGTGAGAGCATCCCCGTGCAGTAAACCATTAACCAGGAGAATTTTCATCACTTGGGGAATACCACCGGCTTTATGCAGATCCACGGTAACGTAACGACCGGAGGGTTTAAGATCGCAGATAACCGGTACTCGCTGCCGGATAGTTTCAAAATCATCGATCGATAATTCTACCCCGATGGTGCGGGAAATGGCTAAAAGGTGCAGCACAGCATTAGTGGAACCCCCCACCGCCATAATTACCGAAATAGCGTTTTCAAAGGCTTTACGGGTCAAAATTTGGCTAGGTAGAATCTGTTTTCTAATCGCCTCGACTAAAACCTTGGCCGATTCTTCGGTACTATCGGCTTTTTCCTCATCTTCGGCGGCCATGGTTGAGGAATAGGGTAAACTCATCCCCATGGCTTCAAAAATGGAAGACATGGTATTAGCAGTAAACATTCCACCACAGGAACCGGCGCCGGGGCAAGCGTTGCGTTCAATTCCGATGAGGTCTTCTTCACTGATTTTACCGGCGCTATACTGTCCCACGGCTTCAAAGGAACTGACCACGGTTAAATCGCAATCTTTGTAGCGTCCCGGTTTAATTGTGCCACCATAGACGAAAATAGCGGGAATATTCATCCGGGCCATGGCAATCATTGCCCCCGGCATATTTTTGTCACAACCCCCAATAGCGAGGACTCCATCGAGACTTTGACCATTACAGACGGTTTCAATGGAATCGGCGATTACTTCCCTAGAAACGAGAGAATATTTCATCCCTTCCGTTCCCATGGAAATCCCGTCACTAATGGTGATAGTCCCGAAAAGTTGCGGCATTCCCCCCGCTAATCTGGTGGCTGCTTCGGCACGCATTGCTAAATCATTAATTCCCATATTGCAGGGGGTAATGGTGCTAAATCCGTTAGCGATGCCGATGATGGGTTTGCTAAAGTCCTCATCCCCAAAACCTACCGCTCTTAACATGGCCCGATTAGGACTGCGTTGGGTACCTTGGGTAACAATGCGACTTCTGTAGTTATCTGCCATAACTTTATCTTTCTCCAATGGCGGCTGATGGGTGCGATCGCGGCTCAAGTTCTCTAATCGCACCTTATATTTCTATTTTCTGACTTTTGGCCGCTCTGAGCAGGTTTTAGGACAGCCCATCTCTAAAGAAAATATAAAACTGTGGGATGATTCAGGGGACAACTATCGGGAATCAGCAGTCGGACTAAAGCCGTTTGTCGTATAAAACGGGTTTCTTTAAGAAACCCGTTTTCTTGATAGCGAGTGATGTTAACAATTATTGCGCTTGCACTTGCTGGCTAATACTAGAGTCAATAATAGTCCGAAAATACTATCAGGTTCGGGAACTTTAGCTATATTAGTAAGCTTGATATTATCAACTAATAAAGCTGAATTTCCAGTAGCATTTCCTCCTCCTGTCTTATCCACATCAACTACCCCAAACCCTAAAATATAATCTCCACTCACGGATATTGTTATCGTGTAAGGTTGATAGCCTGTTTCTTTCGTTAAATGGGAAAAAGAAGGATTAATCGGAAAACTAGATTGAGTATCTGCCAAAGGATATAAAGTATTATTAAGGGTAAAAAAAGCGAAATCGCTGTAATCTACATCAGCCGCAGCTTCATCAGTCAGAAAATTCCAATAAAAGCTTAAAACATCGCCAGTATTAGCAGTAATAGTCTGTTTGATAGCGGAACCTTCAGTAACAAATAGATTGCTTAACTGATTACCCGATAAGCCGAGAAATGATTGTAAATTACTAGCATTAGTCAAGGGTTGATTGTCGTCACAAGCATTGAGAAAAAAACAAGTTTGTAACACGGCTTGATGACTTCCGTTAACCGGTGTAACCTGAAAACTTGAAGTTTCAACGCTCGTTTGTCCGGTGGTATTCCAGTTAGAAAAATTACCAGTTTCAAAACTTCCATTGACAATAGCAGCATGGGAAGTTTCAGCCGTCGCCACTAACAAACCAGCAACAGCAATTGAGGTTAAAGTTGGGAGTTTAAACATGAGTAATTTTCCTGATATATGGTTAATTGCGAGATGATATATTTCCCTTGCTGTTTACTTAAGCTTGAATTAAAATGTCATTCTCATTTAGCACTGGGATGCCATTAAGAGTGGCAAAAAGTGCGCCATTACCTAATCCTGTCGTGGCTCCATTTTGATTGTAGAACAGATTACCTGTTGCTAGATTGTAAACGATTTTAGCATTACTCGAACCAACTAAATTTAGTTCGTTAGCCGTATCATTGATGGTGGCAAATTCGGCGGCTTGTAAGTTATTGCCAATGGTACTAACAAGAGCATTGAAGGAGGTTTTACTTAGGATAATTTTGTCATTTTCTTTGATAAAGTCACTGATACTATCAACTCCAAAGTCACTGCTATTAAAGATAGCACCACTGCCAAAGAGGAATGAGTCGCTGCCATCGCCGCCGGTGAGAATGTCATTTCCTTTTCCACCAATCAGGGTGTCGTTACCGGCACTACCGATAAGGGTGTCGTTGCCATCTAATCCCTTGAGTAGGTTATTGCCACTGTTGCCGGTGATGAGATTATCTAGGTTGTTACCTGTGCCGTTGGTGTTGTCATTGCCTGCTAAGGTGAGATCTTCGATGTTGACGGTGAGAGTGTAATTTACAGAGGATTTGATGGTATCTTTGCCCTCTCCACCATTTTCGATGACTACATCACGGCTGCTATCGACAATGTAGGTGTCGTCGCCAGGACCGCCTGCGAGTCGGTCATTTCCTGTGCCACCGTCGAGAATATCGTTGCCTTCACCGCCGTTGACGTTATCGTTACCTGCACCGGCATTGATGTGGTCGTCGCCGCTAGTACCGTTGATGGTTTCACTGCTGCTGCTACCGTTGATGGGGTTGAGTACGTTGAGGCTAAAGCTATCGTTGGCTTTTTCTCCGGCTGAATCGCTGGCGATTACTGTAAGGTTATAGATGCCGGAGGCGGTATCGGAGGGAGTGCCACTGAAGGTTCCTGTGGCGGCATCAAAGGTGATGCCACTGGGGAGGACTGTTTCTGTTGCTAGGGTGTAGGTGAGAGTATCTCCATCTACGTCGTTGAAGGTATTAGGGGGAATGGTGAAGCTGAAGGGTTGTCCTTCGGTGGCGGTTTGATTGGCTATTTTCTGTTGTAATGTGGGTGCATCATTGACGGGGTTAACTGTGACTAGGAAACTATCTTCAACAGTTTTACCGTTGGATGTTCCACGAATTGTCAGATTAGCTGTCCCAAATTTATTGTCTTGGTAGTCGAGGGTTAACTGATTGTTAACGATGGTAGCAGTGACTAATCCTGTATTGTCATTGAGGAATACTGATTTAACAATTAAAGCGATGTCATTATCAATATCGGTGAAGACGTTGGTTATATCAATGACGGTATTGGCTGCATCTTCGTTAACATTGACATCTGTAATCGGATTGAGGACGGTTGGTGCGTCATCTACTGGGTTAACTGTGATGACGAAGGTATTGTCAACAGTTTTACCGTTGGATGTTCCCCGAATTGTGATATTAGCTGTCCCAAATTTATTATCTTGGTAGTCGAGGGTTAACTGATTGTCAACGATGGTAGCAGTGACTAATCCTGTATTGTCATTGAGGAATACTGATTTAACGATTGAAGCGATGTCATTATCAATATCAGTGAAGACGTTGGTTATATCAATGACGGTATTGGCTGCATCTTCGTTAACATTAACATCTGTAATCGGATTGAGAACAGTTGGTGGATGATCGCTTGATTGTCCTTCAAGAATAGTTAAATTAAAGGAATTACTGACGCTAGTTTGCGCTGTATCGATCGCAGTTACAACAACGATTAAGGTTCCAGAACTGTCTGCGGTTGGAATCCCATTAAAGGTACGAGTTGCTGCATTAAAACTCAACCAAGTTGGTAAAGAATTACCATTTTCTAAGGTTGCTGTATAAGTGAGAACTTCATTGAGATCGTTATCAAAGAATGTGTTTTCTGGGAAAGTATAGCTAAAGGTTTGTCCTTCGGTGGTGGATTGAGAGGCGATCGCATTTAAGACAATCGGAACATCATTAACAGGATTAATGCTAATACCAAAGATATTATTATTTAAGGTATTAGTCCCATCTGTAACACTGAAATTAAAGCGATCTGAGATAGTTTCACTCCCATTATGGGTATAAGTTAGGAGGTTGTTATTAATCGCCTCTTGGGTAAATTGGGCATTCAGGGACAGGGGATTATTGTTGAGTTTGAGGATACCTTCAGATGGAAGGGTAGTTAAGGTATAGGTTAACTGGGTTGGGGTGTTATCAGCATCAGTAACTTGAAGCAAGCTAAGGCTAATAATAGCGGTGGCGGCTTCGTTGAGGGTTAATCCTTTGTTAACGCCTAAAATAGGAGTTTGATTAACGTTACTATTAGCGATTTGGGTGGTAGCTTGGGCATTTGTTGGCGTAATTTCCAGATTACCGACATTATCTACGGCTACGGTGTAGAAGGCGTAGAACTTGCCCGGTTGACCGCGATAGCTGGCTTCTGTGAGGGTGGTATTGTCGAGCCAGAGGGTAAAGTTACCGCCATTTTCGGAGACATAGACATCGAAGGAAGCAATCCCGGAACCGTTCTCATCGTCGTTACCCGTCCATTTCACCAGGAAATCGGAAGTATCAACGGTATTTGCCAGGGATTCGACCTGACTGCTGGGTTTTCCTGCGTCCAGGGTGTTAAAGATGGGTGGGGTATCGATGGGTGCTTCGTTATCGAAGACGATGGTGGCCTGAGCATCGATGACGGTTCCGGTGGTGACATTGCGACCGGGACGAATGGTGTAGTTGACGAAGCCATCGCCAATACCTGTATCGTTGTTGGGGGGAAGGAAGCCGATACTGGGATCTTGGGGGATTTCGCCGGTGTTGGGATCGATGGTGGTCAAGGTCCAAAAGGCTTGTTTGCTGGCGATGTCGATTCCAGCAGCCACATCGACGAGGAATCCTTTGGTGGCGGTGAGGTCTAATCGTTGGCTATAGAAGGCGACGTTATCGGGGACATCGAAGGTGAGGCCACTCCAACCGAAGTCACCGAGGCGGAAGGTGCGGAGGTCGAGGTCACTGTCGAGGGGATGAGTGATGGTGACGACCTGCGCGGGTGCGGTGGCTGTGGCTTGGTTTTCAAAGCGGATGGTATAGGGAAGGGTCGAGGTGGAGAGGAGCCAGTTTTCTTCACCGAATCCATCGGGTCCAACGATATCGTTGGGGTCTGAGGGGCGGATGATACGGGTTAACGCCCCTGCAACTGGACCTAAGAACCATCCTGGTCCGATCCATGCAGGTATCCGATTCCATCTCTGTCTCCACCAACTATATCTGGGAACACCTTGATGAGCTCCTTTCGGCACAAATCCTCCCCCTCTTACGCCACCGTATCCACCAAAAGGGTCAACTTTGTAATGTTGTCGAGGTGTGAGATATTCACCATTTAATCGACCAATAGGATTATTCTGATCTCTCAACCATTTTGGAGCCCAGGATGCACGGCTCGGGATGGCATGACTAAATTGTTTTCCTGCTTGTACACCGACATTTCTCACACCTGCTATTGCTCCACCTCCCAAAGCTCCTATACCAGCAGAAACACCTACACTTCCCCAATCCACTCCCTGTTGCAATCCTAATAAGTTACCAACTCCTTGAACTGCCAGATCTGTGCCTGCTCCTATTGCTGCTCCAGTGAAAGCCGCAATTGCTATTGGAATCAATGGAACAAGATTTCCTGACGGATCACTATAGCTAACTGGGTTATTAAAGGTGTAACGATAGAGATTTGCATCTCGTCCCTCAATCCCTATCGGATCAACCGCCGTAAACTTACCTGTATTTGAGTCATAATATCTCGCTCGCATAAAGGTTAAACCATTACCTTCATCCATCACACCCCATTGACCCACATACTCAAAGGGGTTAGAAATCGTCTCAGATTTACTTAAATCTTGCCCAAAAGGCAGATAGCTATACTGATTCAAATAACTGCCACTATTACCCGTTAAACCGACAATAGAACCGATCGCATCCGCATCATAGAAACTCGCCCCACTCCCATCAAAGCGACTAACTAATCCCAAACCGTGAGCATAACTGGCAATGAGACTACCCGTACCGTTATACTCCCCAACCACATCCCCTAAACCAGTGGGATCGACCAAATATTCAGTCCGTTGTCCATTGTAAATCGTCGCGATCCGATTACCGATCGCATCATATTCATAAATCCACGCATCACTTCCCGAATTAACCCCAACCAGACGATTCTCACTGTCATAACGATAATCCCAAGTTTGGCTGCCGTCCTGTTTGCGAATCAAATTGCCATCGGTATCATAAGTAAAAGTAGCCCCTCCCGCACTGGTGTACTGATTCAGATTATTGGTACTGTAATTCGTTGCTACTCCGCTATCGGTGACAGCAATCCGATTACCCGCTGCATCATAGCGATATTGAATCGTGCGTCCATTAGACAAACTGACCCCAGTTAACTGTCCGATCGCATCGTAGCTATAATTCGTTGTTCCCTCTAGCGTCGTCATTGAGGTACGACGACCCATGACATCGTAGGTGTAATCATAACGGGAATTAACCGTGTTATCGGCTTGATAATTCACCAAACTCAACAACTGTCCCGCAGGATCATAGTTGTAGGTTGTATAAGTTCCGTTGCCATTATCTTCCCGTGTCAGACGACCGATCGCATCGTAGGTATAGGTGATAATATTCCCACCATTGCCATCGGTTAATTGAGAAAGCTGTCCTAAATCATCGTAGCCATAATTCACCATCAAACCATCGCCATTCGCCATCCGATTGCGACGACCCGCATTATCGTAGCCATACTCCACATAACGTCCCGCACCGTAGGTTACTTTCGTCAGGCGATCGGCATTATCATAAGCATAGGACACGCTACTATCAGCATCGATCGCCGAGAGAAGATTACCCCGTCCGTCATAGGTGAAAGCTGCAAAAGTGCCGTCTGTATATTGCTTGCGGGTTAGTAGTCCCTGGCTGTTGTAGGTGTATTCAATCGGTTGTCCGCGACGGTTTGTCGAGACACTGACATTACCAAAAGCATCACGGCTAAAGGTTTCTTTACTACCATCGGCATAGGTAATCGCCGTCAAATTACCTTTATTATCGTAACTGTAAGAGAGGGGATTCCCTTTTTGATCCTGTACCGAAGCTAATTGATTAAAGGTCGGTTCGTAGGCGAATTTAACCTGTTGTCCCAAGGTATTACGCGAGGTTAAAACATTGCCTTTCTGATCATAGGTAAAGACCGAAGCGGTATTATCAGGAGCAATCAAACTCGTCAGATTTCCATCGCTATCGTATTGGAAGCGCGTCAGGCGATCGAGGGGATCTTCCAGTCGTCCCATCAACCCAAATTCATTAAATAACATCTGGGTTTGGGAACCGATAGCATCAGTAACTGTCACGCCACCCGTCGCATCATATTGATAGTTCGTGACCCTTGCGCCGTTATTCCAGCTTTCCTGCGTCACCCGTCCCTGACTGTCGTACACAAAAGCTAGGGTCGAATTATCCGAGAAAGTGACGGATTTAATCGCCTGTTGACTCCCCACCGCCGCCGAAGCATCGTAATAGGTGTAGCGAGTCGTTCCTTCCGGTGTGGTGACACTTAATAAATACTGTCCAGTAGCATCATATTCATAATTGCTCGTCTGGCCATCTTCTTCCGTAACCTGCGCGATCCTTCCTTGAGCGTTATAGCTAAAAGCAAGGCTATTTCCCCAGGTACTTTCTAAGCGGGTTAATCGACCATCACCGTAACTCGCCGTCAGTCGGATACCGTTCGTATCTTCGATATAGTTAAATTTACCATCGGCTCTGAATACCGTTAAGGTTCCATCTGCTTCCCGTAGGTGATAGATTCCTTGCGATACCGTGAGTGTGCCATTATCCCCCACTGACGGGCGATAAGTACCATCAGGCTCTACGCTAAAAAGTCGAGGAGTATTGCCGTAGAGAATCGTAACATCGCCATTGGTATTCGTGAGGTTAATTTCCCAAGGAGAGGAACCCCCGCGCCCAAAAGGCCCGACAATCAGGCGATCTTCAAGAGATCCATCCCAACCCGTACCAACAATGGAATTGCTACTCTGCTGAAGCTCGAAGGCGAGTAAAATATTGACATCGTGAACGTAGTTCCCCAATTGGCTGAGGGAGTTGGCATTTTCTGCTAAGGTCGCTTGATAGCTTACCGTCGTCGTCCCGACGGAGTTCGTGAAGTTTTGCCAAATTGCGTCCCACGCCTCCGAGGAAACGTGAGCGGGGCGGGTTTCGGCTTTTAACTCAGTCCAATCCAGTGTTTCGTTCTCCGAGGCTTGCGAAAGGGAGAAATTAACGATGTTAGCGGTAACGGTCGGGACGAAACGAACGGAAAATCCTCCTGTTTCACCAGGGGAGAGAATCCCCGCTGGTCCTGTTTCGTCGATACCGAGGATTTGGATGCTGGGATTCCCGGCTCCTCCTTCGTTGGGAAGGGTAAAGTTGGCATTATCAGCCCCTAAAGTGAGTAGCGGCGCGACAATATCCGTCTCACCCGTATTGGCATAGTTAATGACAATAACGCCTGTTTCTCCCGGACGCAAAGCCGCCGGTGCCATCAACTGGGTTTCGAGTTTTCCTACCACCCCGTCGGTGACGGTAAAAATATCATTGGCGAGGGCGACTTTACTACCATCCTCCAGACGAACATCGTACAATCCGGTCGCCAACCCGCGCAGGTCAAAGGTCGCCCACATTTCGGTGGTATCTTTCCACCAAACTTTACTAGCAGCGCGAGTGGTTCCGTCGTTGGCAATCAGGCTGATTTCGCCATCAGGGGTAAATTTCGCCCCCTCAATCGCCATCGTGACTTGACCGCGATTGCTGCCTTTTTTGGTGCTTATGTCTTGAATCGAAAAATCAATGATTTCTGCTTTTAAAGAATAGCTGGGCAGCCCTATCCCGATAATACGGGGGCGCGGATCAACAATGGTACTGCCGCCACCGCCACCGCCACCGCCACCCGAACTTACGGCATTGATGAAGTAATTTCTAGTGGGTGTATTTGGAGTTTCTGGTTCAGTGAGCCGCAATTGGGGGGCAGAAGTGAGGATATAATATGATCCCCCACGGGTGGAGTCGATCGTAATTTCTTGATCTTCTGATAAGCCCTCAGAAAAAGAGTAATCATATTCAGTCGGAGTGGGAACGGCTCCATGACGAACATAGATGGTACTGCCTTCAATTGCGACCGGAAAGGATTTTACGACATTGTAATTGCTTGCATCGAAGGCGGAAACTCCAGTACGACCATCGAGGGTTAGTTTCAGGGTTTCTCCTGCGACAACATCAACTTTGTAATAAAAAGACTCTTGGGGTAAATTACCAGCCGAATAGGTCAGAGTGGAAACGCCATATTGAGCCGCAATTTGGGCGATTTCTGCAATTTCTCGCTTGAGTCCTGGGGAGGTATAGTATCCCCCTACGGCAGTTCCCAGGGTAAGGCTGGCTACATCGACGTTAAATTGATTGAGAGAAGCTTTGAGGTTATTGCTTTCATTGGATTCGGCAATATTGTTGCGGATATCACTACGGATAATAACGTGATAGTTTCCCGTCGCAACACCGGGGAGATTTGCTGTGACTGTTCTACTATAGCTACTACCGCTATTTAAGGGACCAGATACATTGACTTGACTAAACAGTAAATCATTAATATCCCATCGATCGTCAGCAGAGATATAGATAGAATCCTGCCAATTGCCAATTGCCGATTCTACCCCTTGATTATCTACCGTATAGGTAATCGTCGCGCTACGTCCAGGCGTTCCACTAGCCGGAATCGTAATAGTTCCCGCCACCAAATCAGTTGGGACAGCAGCAACGATAGGAATAGAGGTATTAGTAACGAAAATGTTGTTATTTTCTCCCTCCCGCTCGTACACACTATTCGTAGCATCAGCAATAGCAACCAGATAATAATCGCCTGTGAGGCCACGGGGTACAGTAAAGCGATTGGTTTTCGTGTATGTTTGTCCGCTGTTTAAGCCTTCGCGATCGCCAACAAAACCGAGATATATATCGTTAGCTGGATCGAAAAAGCGATCGCGTGAGAGATAAAAATAATCTCGCCAACCGCTACTGCTATTGAATCCTTCATTGTTTACTGTCCACGTTAGCTCTAATGACTGTCCACTAACGGCTTGAGTAGGAGTCACCAGATTATTAACAACTAAATCAGGAACTTGACTGAGGGCAATATTTGAGGGGGTAACAGCTACACCGATGTTGTTATTTTCTAAGGCATCTTCGGTGATGTAGTTGTAGATATCGGTACTAACTAAAACATAGTAATTGCCTTGAATATCAGCGGGTAATGTAAAGGTTCGAGAAGTTTGATAGGAACCTGATGGGTCAAGATTACGAGATTGATAGATCGTGCCTAGAGAAAGGTCTCCTTGATTTAAAATAGCGTCAGTGGAGAGAAAAACTTCGTCGTACCAGTAAGAAAAATTAGTGGTGTTCTCGCCTAGATTTTCTACTTTCCAAGTTACGGTAAATGGTTGTCCAGAAACGCTTGTAGAGGGAGCAGTTATCTGAGTTACTTGTAAGTCTGGAGTTCGTCGGACTACCTGAATTGGAATAGCAGCAGAACTATTATTATTTTCTCCGCTTGCTTCATAAACATTTTGATTGGCATCGGTAACAACAAAGAGGTTATAATCTCCACTCGTGAAATTAAAAGGAATCGTTACTAATTCACTACGAGAGTAACTTCCCCCCACGTTCAGCAACCTGTTTTGGCTAAAATCTCTGGTATTAAAACCATCATTCCTGGCTAAAATAAAATCATCATTGTTTCCTAAGATATTGTCTCTCGAGATGATCACGCGATCGCTCCAACTGTTACCCGCAGTATCACCAATTCCCTGATTAGTAGTTGTCCAATTAACCCGCAGGGATTTACCGTTTTCTACCATCGCTTGCGAGGTATTACCAGAAACGATTAAATCCGCCGGACGAGAGGTAATAGTAATAACTTGACTATCAAAATTACTGTTGTTGTTGTTGTCTAATTCAAAGACTTGGTTACTACTATCTGCGATCACAAATAAATAAAAAGTACCTGTTAGGGTATTCGGGAGGGTAAAAGTAGCAGAAGCCGTATAAAACTCATCGACATTCAACGCGCCAAAGCGAGAGCGATCACCCAACTTATAATCCGTCGCAATATCTAATTTGTTATCAGTAGATAGATAAAAACTATCGCTCCAGCTATTGTTAGGTGTGCGCGTAGAACCGTAGTTAGTAACTCGATAATTAAATGTTAGTGGACGACTAGCAGTTGCACTAGCAGGTGCATCCACAAAATCCACTTCCAAATCAGGCGGCGGCGTTAACCGAATATTAACGGGATTGGCGGTAGAACTGGTGTTATTTTCTTTGAAAGCCTGCTCAAAAACGTAATTTCCGGCATCTGTCCTGACGAGGAAATAATAATTGCCACTGATGCCAACCGGAAGTTCGACTTCTTTGGAAACGGTATAACTCGCACCAGAGTCAAAAACAGCAAAGCTATTATATTGTTGTCGCCCTAGATAATAGTCCGTTCGGGTATCAATGGTTTGATCTAATGACAGGTAGATATCATCATACCAATAGCGACCGAAGGTTTTTCCTGCACCTCGATTTTCGACTGTCCAATTGAGGTTGATCTTTTGTCCAGAAAATATAGAAGCCGGGACAATGATCGATGCAATCTGTAAATCTGGCGGCGGCGTTAAATCTACATCAGTAACATTACTTGCGGTTATATTATCCCCTTCGCGATCAAACTCCCAAACTTGATTAGTTCCGTCCGCCTGTACCAGAAAATAATAATTACTGTCAATCCCTACCGGAAGCGTCACATTTAAAGTGTTGCTATAACTTTCGCCAACGTTGAGATAACTGGAGTTGGCTGCTTGACCAAGATAGATATCGCTATTGTCTAAAGTTTGATCGAGGGATAGCCACACTCGGTCATACCACAAGGGAGTATTGGTATTGCCATTTCCTGTATTGGTAACGACCCATTTTATGACTGTTTCTTGACTAGAAAAAGCCGTTGTTGGCGCAGTAACACTGGCTACCTGAAGGTTGGGATAGGGGGAGAGACTGACATTAATTGGGCGATCATCGATACGGCTATTATTATTTTCTGTGCCGGGACGTTCTTTGATCGCGTTGTTGGCATCGGTCGTTACCACCAGCCAGCGATCGCCATTGGTTGCTAGGGGTAAGGTCACCGTCTGGGTGCGATCGATGGATGCACCGGGGGCAAGCGTCCCAGTGAAGCTAAAGGAACCCAAAAATTGATCGTTGCCGATCGCTCCATTCTCGGAAAGATAAACGTAATCGACCCAAGTTCCCGATGCGGTGATATTTCCTTGATTAGTCACTCTCCAAGTCACGTCGATCGCCCCACCGGATCGGGCATCGAGGGGAGCAACAATATTGCTCACCACCAAATCGGGCAAGTCGTCACTGGCAATAGTTAGGGTTGCGGTGGCTTGGGAACCGAGGGTCGCGCCGTTAGTAGGATCAACCAGACTCAAAAGAATTGTTTCATTTGCCTCTAATTGCTCATCATTGACAATCGGAAGCGTCACCGTCTTACTGGTTTCACCGGAGGCAAAGGTGACGGCGATCGGGGTGTCGAGGTAATCATCGGGGGCAGTAGCAGTTCCATTCCGAAGCAGCAGCGTCACTCCCACAGGGACAGAGGTAATTCCCGCACGATTGACGGTGACTTGCGCTGCCGGTACTCCATTTTCTCCGGCGTTATAAGTACGAGAGCTAAAGTTTAGTTCAATATCATCATCAACAATCGTAACAACCGCTGTATTTTGTCCCCGAATAATCGCGCCCCCTGTGGGGTTGCTCAGGGTTAGATTAATCGTTTCATTTGCCTCATAAACCGTGTCGTTCACAATCGGGATAACGACGGTTTTACTGGTTTCTCCATTGGCAAAATTAACAATAATCGGGGAGCTATTATAGTCGCTAGGAGCGGTAGCACTGCCATTGAACAGATTAATCGTTGCGCTGACCTCGCCATCGCTGCCGCCGCTACGCATCACCGTTACCTGAGTGACTGCCGTTCCATTCTCGTTGATGCTATAAGACGACTGACTGAAGGAGAGAATACCTTGTTGGGGCGGATCGTTATCGAGAATGGTTAGGGTGGCGGTTTGTTGGGTTCCTAATGTTGCGCCACCTGTTGGGTTGGTTAGAGTGAGGTTAATCGTCTCGTCGGGTTCGTAGATCGCATCGTTAACAATGGGAATGACAATGGTTTTGCTAGTTTCCCCCGGGGTAAAATTCACCGTAACGGAAGCATTGTTATAATCTCCTAGTGCGATCGCTGTTCCATCGGTTAGATTAATTGTCGCGCCAACGTTGCCATCACTGCCCTCAGTCCGGATCACAGTAACAGCGACGATTGCACCCCCATCTTCCCGAACAGTGAACTGGGCATTACTAAAGGATAATTTGCCATAAACGGGTAGATCGTCGCTAACAATGGTTAGTACCGCCGTATTTTGTACCCCGATCACCGCTCCCGCACTCGGATTAGAGAGGGTTAGATTGACCGTTTCCTCCGGCTCAAAGCGAGTATCGTTAATTATCGGGATGGTGACGGTTTTACTCGTTTCCCCGGGGGCGAATGTCACCGTGAGCGGGGAGCTATTATAGTCACTCCCTGCGATCGCCGTGCCGTTACTCAGGTTGAGGGTGACACTCACCGACTCGGTGATGATGCCGCTACGCTCGATCGTCACTGGTGCGATCACCGTCCCGTCTTCATTGACTCGGAAGGTAGCCGCACTGAAGGAGAGAATCGCCGAAGCATTAATGCCAATCGGTACAGCACGGACATTATTTGTGTTATCGACCTCGCCTTGAGCATTGGAATTGTCGGCCACAAACAACAGGAAGCGATCGCCAGATACATTACTCGGTAAAGCGATGTTACGGCTAATGGTGTAGCTGGCTCCGGCGGCGAGGGGCGTTTGGCTGGCGATCGCTTCCGAGGTGATGAATATATCGGACCCATCGAGTAGGCTATCTCCTGACAGGTAAACCGCGTCCGACCAATCTGCCGAGGCTTCCGAAGTTCCCTGATTGCTGGTTGTCCACGACACAGCAATATTACTGCCCGTGATTGCGGTTGTTGGCGCATTAGCTGTGGAGACGATCAGATCGGGAGCCGTTACCACAATTTCAACGACTCGCTGGTTATTCGTCTCGTTGATTTCTCCCTGATTGCCGGAACCATCGGCCACGAAGATCAGGTAACGCGTACCGGGGGTAATACTGGCTAGGTTAACAGTTTTGTTGATCGTGTAGCTGCCGTCTGCAGCGAGGGGGGTTTGGGTGGTGATCGCTTCGTTGACGAGGAGCGTATCGGAGCCGTCTAGGGTCTGGTTCAAGGATAGGTAAACGTAATCCCGCCAATCTTGGGGAGCTTCCCCTGTCCCTTGGTTTTTTACCGTCCAAGACAGGGTAATGGGGTTGCCGATGATGCCCCCACTTGGAGCGATCGCTGATTCAAGGACGAGATCTGCTGAGGAAATATTGATTGGCAGGGCAAATGTATTGTCATTCTCGTTAGTTTCACCCTGCCCATTGCCATAATAATAGGCATCATCCGCGACAAAGAGGAGGAAACGATTGCCCGTTGTCGTCGTAGGTAGGGTGATATTAAGGGTCCCAGTGTAATTGCTACCCGTTGCTAGGGGCGTATTACTGCCCGCCCAACGGGCGCCCAAGTAGCGATCGCTTCCCCCATTAAAGGTCGCATCATCGGACAGGTAAACCGAATCGTACCAATCGGCGTTAGCGGGGAAAAGACCCGAATTGGCCACTGTCCAGGTGACAGCGATTGTACTGCCTAGGGAAACCGAACTGGGTGCCGTCGCCCCCGTCACTGTTAGGTTCGGCGCGTTGAGGGTAAAGGGAACCGAGCGAACGTTATTATTCTCGTTGCTTTCTGCCTGATTAGCGTTCGCATCGGCAACAAACAGCAGATAACCACTACCGCTTGAAGCCACATTCGGCAGGGTAATCGTCCGGTTAACCGTATAGCTGAGTCCGGCGTTTAAGGGCGTTTGGGTGGCGATCGCTTCCGACGTAATCAGGGTATCGCTAGAGGGATTCCAGACCTCGTCCGTGGAAAAGTAGATGCGATCGCTCCAATCGGCGGGTGCTGTCACGGTACTGGTATTGGTAACTGTCCAAGAAACGTCGATCGCTCCTCCTAAAACCCCTGAACTAGGAGCCGTCGCTGCCGACACCGTGAGATCGGGAACCCCAATCGTGATCGGAACGGCACGAACGTTATTATTTTCATCCGTTTCACGCTGAGAGTTACCCCACCAATAGGCATCATCGGCTAGAAATAAGAGAAAATAGTCTCCGGCGGGACGGTTGGGTAAGGTGACATTACGAGTAAAGGTGTAGCTATTCCCTGCCAGCAGAGGGGTTTGGGTCGATATTAGATCACTGGCAATCCGAACGTCATTAAAACCCTCAAAGGTATTATTCGTGGACAGATAGACCGAGTCGTACCAATCAGCCGCAGCATCCACCGTTCCTTGATTTGTTACCGTCCACGACACCGCAATACTCTGACTAGCAATGCCGTTCGTGGGCGCAGCCGCAGCAGAAACCACCAGATCGGGAACAGCGATCGCAATGGGCAGCGAGCGAACATTATTATCTTCGTTGGTTTCCCCTTGCTGGTTACTGCGATCAGCACGGAACAGCAAATTATAATTCCCCGCAACCACACTCGGCAGGGTGACAGTTCGCTCAATGGTGTAACTGCTGTTGGGATTTAAGGGGGTTTGGGCGGCGATCGAAACCGTGCCAGAGGTGATGGAGAGATCATCGAAATCTCCCCAGATCGTATTCGTCGATAAACGAACTTCATCGCTCCAATCCGCCGAGGCTAGGACATCACCCCCATTGGTTACTGTCCAGGAGACATTGAAGGTTCCACTGGTAACTGCTGTGGTGGGAGCGGTGGCAGCAGTGACGGTCAGATCGGGTGCGGTGAGGGTGATGGGAGTAGCAATGATATTGTCGGTTTCGTTGGTTTCTCCCTGTCCTCGGTAAACGTCGGTGACAAATAACAGGTAGCGATCACCAATACTGGTAGCGGGTAAGAAGATGTTCTGATTATTGGTATAACTGGCATTAGGGGCGAGGGAATTCGGTCGGTAAAATTCGCCAATATTCACATCATTACTATCTAACAGCCCATCGTCGGATAAATAAACGCGATCATACCAACCCGCAAGGGCAGAAACCGTTCCCGTATTCGTGACTCGCCAAGAGAGGGGAACTGTTTGACCAAGTACCGCCGCCGAGGGAGGAGATGTGGGGTTAGAAATGACGAGATTTGGTGCGTTGACAGCGATCGCAACCGAGCGAATATTATCGGTTTTATTACTCTCTAATTGCCAATTATAGTTATCTGTCTTAACCAGTAAATACCCGTTGCCCGCCACTGTGTCGGGAAGGGTGATATTTTGGGTAACGTTATAGGCTTCATCGGGATCGAGGGGGAGATTGGCAAAGGTGGAAGCCCAGATTTCCGTGAGATAAATATCGTCACCATTGCCAAAAACGGTATCCGATGAGAAAACAATTCGGTCATACCACGAAGATGTGTTGGTGACTTGCGTTCCTTGGTTCTGCACTGTCCAAGATAGGGCGATTGTCTGTCGGGTGCTGGCGGTACTGGGGGCTGTGAAGTTAGTAATAATTAAATTGGGTGCAGTAATATCAATCGCTTGAGCATAAACGTTATCGTTTTCGTTTGATTCTGTTTGGTAGTTATAAACATCTGTTCTCACTAGCAAATAGCCGTTACTTACTACACTACTGGGTAAGGTAACGTTACGACTTACTGTATAGGTTTCATTGGGTTCTAAGGGTAAGCCGTTGCTACTGGAGATAAATTGTTCAGTAAGATAAATATCATCACTATCCCCATAGATGTCATTGGTAGAGAAGACTACCTGGTCGTACCAGTAGGAACTTCCTGTAGTCACAGAACTGTCATTTTTTCCCGTCCACGATAGGGTAATAGTCTGACCAGCAGTAGCGTTGGTGGGAGCGGTGAGATTACTAATAATTAAATTGGGTGCAGCAATATCAATCGCTTGAGTATAAATGTTGTCGTCTTCGTTTGATTCTCCTTGGTAGTTATAAGCATCTGTCTTAAATAGTAAATAGCCACTTCCTCCTGCACCACTAGGTAAGGTAACGGCACTACTTACTGTATAGGTTTCATCGGGTTCTAAGGGTAATCCATAATAGCTGTAGATATAAGAGTCAGTCAAATAAATATCATCACTATCCCCATAGATGTCATTGGTAGAGAAGACTACCTGGTCATACCAGTAGGAACTTCCTGTAGTCACAGAACTGTCATTTTTCCCCGTCCACGATAGGGTAATAGTCTGACCAGCACTAGCGGTAGTCGGTGCTGTTACTTCAGTAATAATTAAATTGGGTACAGCAATATCAATCGCTTGAGCATAAATGTTGTCGTCTTCGTTTGATTCTCTTTGGTAGTTATAAGCATCTGTCTTAAATAGTAAATAGCCACTTCCTCCTGCACCACTGGCTAGGGTGACACTGGTATTAACCGTATAAGTTTCATTGGGTTCTAAGGGTAGTCCATAATAGCTGTCAATATAGTAGTACCAGGTTAGGGAAATATCATCACTATCCCCATAGATGTCATTGGTAGAGAAGACTACCTGGTCATACCAGTAGGAACTTCCTGTAGTCACAGAACTGTCATTTTTCCCCGTCCACGATAGGGTAATAGTCTGACCAGCACTAGCGGTAGTCGGTGCTGTTACTTCAGTAATAATTAAATTGGGTACAGCAATATCAATCGCTTGAGCATAAATGTTGTCGTCTTCGTTTGATTCTCTTTGGTAGTTATAAGCATCTGTCTTAAATAGTAAATAGCCACTTCCTACTGCTTGTACGGGTAGAGTAACGGTACTACTTGCTGTATAGGTTTCATTGGGTTCTAAGGGTAAGCCATAATTGTATATGTAAGAGTCAGTCAAATAAATATCATCACTATCCCCATAAATATCATTGGTGGAGAAGACTACCTGGTCATACCAGTAGGAACTCCCCGTCGTCACAGAACCGTCATTTTTTCCCGTCCACGATAGGGTAATAGTCTGACCAGCACTAGCGGTGTTCGGTGCTGTTACTTCGCTAATAATTAAATTGGGTACAGCAGTATCAATCGCTTGAGCATAAACGTTGGAGAAAGCATCCCCCGACACCCCTTCACCATTTAATGTCGGCCAATCTTCCCAGGTATCGGTTGCGGGATTATAACGGACAGAACCGTTAGCAATAACTAGATTCTCTAAACTTTCCTCGCTATCATCGCGCAAATTCCTGTTTAAGTCAATATAATCATCATTGCCATCGCCTCTAAAGTCGGCGGCATAGATATAAGTTCCGTCAGCGGCCAGACTGCCGCCAGCACTAACTCCGTAGTCGAAAGGTACTGCCGCTAATTGTTCCCAACCCAATTCCTGAAACATCGAAGAGGAGGTAGCAGTTGCTGTTTCCTGTACTGACAGAGGATTACTCATATCCTTAGCTCTAACACAAACAAGGTTAATACTGGGGCGTTCATCGTTGACTATTTCTCTGGAAGTTTAGCCCAAGCTAACTAGCTATGTCAAGAAGTTTTCAGTAATTTCATCTAGTCTTTTGAAAAACTTAACCAAATTTAGAGCATATAGCTATTGGCCATCCGCTTATTAATTCTATATCCTGAGTTATAAATGTTGAGATTATTTGGGCTGCCACCGGTAATGCGATGTTGATATTGTTAAGTTTTATTAATAGCTTAATCTCTATGGTTTTCATAGTCTCAAAGCAATGGTTATCCTCCTGTGTGAATTAGGAGGAAAATTTAAGCTGGTATCTCCCATTCAGCCGCTCGTAACTAGATAAGAGAAACTGTAGCGATTAATAAGTGCCTAAGCAAAATTAATTACACATTATAAGCCGCTACTCTGTCACTAAACACAGAAAACGGGTTCCTTGGAGAAACCCGTTGTCTTGGGCGACAAACCAGAATTTTCAGGTTTGATTAACTGATTTAAATAGCCTTGAAAATCTGAGATTGAGTCAAGAGTAATCGCTTGTCTGTGGAGATTTTTTAGAAGAGAAGTGTCTTTAATTTGGCTAATCTTATTAACCAGTTCAGAAGGCACATTCTCAAATCCAATCTCAAGGGCATCAATGACAGATTCTCTCATCCCCTTTTCCATTCCCATTCTTTCAACACTGGTAATATAAGGCATTCTTTTTTCCTCCTCGTACTGATTTAATTCTTGTTGAAACTCCTGTTCTAATTCAGCGGGTAAGCTCATCAGCCAATCGATAAACTTAAAGAGGTTGAGAATATCCTCTCGTTGATAACCCTGTTCGTACAACCGTTTAGTTAATGTTAGTTTCGCTTCTTTGCGGGGGAGATAGGAGAATAAATAAAAGCAATCTCCTGAATACTGACTCCTAACTCCTAACTCCTGATAACTGATAACTGATAACTGATAACTGATAACTGATAACTGAAAAGTTCCGCTAATCTTTAGATAAATTGCGAGAAACATACCAAGTAAAACCACCGCCGATAACTGCCATAACTGCTAAAGCTAATAGTACCGGTCGGAGTCCGAATTGAGTTTCGGCGATACCCGCAACAGCTAAGGGTAAAGAGAGGGCAATATTAACGGCATTGTTTTCTAAACCAAAGACTTTACCGCGCATTTCGGGGGGTGTATCTGCCTGTAGGGTAGTTTGCATGGGAACCCCGACTAAAGCGGCAAAAATCCCTAATAAAGCGGTCATAGCGAAGGCTAAAATTAAACTTTTTGTTGCTAGGGATAAACCGATTAAAGCTGCCGCCATACCCAGGGAACCCCAGAGACTTAATTGGGTGTGGGAGAATTTTTGACCCCAATAACCCAAAGTAATGGCACTAACTGCCATTCCTGCACCACAGGAGGCTAATAAAAAGCCAAATTGAGAAGCTTTTAACCCGGGTAGTTTTTCGGCCATACTGACAGCTAATACTGATAGAGCTGCAAAAATACAGAATAAGATGACTAATTGAATTAGAGCGTTACGAACTTTATGATTTTTGTTGAGGTAACGAATGCCGTCGCGGATATCTTCCCAAACATGGGGCTGTTCTGCGGTAGGAATAACATATTTTTCGCTAGTTCGCAGGATAATTAGAATTAAACCGGCAATTATATAAAAACCACCGACAATCATCACTTTGCCAATATCAAATTGTCCGGCTCTCGTGCCGAAAATGCTATCGGCAAAAGCTAATAGAGGTTCACCGATGGCAAAACCGATAATTAATACTGCCATGGTGGTTAAAGTGTTGAGGGAATTAGCGGGTAGAAGATGACGACGTTTTACCACCAATGGCAGGGTAGATTGTTCGGCAGGGGCAAAAAATTGGGTTAAGGTGGAGACAAGAAAAGTAATGACTAACAACAGGAAAAAACCGAAGGGTAAGTTAAATTCTCCTTGTAACCGGTAATGCCAATTTCTTAAACCGTCAGGCAACCAACCGAGGGGAACGGCTAAAGTTTGCTCGCGCACTAACCATAATAATAGGGGAATGACGAGGACAAAAGCCCCGCGTAAAAGGTTAGAAATAACTAAAACTTGTTTTTTTAACCATCTATCAACATATACACCCGCCACCGAACCCACTAACACTGCCGGAATTGTATTAGCAATCATTATCGCCGATACCCAGCCACTAATCGATTGATCGGCTTTTTGGTAATGGGTGGCAATTAGGGAGATCATCAGGACTAAATAGAATTTATCCGCCAATTGGGAAAAAATTCCCCCCGCCCAGAGAATGAGAAAGCGCGGGTTTTTTAGCACTGGGGCAAAACCCTGACTGGGATTGGATTTGGGCGCACGTTTAGGCAAGCGGTTCATGGTTTCTGCGTCGGATTGCCTCGGTGAGGAATCGGAAGAATTAAAAACAGGTGTGGAAGAGTCGCTAGACGTAGCGTCGTCAGTTTCTGAGTCAAACAGTTGCATTATGATGATTTTTGCTATCTGTTTAAAATTCTAAGGGAGATAAACCCTCAACTAATGCCGAGGAGCGAAAAGTTTTTCCCAGATGATATTGAGTATAGCTGCGCAGCAAACGATCGAGGTTAATCCAAGCTAGTTCTGAGGTAAGGTTTTCTTCTGGGGGAAAATCTGTTTTTCCTAGACATTGCAGTAATTGCAGTTCTTGCAACGTCAGTTTACTATCGATTTTGGGCGGGTTGATTGTTTCTGTTAGGGCAGCTAGATCTATTATTCCCCCTGCCTCGAAACTAAATCCTAGGCAATTGTCCCCAATTAAAGCTTTTCCCGTCAACAGGCAGTTATGGACTTGCGGCACTAAGCCAGCAATTATTAAGAAATGAAAAATTGCTTGACAAAGGTAGGGAAGTATGTATTCATTCTCGTCGAGGACTTCAATTCTGGCCAGATGGCTGCAGATTAACTCGTATAATTCCCTCTGGGGTTGTTCGCTCAGGGCGATCGCCAAAACCAGTTCGCAGAGGTATTGACTAACGGTGAGTTTGGCAAGATTTTGACTTAATTTGGGATAAGATTCGATAGTTTCAGCTTGAACGACCTTATCTAGGGATTTTCCTGCGACTATCAACAGATTATTGACCACAAATAGTTCACTTCTACCCCGCAGGGAAGATTTATACTTGCGCGCACCTGGAGCGATGGCTCTAATTAAACCATATTCGGCGGTCAAAATAGTTAAGAGGCGATCGGCTTCTCCGAAGGCCATTCCTTGCAGATTGATTCCAGTAGCTTGATAGGTACGAGACATCATTTAATAATTAACTAGCTGATTGTCTCCCCAAGAAGACTTGAGCTAATCACCAAGCACAGGGGAATCAGTCAGGACTATGGAGGTTAGCGGACTCGAACCGCTGACATCCTGCTTGCAAAGCAGGCGCTCTACCAACTGAGCTAAACCCCCGATCTGGTTTTTAGGACACTTTCGTTATCATAACCTATAGTGAAAAATATTACAAGTTAATTTTTCCCTTACTTGCCATGTCTTATCTAGTCGCCACTTTTTACCAGTTTGTGGCTTTGTCAGATTATCGTCAAAAACAGCCAGAAATACAAAAATACTGCCAAGAAAGAGGAATTAAAGGAACTATTCTTCTGGCAGCTGAGGGGATTAACGCAACGATCGCTGGGAACCGTCAAGCGATCGCCGAGGTGATTAGTTGGTTAAAAACCGATACTCGTTTAGCTAACCTAGAAGTGAAAGAGTCTGTTTGTGATTATTTGCCCTTTCAACGCTTAAAAATTCGCTTAAAACAGGAAATTGTGACTTTTGGTCAACCCAAGGCTAATCCTCTCGAAAAAACAGGAATTCATCTCAAAACTGAAGAGTGGAACCAATTGCTGAAAGAGCCGGACGTGGTAGTTATCGATACGCGTAATAATTATGAAGTGGCGATCGGTACTTTTGCGGGAGCGCTTAACCCAGAAATCGAGCATTTTCGCCAATTTCCTGAGTATATTCAGGAAAATTTTGATAGTATTAACGATAAAAAAATAGCTCTTTTTTGTACGGGGGGAATTCGCTGTGAAAAGGCGGCAGCTTTTTTATTAAATCAAGGCTTTTCTCAAGTTTATCAGCTAGAGGGAGGTATTTTGAAATACTTAGAAGAAGTTAGTCCCGATCAGAGTCTTTGGCAAGGAGAATGTTTTGTTTTTGATCAAAGAGTGGCACTAACAGCTAATCTAGAGGTAGGACATTATGAAATGTGTCCCGCTTGCGGTCATCCCATCGATGAAAAAGATAAACAGTCCCCCAATTACCGAGCAGGAATATCTTGTCCTTATTGTAGTTAATTTTATCCTATCGTCCCGCTATCATCTCCCTACTTTTCTAGTATCTGGTTACTTTTTTTTGCGGATTTGTGTACCAGAAATCATGTCATGAAGGGCGCGTTTTTTCTTTGTCCAGGCTGCCAGTAAAAAGCCCAAATATAAGGGAGCAGTGGAGAGAACTTTTAGTAAGTAGCGGCGATTGGCTCTTGCAAAAGATATGCGTCGGCCTTGGCTATCGGTGACAGATAAATCAAAAAACATTTTACCAATGGTGGCTTTAAAAAGATATTCTAAGAAAACATAATATAACCATTTAATAACTATTCCTAAACCGAGGGCGCTAAGAATGGCAATATGCTCGTGAGTAAAGTTAAGTTTGGCTTGAATATTATAGATAATTGCCGCTATAAATAAAGCAAAACCGATAATTGTTGTTCCAGCTGCACTTAATCCTGCTGCATAGTAAACCCAGATTTCTTTGGGAATATCAAAATCAAGATTTAAATCTTGAAAAGTTGACCATTGTTGTAAGCGAAAACAGATATAACCACCTAATAAAGCGGCGATAATAAAAACGATAAAAGAATCAATTAAAGAAGCTTTGAAACGGAGCCAAAACCCAGCATAACTGGGAGAAATTGCGGCGAGTAAAGAAATAATTGCAGGATTGGGAATAGGAATAATTTTAGGTTTTTCAGGAGGAGAATTTTTAGTTTTTTTAGTTTGATGGGGATTGGCTTTAATATCAGTAATAATTTTTAGCAAAGTTTTGGTGTCTTTAGGTCGATCAATAGGTTTTTCTGCCATTAAATTATCAATAAAATCTGCTAATCGAGAAGGAATATTTTGGGCATATTTACGCCAATTAAATTCATTAGTATTAATATTATAAATTTTCTGGTCACTGGGTTCTTTACCAGTTAACAAAAAGACGAAAGTTTTGCCCAAAGCATAAAAGTCTGATTGGGGGACAGAGTGACCAAGAGATTGTTCAGGAGGAGCATATCCGGGGGTATAAATTCCTGTATTTTTACCTCCTGCTAGGACGGTTTTAGTCACTTGTCGCGCTGCCCCAAAATCAATTAAAACTAATTGACCATCGGGTTTTAAGATAATATTAGAGGGTTTGATGTCGCGATGATAGAATTTATGTTTATGAACTTCATGGAGAATATTAGCCAACTGACTTAACCAATCCAAAGCGAGATTATAATCAATCGGTTTAAATCCTCTTTGTTTTTGATATTCTTCCAAGTCAATACCAGCAATTTTCTCCATGACTAAACAGTGTAAAACAGTTTGACTCTCCCGGGGATGATAAATAAAATAGTTTTCTCCTTTGGGAATACCGGGGTGATTTAATTGTTTTAAAAGATTGGCTTCCTGTTGAAATAAATCAATAGCTTTGCTAGAATCATAGGTAAGAACTTTTAATACTTTAGGTATTTTACGTTCATCTATCACTTCATAGGTATTACCAAATCCACCTTTGGCACTCAATAAATTTGTGACTCGATATTTACCATTTAAAAGCAAGTCGGAACCACAGGATTGACAGTAACGACTCTCCGTGATACTTTTCGGTTTGGGACAATGAGGATTAATACAAAAACTCATAGATTTTATTGGTAGAGTAACAAATAAACTTGATGATAACAATATTCTCTGATATATTTAAGGTTTGTTGCCAAGAAAAAAGCCGCGCAATCCCAAAGTTACCACGGCACTTAAAAAAGCGACAATCATGGGGATAATCAGGGATTTAAACCCTTTCAAGTCCGCAATATCTTTAACTAAGATTGCATAATTATCCTCGACTTTTTCCAGTCGTTTATCTATTGTTTCGACTTTCTGATCAAGAGTTTTAATATCTCCCTTGATTTCCGTGACTTCCACCTTTAAATCATTAACATCTTTTTGGAGACTGTCAAATTTTTGATCCATATCTCTTTGGAGAGTGTCGATTTTCTGATCCACATCTCTTTGGAGACTGTCAAATTTTTGATTAACATCTCTTTGGAGATTGTCGATTTTACTCTCGATCCTTGTCAGGACAGATTCAAGGGAATAGGTAACGGTTTCGCTAGTTTGTGTCACAATTAAAACCCTCTTGTTGATATAGCCAAATATAATTAGGTTATACTAAAAAAGTTTTTCGTTGGTGTGGGGTGTGGGATTTTACCGATTTTCAGGGAAAAAGTCCCTGAATTTTCCCTCTGACCACTCCAATGGCCAGCACTGTTTGATTTGAAAAAAGCCTAAAGATATTATCCAACAAAGTTTTTAGATTTATTCAGCCAGCCTCAATTATTCCCCTATTGCCTATTACTAGGGACTAAGGACGATTTCGCTACCGAAAAATTTCAATTGTGGCCAGAGATCGATCATGGTAATTTAAGAAAGCGATCGGGGAACTCTAACAGGGAATATCCCGACCCTAACCAGGGAGTGGCTGTTTAACTGTCTGTCCTATGTACAAGTCTATTACTGTTTTAACGCTGCTGACGGGAATTATCGCCGTTGACGTGGTTTTTGCTCAATCCACTGTTAATCTTCCTATCGCAGTTCAACAGGGAGAATCCTACGAAGGATTATTGACTAGAGCATCGCAATTAGCAGAGAAAACTATCATCAGTCGTTTTAATCAACAACAGGGTATTAATAAAATTGATTTATTAATAACCGCCGAAAAATCAGGGGCGATCGCACCTTTGCTCTCGGTGAAGGTGTCCCGTCAAGATTGGTTTGGTCATCCCAATATTCAACGCTGGAGAAATGTTTTTCCCTTTGGCAAAGATATCCTCGGTTTTAGCTCTCCCGCACCCGTCGTTACCCCGAAAAGTCCCCCCGCTGCCGTTAATCCCACGCCATCTTCAGCGCCATCTCCGGGTGCCACCACTCCTCCCACTGCTTTACCCTTCGAGGATGAACCGAATAATGCTCCCCCAATCCCTATTCCTAACCAAAGATTAACCACTCCAGCTAATCGTTAACCGATAGGAAAAGGAGGGGCTTTCGGCAGATATATTGACTTTTAAGTAGCAAAACGAGGCTGAAACCAGTCTAGGGAAAAAACATCATCTTCTTGGACGATTTCCGTCCAACCAGTGACACTCTCAAAACAAGTCCCCGTCAAGTTAGCACCCCTCAAGTCCGCTCCCTGTAGATTTACCTGTTGTAAACGCGCTCCCGCTAGATTAGCACCTGCTAAATTGGCCCCGCGTAAATCACTACCCGTCAGACGTGCCTCGCTAAAATTAGCCCTTTCTAAATTAGCCCCCTGAAAGTCCACCTCTTTAACAAAAGAGCCGCTAAAATTGGCTTCCCTTGCGGAAATCTGACGACATTTAGCCCCACTTAACCGCGCTTCCTGCAAATTGGCCCAATTGAGATTGACTTTATCTAGGGTTGCCTCCAAGAGATTAACTAAGTATAAATTCGCCCCGCATAAATTCGCCCCGCATAAATTCGCTCCCCGGAGATTAGCATGGGAAAGATCCGCCCCACTTAATCGCGCGTTACGCAGGTTTGCCTGTACCATAAAGGCCCCGGTGAGATTAGCTTTGGTTAAGTCCGCTTCCACTAATTGCGCTTGACTTAATTTGGCATAGGTTAAATTCGCCCAATTCAAACTCGCTCCCCGCAGATTTGATTTAGTCAAAAAAGAGCGACTCAAATTAGTTCCGCGCAAATTGGCCGCAGCAAAATTGACAGCGATTAGAGTCACTTGTTGTAGATCTAGACTCATCAAGTCAATGGCTAAAAAATCCCGCTCTCCTTGTTCGTAGAGTCTTAGTAACTGATTAACTTTCATCTCCCTTCTTCTACTTATAAGATGGTGGTTAAGAAGTAATCAACAAAAGCACCTAAAAACTTTGTCCGATAACTCACTCTGCTTTTAGATGAGCAATTTACGATGCCCTCCTTTGAGTTTATGTAAAGTTTTTTTTCGATTTTTTAAGAGAAGATAACGCGAACAGCAAGTTAATTTTCATCATAGTTAAGTAGCTTGGCTAAAACAGTTGCACTGGTTTTTCCAATTCTACCCCAGTCCATCGGCTAATTAGTATCTAACACTACTCTTGTTAAAAAACTTATCTATTGTTTAAACTCGATTATATTTAACTCAGCTAATTCTCCGTACTTTCTCGGATCAGGGCGGTGGAGCCGAGAGGACTTTCAGGATATTTTTACCCAAATCACACTAAATCCGGTTATTAAAGACTGATTATCTATTGCCCCTATTGCCTATTGCCTGTCCTGATATGTAGCCTATACTCAACGGATTTAGTATCAATAGAGACGTTGTCTAGCAACGTCTCTACAAAAGTGGCATTTAATCAAGCTACTCAGAAACAGACAGAGGGGAAACCTTGTGGGCTTGAGCGAGATAGTACCATCCCGACGGGACAAATACCAGTGCGCTTAGGGTGGTTCCGATCACCCCGATGGAAATACAGATAGCGAGGGGTTCCCAAAAAGCGCCGCCGTAGAGGAATAATGGCACAAATCCCGTCACGGTGGTTAAGGTAGTGGTGAGAATGTGACGGGTGGAAGCAATGACCACTTCCCGGATTGCCTTTCGTTGGCGTTGAAGATGGGGGGGTAAAGCTTGTAAAGCCGCTACCACGACAATAGAATCATTAACGGAAACCCCAATTAAGCCGATAGTGCCTAAAATGGACATGAATCCTAGGGGATATTCAAATAACCAGAGGGAAAATAAGGCTAGTCCAATTGAACTAATACCGACGACAGTAACTAGGGCAGCAAGACGGAAGGAGTTAAAAGAAAGAACAAGGGTTGATAGCATTAGAATCGCCAAGACTCCCACACTAGCAATTAGATTAGCCACAGCCGTATCTCTTTCTTCTTCCTCTCCGCCAAATTCGAGCCGATACCCTGGCGGAAGGGAAAATTTGCCCGATTCTAAGTTTTGGCGAAATTCGTCTAAAACCGTTGCAGCGATCGCATCAGCTTGAACATAGGCCTTCACCGTATTAATTCGCTTGCCATTTCGTCGAGGAATCGTGGCTAATTCGGGGAGAAAATCAAATTCTGCCACGGAGGAAAGAGAAATATTCGCCCGTTCAGCAGTGGCGGAATTACCGAGAATATTTAAAGAGGCAATTTGTGGCAGTTGCTCGCGATCGCGATTAGCGACTCGGACTCGTACAGGTAATTCTTCCGTTGCTTCTAAAATCGAGCCACCCACAGAACCTTCTAAAAGGTTATCCAATTGGCTGGCGATCGCCGCATTATCCAAACCAATCAGTCGAGCTTTTTCTTCATTAATTTTTAAGGCTAATTTAGCTTGAATTTCACTTAAATCAGCAACAGAATAGGTTATTTCGGGTATTTTTGCCAGTTCTTCCCGTAAGGACTCGCCAATTTTCCTTAACATCTCCAATTCTGAGCCATAAACCCTAATTTCGATCGGGGCGCCCACCGGTGGACCCTGTTCTAGGGGGCTAACTAATACCCTAGCCATCGGTAGAGCTTGACTTAATTGTTTTTGTAAGGTTTCGATCAATTGGGGATCATCAGAAACTTGCCGAAGTTGAATCAATGCTTGGGCAAAATTAGGAGAGTCTTTGATGCCATCGGAGAGATTATAGTAGAAGGGGGGAGCATTACGCCCTAAAAACCAGTGAACTTCCCCAATTTCTCGATGATCTAGCAGTATTTTTTCAGCTTGAGCCACTTTGACCTGAGTTACTTCTAGGGTTGTGGTGGGGGCCAGTTCGATTTCTAGGGTTAACTGATCTCGTTCTGCCGGCGGAAAGAATTCTTCTGGGAGAGTGCCAGCGACAACAAAGCCAGTAATTGGGATAATCAAGCCAATAACCAGACCTAATACGGGAAAATAGAGAATTAACTTCAAAATTTGGCGATACAAACCCGTTAGCAGCGGTAAATTAATTCCCGTATCCCACCAATGGGTTTTTGTCTGGTGCGAGCGATGAGTCAGTTGATATAAACGTAAACTGAGGACAGGAATAATCGTTAGGGACAAAATTAGAGAACTAACCAAGGCTAAGATCACTGTTTGGGCGATAGTACGCACGAATTCGCCAGTGCCTCCTTGCAAAAGAGCGATCGGCATAAAAGACAAAATCGTGGTTAGGGTAGAAGCTAAGAGGGGAATCCCTAACTGTTTAACGGTTTCAGCAACAATATGTTTGTGAGCTATTCCCGTCCGTAGTCCTTTTTGTAGTTCATCGACAATCACAATAGCGTTATCGATCAAAAGTCCCAAAGCAATAACAATTCCTGTCACCGACATTTGATGTAGGGGGATTTGCCAGAGATTCATACCGGCAAAGACCATCAGGATCGATAAAGGCAGGGATACACTTACTACCAAGGCGGACTGCCATCCCATCATCACAAAAGCTGTCCCCATGACACAGAGTAACCCTAGGATCATGTTGCTGAATAATCCATCGAGTCGGTTAGCCACATAACGATTTTGGGCAAAAATTATCTTGAGGCTAACACCTTGGGGGAGAGAGGGTCGAAACAGGTCTAACTTGGCCTGGGCTGCCGCTGTCCATTCGTCTATGCGTTGCCCCGATTCCATCATAGCGGCCACCACAATAGCCGGTTTACCGTTAATAATGGTTAGTTCTGGCGGTGGTTCTTGAATTCCCTTGGTGACTAGGGCGATATCTCCTAAACGGGTAAATTGTCCCTCATTACTGTAACGAATCGGAATTGCTCGAATCCGAGAGAGTGATTCTAAACTGGTATCGACTTCCAATAATAAATTATTGCGATTACTGCGAAGTTGTCCAGCGGCGACCTTGGCATCACTGGTTTGAATTTGTTGGGCAACTTCGACGGCAGTTAGGCCCAGGGAGGATAATTTCACCGGATCGATTTCGACTAAAATTTCCTCGGCCGGAACCCCGACTAACTCGACTCTTTCGGTTCCCCAAAGGGCTTCTAATTCATCGAACAGTTCTTGGCCAAGTCGGCGTAAAATAGCGTAATTAGGAGCAGTATCTAGATCCCAAAGGATGGCAGTCAATAAACTAAAGGCTTTACTATATCCTTCTTCGTATAAGGGTCTTTGGGCTTCTGGGGGTAGTTGCGGGATGACATCGGTAATCCGATCGCGAATGCGTGACCAGACGGGATCCACATCAGTCACTTCATCTTTAAGTTCAATATTGACGGTGGAACGCCCTAATTCTGAGGAGGACTCAATCAGGCTAATTTCTTTGATGCTAGAGAGAGATTGTTCAATTTTTTCGGTCACTAGGGATTCGACCCGATAAGGACTGGCACCGGGTAAATTGGTGGTAATGGTGGCACCTCGATTAATTGTTTCGGGATCTTCCATGCGCGGCAAAATTTGAAAGGAAGACAATCCCCAGACAATAATCAGAATTAAGGTAAGAATTAGTAATCTAGGTTTACGTTCAAATAAGTTATTCATTGGAGATTATTAGGGATAATAAAGCTGATTAATGACCGCTGACTACCAAATTTCCACCATTTGCCCGGGTACGATGCGGTGAACCCCTTCGACGATCACCCGATCACCGGAGGTGAGCGTCCCGCGCACCAACAAGCGATCGCCTTGAATCGCTAGAACTTCTAAATCTTGGCGTTTGACGGTAAATTGTCGAGGATTATCGGGGTTAGCTTCTCCTAGAACATAGGAAGACCATAATCCTCTCGTGCCTTGTACTAAAGCTTCTGTGGGCAACCAATAGCCCGATTGTGGAACCGATTGAGATAATTCTAGGCTGACCACCTGCCCCGGAATCAGGCCCTGAGTCTGATTTAAACTTAAAATAACCGTGGCGGTACGGGTAGTCGGATCGATTTGGGGCAGGGTTGAAGTGACTTGTCCTGTTACTATTTTGTTACCAATTTTTAAACGATGTTTACTCCCAATTGGTAATTTTTCGGACTGGTCAATGGGAACCCCGATACGCGCTTCCAGTTTATTACTTTCCACTAAACGAACGATCGGATTACTTGCAGCAACAACAGTGCCAATATTGACGTGAAGGAGGGCAATAGTGCCATCGTAGGGTGCTTGAAGTTGGCTTTTCTCAATCTCTAATTTAATATTCTTCAGTTGGGCATCAAATTGGTCAATAACGGCTTTTTGCAGAGAAATCAATTCGGGACGAGTACCGGCCTTGAGTTCATCTAATTGACTTTGGGCTTCATCAATTCTCGCTTGTTGTGCATTAACATCTGTTTGCACTTCTTCGAGTTGTTCTCTAGTAATTGCCCCTTCTTGATACAATCCTAGCCGTCTTTGGTATTTAGATTGGGCTAAAGCTAATTGTTCCCTGAGATCTCGGACTTTTGCTTGGGCTGCAGCGATACTTTCTTTCCTGGAACCAGCTTGTAATTCTTGCAGTTTAGCCGTAGCCTGCGATCGCTGGGCGATGAGTTCTTGTTTTTGTGCTTCTAAATTGCGTGTATCCAGAGTAGCAATTAAAGTACCTCGGCGTACCTCTTGACCCTCTTGAACCAATAAACTAATTAATTGTCCGGAACGCTCAAATCCTAGTTCACTTGTCCGTTTAGCCACAATATTACCGGTATAACGGCGCGGTTCTTGGTGATGGGTGACAGGAGTTAAAGTTAAGGTTCGCACCGGTAAGGCTGCCGTCTTGCCCTTATCGATTGCTAACGAAACGGTTTCTTTTGAGGTGGTGGATTCAGAGGTGTCTTCTAAGAGGACATTACGCAGGGTAGGATAGGCAAAAACCGAGGTGGCCGCTAGGATCCCAGTAATAATTAATCGCCAGGGCAATCGCAGTTTTTTGATAGCAGTTTCTTGCTGTTTAGTGATGGGATTGGGGGAAGTCATAATCCAGTTCCAAATGAGTAGGGTTTAGTCAAAAGTAATAACAGATTAGCGAGGAAAGAACTATTTTTTGATGGCATAAGACCGGAGGACAAAAGCCGCTGCTAGGGATAATATACCGGCGCACAAAAAGGCAATTTGTACCCCCCAGGGGTTATCAGGAGTTTTCCCGAAAGAAAGGAGCAATCCTGTGAGAAAAGACCCCGCACCTTGGCTAAATTGAATTAGTAGCCCCCTAGTGCCAAAAAATATTGCTTCTCGTCCCATTCCTTGTTGCTCCGCATCTTGATCGATAATGTCCGATAACATGGCATTCGGCAGACTAAAAAAGCTGGCTAGGGCTAAATTAGCGATGATCGAAAGGATTAACCAAGGAATCAAAGAATCTTGCCACCAAAAGCGACCACAGGCCATGGCAATCATACCAAGGCCAACCCAGATTAAAGAACCTTGAAAAACCAGTTTTTTGCCATATTTTTGCGCTAAGGGTAAAACTAGGGTAAATCCAGCCAAGGCACTCCCCACGATAATAGTATTAATCACGGCGGCAAAACTTACCTCTCGTTTGAGGAGAGCAATTACTAAAAAAGTCGGAATCACCGAGATAATACTAATCACCATCCACGCCAAAATCATGGTGATCATATAGATACAAAAAGTCCGATTGGTAAAAGCCGCCGTTAAGGTGGTTTTAAAGTTAGGATATTTCCCTTTAGCAGGAGTATATTCTTCTTTTTCTAGTAAGGGCATAGCTAGGGTAATTACCCCAATAAGACTAATAGCAATCCCCATGCCTTGAAAGCCATAACTATCAGTTAACCAAGGGGCAATAATTCCACCAATTGTGGCACCAATTAAACCAAAAATTCCGATTTGAGTTGATAATTTAACCCTTGCGTCTGGGCTTTTAGCCAAAGTGGGCAACCAGGCTAAATAGGGAACATGATAGGATGCCATGCCCACATAAAACACCCAAAGCATGATGACTAAATAAATAAAGTAAGTGGTTTGATTTAAGTTATTAGGGGGATTAAACAACAGGATAAAACCACCAATTAAAGGGAGTAAACTGGCCAGTATAAATGGTCTTCTTTTGCCCCAAGGACTCCAAAAGCGATCGGAAAAATAACCGATCACTGGCTGCACAAAAGCTCCAGCAATACGGCTAATCATTATCGCTATCCCCACTAAAGCAGAGGGCAATAAAATGGATAAGTTATAGTCGTTCGGAATGCCGGGGTCGTAGCGATAGATTAGCATGGTTAGAAGGGCATTATTAACGATAAAGTTACCAAACCAACCAGTGATATACGGAAGATAATCTATTCGGAGATGTTGCCATTTGCTAGAAGTGCTAGAAGTCATTAGAATTGGGGGAGAGATGGGCAGTTAGCAGTAGATTGTTAGACTTATTTAAGGAAATTCGTAGCGACCGGGTGAGAGAATGTGATTGGGATCCAAGCTTTCTTTAATTTTTTGGATTAAGCAACTATAATCGTCTTGGGCTGCGGGTAAACTATTCATAGAGTGGGTACTAAGACGATAGGGATAATAGCCTTGATTGATCAATTCTGCCAACATTTCATCGTGACAATTTAAGGCTTTTTGGTCTTCGCCTTCTAGCAATCGATCATAAAAAATGGCAGCATTGATGTTGATATTGCGCTCGGTAATACAGTTAATGCCGATATTGGGTTCATAACCATATTTTTGAGCGATGCTGCTGATAATATTGAGAGCATTTCTGAGATGATTTCCCAGAAAAGGAACAGCGGGAACACACCAAATCATGCCACAGGCATCCAGGTCTAAATTCAACTTATCGGTGGGAGGCGTTTTTTTGCGCCAATAGGCCATCTTCAGCACTTTTTCGGTAATCATTCCTCGTTGGGGATTTTTCTGATAAATTAAATCCACCTTGTCCTTAATTTCCACACCGGTAAATACTTTAAAAATGGGACTCATTTTGCTGGCCATTTTGAACTTATTTTCATCAAAAAACATAAGTTTATTGACAATTCCTTTCAAGGCTTTTTCAATTAGGTTTCTTTCGACTTTTCCCTGTTCTGGTGAAGCGGAATATAAAGCACCTTCTCCTATCCACACACCGCCGCCCCATTGATGACTTAATTGTTCTAATAAATCGGGGGGTAAAGGAGTTTTTTCTTGGCATTCCTGCCAGGGATATTGTTGTTGAATAGACAACATTCGGTAGTTATTATTAATGTGGAAGGTCGTTTTAATTACCCCTGCCATTTTCAGTTGACGTAGTTTATCGATCAATAACTCTAATTTATTTTCTTGATCGATGCTATAGAAAAAAGCCTGAAAATATTGAGGATAGGGCGTTAACCAAAAAGTCATTTTGGTGACAATTCCCAGGTTAGATTGGGTAAAAATTCCATCAAAATAGGGACCGACTCCCCAACGATTGACCGCCCCTATTTGGGAGTTTTCAAAGCGATTAAATCCCGTATGAACACATTCACCGGTGGGCAAAACTACTTCCATTCCACAGACATGATTAAAGCGATCTCCCAAAGGTCCTTTGGCTTCACCCCGTTCGAGAACATTGCCAATAATACTAGAATCAGGAGTCGAACCGGTGACACTCATTAATAATTTATTGCCATTTTTTTGCAAAAAATCGTAGAGTTGTCGCTGAGTAACACCCGCTTCAATAGTTACATAAGCTAGGGTTTCATTGTAATCCAAAATCTGATTTAATCGACTCAAATCCATTAAAACCGAACCGGTGCGGCTAGGAACTCGCGAACCATAGCCCCAATTTTTACCTGTACTAATAGGATAGACAGGGGTTTGGTAGCGATTAGCAATTTTTAGAGATTCTTGGACTTCTTGACGATTACCTGGGCGAATAATTGCCGGGATTTTAGCATGGGTTTCGTAGGTAGCGGTCTCGGCTTCTAGGCGTTTTTTGTTATCGGTGCTGACATATTCGGAGCCTAATAAATTTTCCCATTCTTGTAGAGCGTTAGTTAAATTGTCGCTAATAATATTTTCGGAAACAATTAGAGAGTCCATAGTATTTTTTTTCTCCTTGAAATTCAGGTATGAGAGGTAATTAAAGGGCCCTAGGGAACCGGCCCTGCTATCCGTGGCAATTAACTTTTAAGCGGTTGTTGTTTGCGAGAGAAAATTGCGCTAAAACTAGGAATAAAACGGGGAGTATTGGCGAAAACTGCTTGATAATTGGTGTCTTGACTTAAAGCTTCTTCTTCAGCCGGAATGCGTTGGATTAATAACCAAGCATTCAGGAGACTAAAGACTATAGATGTCAGATAAGCGGTATGAAACAGGGGAACCACCGCTAATTCCGTGATCATGGCCCACCAGTTAGGATGACGGATATATTGATAAATGCCATTGTCGATCACGGGTGTCTGAGGAACCGTGACCACCTGATGAATCCAGCGATCGCCTAAAGCTTCAATGGAGGCATAGCGGAGCTTTTGAGCTAAAAAGGTAGTAATTAGGGAAAATAAAGCCAATGCTGGAATAAAAGGTCGATCGAGCAGATAAACTTCCCCGATCATGCAAAGCATCCAGCTAGATTGGAAAATCTTGACGAATCCCACATAATTAGAACTATGCAGTTTGCCACCTTCCGCTAAGACTTTGGCCATATTCTGTTTACTCAGGCGAGTAACGCGCACTCGTTGGACAATAATGTAACTAATCAGGGCAATGAAAACTATTTGGCTTAACATCCTTAAATATCCTTAGAATTGAACTAAAATGGCTTCTTGAGCAAATCCGGGCCCCATGGAAATTATTAATCCGTAGGAACCTGTGGGAGGATGGGGACGGGAAAGGGTTTCATCGAGAATGCAGAGGATAGTAGCAGAAGCAATATTGCCAATTTCTGCCAAAATATCCCAACTAACCTGTAAAACATCCGGTTCTAACTGAAATTCTTCAACTATTGCATCGAGAATCTTCGGACCCCCCGGATGCACCATCCAACAGACAATTTCCTCGAGGGAAACTCCTGTTTTTTCCAGTAAAGATGTCACCGCTTTTCTCACCCCACCCTTGACGTAATCAGAGACTTCTGGGCGAAGAATTTGGCGAAAACCGTAGTCTGTTAAAGGTAATGCCATTAAATTCTCTGTGTGGGGCATTAACAGCGATTGAGTGCCGATAATCTTCAGTTTTGCTTTACCTTGCTTGACTAAGGGATGTTCATCTCCCGCTAAGAGAACAGTGCCGACTCCATCGCCAAATAAAGCCGCTACCACAAGGGTCATAATGATATTGCTATATTGAGACGGATCTTCGGGTAATTGTCCCAATAATTCCGTTAAATCGCTATGAATTGACCCTTGCCAAAGGCCAGAGGAGGGATCGGTGGTAAACAAAATCGCTGCTTCGGTGGGATGTCCCTGCAGATAATCGTTTACTCTGGCTAATCCTTGGGCGCCTCCCAAACAGCCGACACCCGATAACGCTTGCCGCTTGATATCGAGGGAAAAATCTAGACGATTGAGGAGTAAACTTTCTAGGGAAGGAACGGAAGGAAGAACAGTAACGGCAGTAACTAGGGAGATTTCTTTGGGAGAAAGAGCGGCTTTTTTGAGCAAATTAGTTACTGTCGATGTTACTAAATCCATAGTTAGATCGACCATTTGACGAAAGGGTTGGGCGATTCCGGGAGGATTATCGGCATCGAATTCATCTAGGGGAATGGTGAAGTATCGCCCTTGAATTTTGACATTACTGAAAAAACGATGAATTTGTTCTAAATCAAAAAAGGTTTGTTCCTGGAAGTCAAGATGATTTTCTCGGCAATAATCTTGAAGAAGATTAGCACAATGATTTCTGATATTGACTTCTAGAACTTCTTGGGGATAGTAATGTTCTGGAAAACCGGTAGCTGTCTCAATAATGTAGGGCATTGGAGTTAAGAGATAGGGATTTCAGGGGGTAAATTATCGTGGGAGATTTAAGCCAGTAATCGGCGAGCTAATCCTTGGGCTTGGCGTATATAACCCAATTTGTCAATCACTAAGGAGTGAGTACCGCTATGGTGTTTATTGTCGGTGCTTAAATTGGAGCTAATTTGACGTTTTAGCTTTTCAAATTTATAGACAAACCGGGATTTTTTATCCTGAGCTTGTAGATAAGCGGCCACTAAATTACTTTGTTCTTCAAATACTCGCCAGTGGGTGCCAGTGGGATGAACCATTCCGATGACAAACAGGTTATTTTCCTCTGGGTGAAAAACATTCATATAGAGGTTAGGCTGGGTGGTTCCTTCTTGCCAATTCAAATCCGATTTGTCAATAAAAGAAAATTCAATTTTGTAACCAGTGGCGTAGATAATCAGATCAATTTCTTCTGTACTGCCATCGTCAAAAATAACATTCTTTCCGTCTAATTCTTGGATATTAGGCTTATGGGTGACATCTCCATGCACATAATAACGATAGATTTGTTGGTCACTGTTGGGAATAATTAGGCCGTTACTTTTACAGTCTGTAGGAATATTGAGTTTTTTGAGATTAACTCCTTGTAAAAATAGAGCTATTGGTGATAATAAAGCCATCATTTTCATGTGTTCTTGGGCTGGAATTAGATTCATGATTGGCGTGTTAATCATCACCCATTCTGGGGGCAACCCGAATAAAAATTTCGGCATACAGAGAAAGCCACGGCGGGTACTATGGAAAGTTTTACTGCCATTGATAGCCGCTTCGACGACTAAATCCATGGCTGATTGTCCCGCTCCAACTACTAGGACTTTTTTAGCATTTAATTGAGCGGGATTATCATAATCTTTTGAATGGATAATTTCCCCGTCAAAATGCCCAGAAAATTGAGGAATATTTGGTTTATTATGATAACCACTGGCGATTAAAACTCCTCGGTATCGTCTGGTTTCTTGGTTGCTAAGAGTGACATCCCAAAAGTTACCCACCTTTTTTATTTTCTCTACGCTGAGATTAAATTCCATGAAATCATAGAGATTAAAATGAGTGGCATAATTGCGAAGATATTCATAGACTAACCGATGATTGGGATAATCTGGGTAATCTTTTGGCATGGGAAAATCAGAAAAAGGTTGTGTGGTTTTATGACCAATTAGATGTGTATTTTTATACATTGGACTATCGGGACGGTCATAAATCCAAATACCCCCAACATCCTGGGCAGATTCGATAACATTAAAGGGAATTTTGGCTTTGCTTAAGGCTCTAGCCGCCGCTAATCCTGCGGCACCAGCCCCAATAATACAGTATTGCTCTTTGTAATCTAAAGTCATGATTTTTCTCCCTTGAGTAATTGGTTAATTAGGCAGTCATTTGTTCAGGAAACTCTCGTAAACTTTGGCAAATTATTTTCATAATTTTCTCCGTATGTTGATTGATAAAGAAATGTCCTCCTGGTAAGGTATGCAGGACAAAATCTTGATTGGTTTGCAGTTGCCATTGTTGTAATTGATCGGCAGAAACCTTGGCATCGTTGTGACCTCCAAAAACGGTAATAGGACAATTTAAGGGTTGACCTTGTTGATAAGAATAGGTCTCTAGGAGTTTGAAATCTGCTCGTAAAATTGGCAAAAAAGCCGCCATTAAATCGGGATTTTTGAGGAGAGTTTCCGGGGTTCCTTGAAAATGACCTAAAGCTGTTAAAAATTGCTCATCTCCCAGACGATGAATGGGTAAATCAGGATTGACAATGTGAGGCGCTCGAAATCCAGACATAAATAAATGTTGGGGTAGATTTTGCCGAGTTTTAGCTAATTCTCTGGTTAATTCAAAACTGATTAAAGAACCCATGCTATGACCAAAAAAAGCATAAGGTTGGTCTAAATAGGGAGTCAGAATCGGAATGAGACGATTAATCAGGGATTTTAGCGATGTAATCGCAGTTTCCTGAAGACGCGTTTCGCGTCCGGGTAGTTGAATCGCCCAAAATTCCACTTGCTTGGGGCAGTAATTCAGCCAATTTTGGAATACGGAGGCACCCCCACCAGCGTAGGGAAAACAAAATAGACGAATGCGGGCGTTAGGATTAGCTTGTTTGCGAATTAGCCAAAGTTTCGGATCATTAGAGATATTTTCGGCTTTAGTCGTCTTGATTGGTTTTTTCTGTTTTGAGGAGAGAGGAGTTTTGTTGCTAGTTGCAGGTTGGGAGTTTTGGGTGATTAAGTTGAATATTTGCGGTAAAAACTGCTCAATACTCAATCCCGCTAGGTATTCCACGGGAACAATAATTTTTAAATCCTCCTCTAGTTGACGTCGTAATTGACTGGACATGAGAGAATCTAAGCCTAAACTAGAGAGGGGTTGCTTGGTATGTAGCTTGACCACGGATAAACCAGTAATCTGTTCTAAAACACCGATAATGTAGGTTTCTAGTTGTTTAAGCTGTTTCTCTGCGGGTGTGGCCAACAGAGAATCAAGGGTAATTAGATGACCAGAAGATGATGCGGTGGTGGTTTTGACAACTTCCGGCGGTTGCGGCGGTGTTTCTAGGAGATATTTCGACAATTTAGGCAATAATTGCGCTTCTTCTGGGGTCAAGTCGCCTGTTTTTAGCCAATAACTACTTCTTTCAAAGCTGTAGGTCGGTAAGATACAGGGTTTACTGTCTTGATTGGCCGTTATCTCTTGCCAATTCAGGGCGAATCCCCGCAGATAAAGCTGACTGACACTCTCGAGAATCTGTTGTCGGTCAGAGGTTTGACGACGCAAACTGGGCAACCAAAGACAAGAATAATTTTTATCCAGTAGGCTGCCCATGGCCGATAAAACGGGATGAGAGCCGCATTCGACAAATAGCTGATAACCGTTGTCCAGTAAGGTTTTTATCCCATCGGCAAAGCGAACAGAACACCGGAGATGACGACACCAATAATCGGGAGTAGTGACCTCAAAATTGACTAAGTTGCCATTAAGGTTAGAAATTAAGGCTCGTTGGGGGGGATGATAGGTGATAGTTTCGGCAATTTGTCGGAACTCGTCTAAAATCTCCTCCATCAGAGGGGAATGAAAAGCTTGAGAGACATTTAACCGGGTAATCTTCAGATTTTTGACCTGAAGCTGTTTTACCAGGGTTTCTATGGTCTCTGCAGCACCGGACAGGACAATATTATCCTGACCATTAATAGCGGCAATAGCGACCTGAGATTGATAGGGGGCAATTAAGGGACTAATTTCAGCTTCACTAGCCGAGATAACGACCATTGAACCACTTTTTCCCACAGAATCCATCAATTTAGCCCGATAGAAGACTAATTTTAAGGCATCTTCTAAACTAAAGACTCCAGCAACACAGGCGGCCACATATTCCCCTAAACTATGACCCATAACCCCATGGGGGGTAATTCCCCAGGATTCCCAGAGTTTAAAAAGGGCGTATTCGAGAGCAAATAGGGCAGGTTGGCTGTAAAAAGTTTGATTGAGATGATTTTCTTGGTCAATAATCTCCGTTAGGCAATAGTCGCCATATTGACGGAGAATCTCAGCACAGCGATCGATTGTTTGGCGAAATAGAGGATAGGATTGGTATAGTTCCTTTCCCATACCGGGGTATTGAGAACCCTGTCCCGGAAAGAGAAAGGCAATTTTTGCCCGATTTTTGCCACTAAATTCACTTTTTTGGCGAAAAGAACTCGGTTCACCTTGAACAAAAGCGGTTAATTTTTCTTGAAGTTGGCAGTGACTAGAGACAATACAGGTGAAACGATGGGGTAATTGGGAGCGACTGCGATTGCTAGTAGCACAAATGGAGCTTAAAGCAATATTGTTGGCATTTTCTAGGTAATTTGCGTATTTTTGGGCTAGTGTGATTAAAGCCGATTCGGTCTTGGCTGAGAGGGTGAACAGATAGGGCGATGAATCAGGTGCCGCAGTCGTTTCAGGTTCGTAAGGGTATTCTTCGAGAATAATATGGGCATTAGTGCCATTTAAGCCAAAAGAACTAACTCCAGCTAAACGAGAAGAGTTTTCACTAACCCATTCACGGTTTTTAGTCGGAACTTTCAGCGGTTGATTTTCCCAGTCTAGATGGGGTGTCGGTTGCTGGAAGTGGAGATGGGGGGCAATTTGTCGATGTTGCAAGCATAAAATCACCTTCATCAGTCCGGCAATACCTGCGGCCGCTTCTAGATGGCCGATATTGGTTTTGACGGAACCAACCCAAACCGGTTGGGGATTTTTAGCAAAAACTGTCGATAATGCACCTAATTCAATAGGATCGCCCAAAGAAGTGCCAGTTCCATGGGCTTCAATATAGCTAATGTCCTCTGGCTTTACCTGAGCATTTTTTAAAGCCTGACAAATCAATTGTTCTTGACTAAGTTGATTGGGAACTGTTAAACCGCTACTCGTACCGCCATGGTTAACGGCCGAACCTTTAATTAGTCCTAAAATCAAGTTATTATCCCGAATGGCCGCAGATAAAGACTTTAAAACAATAATACCGCCGCCTTCTCCCCGCACATAGCCATTCGCTGTTCTATCAAAGGTTTTACAACGACCGTCAGGAGACAACATCTGGGCGCGGGATTCCATGATAGTAACGAAGGGGGTTAACATTAGGTTGACTCCCCCAGCTAGGGCAACTTCACACTCCTTATTGCGTAAACTTTGGCAAGCTAAATGAACAGCGACTAAAGAGGAGGCACAAGCAGTATCAACCGTTAAAGTTGGGCCATGAAATCCAAAAAGATAGGATAAACGTCCCGAAGCTACACTTTTAGCATTTCCCGTTCCCGTATAGGCATCAATCAGATCGGGATGATGGCTAAAATGGGAATAATCTTGAGTCATCATGCCGATAAATACCCCTGTTTGACTTCCTCGCCGATTTAAGGGTGATATTCCCGCATTTTCCAGAGCTTCCCAGGCTAGTTCCAGCAGTAATCGCTGTTGCGGATCCATTTGTGCTACCTCCCGGGGAGAAAGACCAAAAAAATCAGCGTCAAATTGATCTATCGGTTGATTTAAGAAGCCACCGTGACGGGTATAGACTTTTCCCCTTGCATCGGGTTTAGGATCGTAATAATTGTCAATATTCCAGCGTTGTGGCGGAATTTCGCTGATGGCATCGGTTCCTGATTGCAATAATTCCCAAAAAGTTTCCGGGGAATTAGCTTCCTGGGGAAAGCGACAGGACATACCAATAATTGCAATTGGTTCATTTTTGGCTTTTTCTAGGGTATGTAGCTTAGTTTTTAAGACCTTAATTTGATTTAAGGCATCTTTTATTAAGCTCATTTGATCGGTTTTGGCAGGTGTTTGTGTCATGGTAAACAGGCTATTTAGATAGGGTTTGAGGTCTGCTTTTCTAGCTTAAGGAATTTAACTCCTGTAGCAGTAAATCGGACAATTCTTCTAGGGATAAATCTTCTTCGTTGAGGGGATCAAGATTGTTATCTTGATTTGCTCCTATTGCTAAGGGTTTTAAACTAAAGTCAAGGTCAATAACTTCAGCGACTAGATAATCGACCAAACTGGTCACTGTTGGGTATTTAAAAGTGATAGTTGCCGCTAGAGATTTACCTAAATCCTTGGCTAAACGATTGCGTAATTCCACCGTCATTAAAGAATCCATTCCCAACTCAAAAAAACCTTGGTCAACTTGGGTAAATTCTCTAGCCGGAATAGCGAGAATTTCCGCTACAATCCCTTGAACATGAGCAGTCAAAGCCGCAAAACGCTCCTCAATTGGTACTGTCATTAAGACATTAATAAAATTATTTTCTGGGGTTAATTTTTGGGCTGAAAAACTCTGGAAATCTCGTAATAAAGGCGGAATTTTTTGATTCTCGAAACTGTTAAAAAAGCTATTCCAATTGAGAGAAGCGACAGTTACCTGTGTCCGAGAAGTCGTCAGCAATGTTTCGAGGAGATGCAAACATTTTTCGGGATCAAGAGGGGTAAAACCCTGTTTAATTAGCCTTTTTTTCGCTTTTTCGTCTAAATTTTCCGCCATACCACCCTCTGCCCAGGGACCCCAATTAATAGTCAGGGCCGGCAGTCCTTGCGCTTGACGATAATGGGCTAGACTGTCTAAAAAGGCATTAGCACTAGCATAATTACTCTGTCCAGAAGACCCTAACACCGAGGCCATTGAGGAAAAATTAATAAACCAGTCTAAATCCACTTCTTGACTGAGGAGATGCAAATTCCAAGCACCGAGTATTTTGGGGGAAAAGACGCGCTCAAATTTCTCCCAAGTCTGTTTGGATAAGCTGGCATCCTCTAACACCCCGGCCGTGTGAATAATGCCTTTTAAGGGGGGTAACTGTTGCTCGATTATCTCAAAAGCCCGACGCATTTGGCCAAAGTCGCTAACGTCGGCGGCAAAAACTTCTACATTGGTTCCCTCTTGTCGCCATTGGTCTATAATTGGCTGGGTTTCTGGAGTTATTCCCCGGCGACTTAGTAAGACGAGGGATTTTGCTCCTTTTTTCCTTAACCAATTAGCCACTTGCTGCCCTAAGGCCCCTAGACCACCAGTAATAAGATAGGTGGCATTTTCGGCAATTTCTCGGTTTTTTAGCGACGATTTCGGGATAAATCGCCCTAAACGAGCCACATAGCTCTGGCCTTGCCGCCAAACGATTTGATTTTCCTCCTCCGAACTTTGTAAAGATTGGAACACCTCTAGGGCTAAGGTGTGGCTATCCTGAAATTTATCTCCATCTAGACACAGACAGCGCAATTCTGGGTGTTCTAGGGCAATAGTCCGTCCTAATCCCCAGAGGGAACTTTGGGCAAGGGCAATCACTGTGGGCTGAGAAGGAATGTATTGAGCCGATTGGGTGACAATATAGAGGCGAGGAGAGTAATTAACCTCTATTTTGCCTATTTCTTGCACTATTTCCAGCAAAGTTCCACAAATTCGCTCTTGAGTGGCGGCTAGGTTTTGATTATTTTCTAAAGCTTGGTCGTCATCGATTCCCCAGAGATAAATTAGACCTTGATAGGGTTTTTTGAGGAGATATTGCCAAGTCTGGCGATTGTTTTCGGTGATAAGTTGGCATCTATGCCCTTGTTGCAGCAATTTTTCGGCTAATTGTTGCCCTACTCCCTTTTTGTCGGCAAAAATTAACCAATCTCCTGTTTCTGTCCAATCCATTCCCGTCAAGTCCGTGGCTTGCCAAGTAATTTCGTATAAACTATCCTTGAGGTCGTTGGTCTGGGAAAAGAGGGTTTCTGGCTGGGCCTGTTGAAAAGTTAATCCGTCAATTTGGCTAATTAATTGACCCGATTCGCTGAAAATAGTCAAATCAGCGATTAAAGTGCCGTTTTGCAAATTGCTATGGCTGAAGCGACCATGACAGTATATAGAGGTGTCCTTAACTCCCGAAAAGGTCAATCGATCAATATTAGTGGGAAGATAGGTGCTATTCCCTGCGGGAAATAGTGCCGACATAGCGTGAAAGCAACCATCAAGTAAGACAGGATGTAGCTGGTAATCCACCGCTTGCGAGAGTAGATGGGAAGAAAGTTGAATTTTTGCGACAATTTCGGACTGATTGCGGTAAAGTTCCTGGATAACTCGAAAACTTTCCCCGTAGTTCACTCCTTTACTTGAACAGTCCTGATAATGCTGTGCAATTTCGATTTTTTGGTGACAACGGTTCCGGATATCTGTCCAATTGCAGCTGGGTAAGTCCTGGTTTTCATTGGTTAAATTACCCGATAGATGCAGTAGGGAAACTTCCCCTTCCCCAAGACTGAGAATCTGAAATTGTCCCCCCGCTAGTAAGCTTAACTGTACCTTTTTACTCTGGTTTTCTGAGAAAATTAAGGGTCGATTCAGACTCAATTGACCAATAGTGAACTGCTGATTGGGATATTGTTGACCGGCTGCCACTATAATCATCTCTAGATAGGCTGCGGCCGGGAAAACTACCTGGCCAAAAACTTGATGTTCTTGCAGATAGCTGGGAGAGCAGGGAGAAAGAGAGGATTGATAGTGGACATCCTTTGACCCCAATAGATGCAGCGGTTGCTGTAGGAGAGGGTGGAAAGCTGCCGCTACTGTCGGGGTTTTTAGCTGAGAATCAATGTAATCTAACCAATAGCGTTTTCTTTGGAAGGGATAGGTCGGTAAGGGGATTTTTTCGCGTAAATAATCCAGGTCGAATCCATTCCAGTCAATTTTGACCCCTTTTACATAAAGGGTTGCTAAACTTTGGAGTAGGGTTTCCCAATTCGACTGTTTTGGGGATAAACTAGCTAACCAGAGACCTTGGTCGGGGAGATTTTGCTGACCTAGGCTAATTAAGGTGGTTTTGGCACCAATTTCTAGGAATATTTCCGTATTTAACTCCCCTAATCTTTCTATACCCCGGGCAAACTCTACGGGAGACAGTAGATGATTAACCCAATATTGGGAAGTTGCTATCTCTGCATCGATAACATCCCCAGTCAGGTTAGAAATAAGGGGGAGACGCGGGGAATTATAGGTGATAGTTTCGGCAATCTTGGCAAATTCCCCCACCATACCCGTCATTAAGGGAGAATGGAAAGCATGGGAAACAGCTAAAATCTGACTTTCAATGCCTCTCTGATTGAAGTTAGCGATTAAATGGTTAATAGCCTCAGTTTCGCCAGAAATGACTGTATTTTCTCGACTATTGACCGCAGCAATGGTACAGATGCCCCTAATCTTCCTAAGATGATTGGTCACGCTGTCAGAATCGGTAAAAATTGCCGCCATTATGCCGTTTTTCGGTAATGTCTGCATTAAGCGTCCCCGATGGGCAATTAACTTCAAACCATCTTCTAAGCTAAAGACTCCCGCTAAACAAGCGGCCACATATTCCCCTAAACTATGACCGATGAGAGCATCGGGTTTCACTCCCCAAGATAACCAGAGTTGAGCGAGGGCATATTCCAGGGAAAATAGGGTAATTTGACTGTAAAAAGTCTGATTAATCAACTGACTGGTTTTTTCGTCCCCATATAACACTTGCAGTAAGGATTTCACCCCATAGCTCCGTAAAATTTCGTCACATTTCTCTAAAGTTTGGCGAAAAGTCGGTTGCGTTTCGTAGAGTTCCCTAGCCATTCCGGGATACTGTGAACCCTGTCCCGTACACATAAAAGCCAGTTTAGGGGCTTTTTTCGAGGTTAAAAGACTTCTTTGACCTGAAAAGCGATTTTCACCCCTAATAAAGTCTTTTAAAGCTTGCTCAAGCTGTTTTTGAGCCAGAAAGGGAATAGCTAAACGATGCTCAAAATGCGATCGCCCAGTATTAGCGGTGTAGGCCAGATTTGCCATGACCGTCTGGGAATTTTGACTTAAAAAATCGTAGTAGCGTTGAGCTAATTCCCGTAAGGCTGGCTCACTTTTCGCCGAAAGGGTAATTAAATGACAAGGACGTTCTAAATGAGGTTTTTCGTCACTAAGCCGCTCAAAATTGCTTTCCTCCACGATTAAATGGACGTTAGTCCCACTCATCCCAAAAGCGCTCACTCCAGCCCGTCGGACTCCTTCTCTGACCAACCAAGGGGTAAGAGTGGTGGGGATTTTGACCGGCAGTTTTTCCCAGGGAATATAGGGATTAGGGTTCTTAAAATGAAGATTAGGGGCGATTTGCTGATTTTGTAGCTGTAAAACTGTCTTAATTAACGCTGCAATCCCCGCAGCCCCTTCCAGATGCCCCATATTAGTTTTCACGGTTCCCAAAATCAGGGGATTATCTTGGCTATGACCCTGGCCATAAATTTTCCCTAAGGATAAAACCTCGATGGGATCTCCTAAAGATGTACCTGTACCGTGAACTTCGACGTATTGCAGATCTTTAGGTTGAATTTTCGCTCTTTCGAGGGCTTGTCTGAGTAAAGCTTCCTGTGCCTGACCATTGGGGGCGGTTAAGCCATTACTTTTTCCATCGTGATTGACAGCCGAACCGCGAATTTGGGCGAAAATGAGATTGCCATCTCGGAGAGCATCACTGAGACGTTTTAAGACCACGACACCGCAACCTTCGCCCCGACCATAACCATCGGCCGAAGCATCAAAGGTTTTACTGCGACCCTGGGGAGAAACGGCTTTTAATTTACAATTACTAATCGCAGTGGCCGGGGTTAACATCAGATTGACACCCCCCGCTAAAGCGAGATTACATTCTTGGCCGCGCAGACTTTGACAGGCCAAATGTACTGCTAAGAGGGAGGAGGAACAGGCCGTATCAATTTGCAGAGTCGGACCGTGAAACCCAAATAGATAAGAGATTCTGCCGACGGCAATAGCGCGACTGGTTCCTAAACTGTTGTAAGCATCAATGTGATTGACTACGCCTTGATGAAAACACAATTGGGCATAATCATCGCGAAAAATGCCCATAAATACGCCAGTTTGACTATTAATCAAACTTTCTGGCGCAATAGCTGCATTTTCTAGGGATTCCCAACAGACTTCTAACAGTAACCGTTGTTGCGGATCCATGGCGGCGGCTTCCCGGGGTGAGATGCCGAAGAAAGCTGGGTCAAATTCGTCAACTTTGTCTAAAAATGCCCCTTCCCGACTATACATTTTCCCCGGAACATCGGCATCTTGGTGATAATAGTCGGCAATATTCCAACGTTCTAGAGGAATTTCTGTTACTGCATCGATGCCATTAACCAATAACTGCCAATAACTTGCGGAATCATTGACTCCTGCGGGAAAACGACAGCCCATCCCCACAATAGCGATGGGTTCGGTTTGCGCTTTGACCATTGCATCGAGGTGTTTGTATTGTTCTAAAAAAGCTTGTTTTTGTTGATTCATCTTCCTAACAACTCTTGTCTTGTTATGTCACGTCACTTTCATCTCAGGTTATGCTTGGGAAAAAGTCACGGATAAGCGGGAAAAACCTTGATACTGTCGGGATGGGAAAATTTAGTGGCATAGTCACAATTGTCCCCGTGACTCCGAGGTGGGGGATAGGATAAGGGAAATTAGCTATCCTATCCCCACCAGCGATTAACTAAAGAAGGCAGAGATTTCTTCTTCGGATATTTGGGGTAAAAATCCTAAAATTTCGCTTTTTTCCCGATTATTTGCCGATTCAGCCCCAGTGTTGCTTTGATTAATCTGGTTAGCTAAATATTCTGCCAAACTATCAATAGTGGGATAATTCCAAACAATGGTGGCTTCGACGGGGATTCCCGACCAATCGGCAAGATCTTGGGCTAATTCCACGGCAAAAATTGAATCTAAGCCAAAATCAGCAAAAGACTGACTGGTTTGGATAGTGGCTGGATTGACCTTTAATTTCTGGTGTAACCAATTACCTAACCACATTTCCACCTTTTCGGGAGTTTGTTGGCTAAGAAGGGACTTTTTCGGACTAGAGGGTATATTTACTCGGTTCTGCGTCGGTTGACTAGCAATTTCGACCAGAGAAGTTTCAGCTTGAGGATGAGTCTGTTTAGCTTCTGGTTCCAACGTCAATAACTCGTCGAGTTGATAATCGGAACCCTCTAGACGTTGTTCGATATCATCAATAGATTGAGTATAATCGAGGATACGATCGCGGATAGTCGCCACCGAAGAAGCAAAGTTTTCTTCGGGTGTTCCCCGGAGAGCTTTCTGCACAGATAAATCAAACTGCAATTGACTCCAAGCTAGGGCATGACTGTACTTTTCCCCGGGGTGAATTTGGGCCATTTTCGCCGTTGTTGCTACTAAAGCGGCGTAACAACCCAATTCTCCGATTAAAGAATAAGCCCACGCTAAGGCGGCAGAACGATCACCCCAGAGATTAGACTGGAGACAACGCTGATTAATAGATTGGGCGGTGCTGTGGAGTTGCAGGGCAATCTCGGGCGCTTCCAGAACTTTTGTCAGAAATTCGCCTAATTTGTCCGTATGGGTGATACTTTTGCCCAAAAAGATTTTCAAACTTTCGTTAGGACCTTCGCCAATTCGTAAAACTCTGGCATCCCGGAGAATTTGCGGGGCAAGATTAGTTTCCATGTAACCTCTACCCCCGAGCATCTGAACGAGACTATCGGCCGCTTCCCAGAGGTAATCAGCCCCCGTAATCTTGGCAATAACGGCCATTTCCCTGGGAACAGCAACTTTTTGGTCTAAGGCGGTGGTAATACACTTTAAGAGACTGGACAAGGCCACCGTAGCCCCAGTTAAATGGTCAAAACGGGCTAAAGTAATCGGACTTTCTAGCAATTTACCGGTAGCGATCGAACGACGGCTGGCATAACGTAACATTAATTGTAAACAGCGTTTCATGCCGCCAACTCCCATCATGCCAATACCTAAACGGGCATAAAGTAAAGCATCGTCGGCGGGTTCAGTGCCATTGCCCAATTCTCCCAGCAATTGCTCTTTAGTGACTAAAACATCCTCAAAATAGATGGCATTTTGCATAATTCCCCGTAATCCCATAGTTAGGGATTCAGGTCCCAAACGCAGACCGGGGGTGCCTTGACGGACAAGAAAACCTGTCAAACCGTTATTCCCCGGTTCTTCGGAATCAAGCAAACGGACAAAAACATTAATCATTCCGGCCCAAGCAGAACCATTCCAACGCTTAAGTCCGCGAATTCGCCATTTATCTCGGCCATCCGGCACGGCAACGGTACTAATTGCCCCGATATTCGCTCCTGCTTCCGGTTCCGTCATGCCAAAGGAGGATAATTGTCTTCCTGTCGCTAAAAGAGGTAATAACTCTTGCTTGAGGGAAATAGTCCCGTAGTTGAGCAGCGGACGGATACCTAAGCTGTTATTGAGACTCACCATCGTCGCCAGAGTTAAATCAATGGCGGCTAATTGTTCCATCACCTGCAAAAAATTGCGATTATTAAGGGCTATTCCCCCGTATTCTTCAGGAATCTGCATTCCCATCAGTCCTTGATTGCCAAAATCCATGACAATATAGGGCGGCACACAACGACGGTCATCAATCAGATGGGAATTAATGCGAGTTTTGGCGTAATCTCGCAACCAAGTCAAGATTTGCTCGGTTTTTTCTTGACTAGCGGTTGTGGGGTCAGCTTGGTGACTGCTGAGGGGGGGGGTTAGCGTCGGCATAGGGGATGAAATTAGTGGAAGTTGCTGGTTTAAATACTGTTGACGGCAAGCGTGGCGTTGAATTTTGCCGCTAGAAGTTTTGGACAGAGATGCGGGTTTGATAAAAGCGATATCATAAACTTGCAATTCGTGTTCTTGAAAAACCGCTCGACGAACTGCTTCTAGGGCTTTTTGCTGGTTAAAACGGCGAATTGCCGTTCTTTCTACCTCTTGAACCAGGACTAACTTTTCTTCTGCCTCGATTTCTACGGTAAAGGCGGCAGTTCCACTGGGGCAAAAGTCGGGATAGCATTGTTCTACGGTCTGTTCGATATCCTGGGGATAGTAGTTACCGCCGCGAATAATCATCAGGTCTTTCAAGCGTCCGGTGATGTATAGTTGACCCTGATGAATAAAACCTAAATCCCCTGTACGCAAATAAAAACCCTGTCCGGTATCGGCGATAACTGCTTGAAAAGTTTTTTCTGTAGCTTCGGGATGTTGCCAATAGCCTTGGGCAACAGTTTTGCCTTTCACCCAAATTTCTCCCACCTGCTGGCAGGGACAGCGTTGACAGGTTTCAGGATTAACAATGGCAATTTCTGTGTCGATTTCTGTTTGTCCACAACTGACTAAGGATTGAGAATTTGGGCTTTTTTCCGTAAAAACGATTTGATGACGGTTTAAAGCGGCTTTTTCAACCCAGCAGATTTGAGGAACTTGATTTTTCCTGACAGCAGCAACTTTTAAGGTGGCCTCGGCTAAACCATAACCCGGACAAAAGGCGGCAAACTCAAAACCACAGGGGGCAAATTTACGAGCAAATTCGCTTAAAATTTCTATTCTGACGGTTTCTGCGCCATTTAAAGCCACTTTCCAACTGCTTAAGTCTAAATCCGCCAGCTTTTCCTCTTTAATCTTGTCAAGACAACGTTTATAGGCAAAATTAGGGGCGGCAGTGTGGGTGGCCCTGTATTTGCTGATGGCATTTAACCAACCGAGAGGACGTTGTAAAAAGGAAACCGGAGACATTAGATAACAGGGAAATCCTCGATAAAAAGGCAGTAAAATGCCATAAATTAGCCCCATATCATGAAAAGTTGGCAACCATGTCACCATAACGCTCTTTTCATCGTGTTCCCAGCCTAAATCTAAATCTCGGAGGTTGGTCAAAAGATTCTCGTGATTGACCATCACTCCTTTGGGAGTCCCGGTGGAACCGGAGGTGTATTGTAAAAAGGCTAAGGTCTCTGCTTTTATCTGAGTGGGGTGGTCTTCGGCTAAACTTTTGCCGATTAAGCTATCCGTAGCTAGAAAGGGAATGTCTCTGTCTAGTTGCCTTTTTAATTGGTCTAATTCCGATTGTGTGCTTAAAAGTAAGCTTGCTTGCGAATTATTAATAATAGAAGTTAAGCGAGCCATCTTTTGGTTTTTCTTGGGCAAATTAACTGGAATTGCCACTACTCCTGCTAATAAACAGCCGAAAAACCCAGTAATAAACTCTAATCCCGAAGGGTATGCTAATAAAACTCGTTCCCCCGGTAATAGGATGGATTGGAGACTATTGGCAATCGCTTGCGCTTCTAGAAATAATTCCCCGTAGGTAAGGCGTTTTTCTTCGGTTTCGCCATCGACTAAAAAGGTATAAGCAGTTTTTTGGGGTTGGTATTGGGCGCGATAACGAATAATATCGACTAAACTGCTTATTTCTGACAAATTAAGCTTAGTATCTAAACAAAGAGTCATTTTTTTACTCCCTATTATTAAATGGAATCGAAGACAAAGATTTAATCCTCTCGCACCGGGAAAAGTTTCTGGTGACGGGGCGACGGTCACTCTAGGGGTGATTTGGGCTTAAATTAAAGGTTTCTCCGTAAATTTCGCCATAGCAGAGCTTCTGAGTCCCAAAACGTCCCCCATACTCGCTCAAGGGTTCATCGGCGTATCCCAAGGCTAAGAGACAACAGACATCGACCGTATCGGGAATTTGGAAATACTCGCGCAAGGGTTTAGCCACAAATCCTTCTAGGGGACAACTATCCACCCCCAAGCTTTGCGCCGCTATCATGAGATAAGTAACCGCAATCATAACTTGTCGGTTGCTCCAAGCTTCTGGAGACTGATAACAGGGTTTAAATTGGAAAAAAGGCGGAATGGCCATGTGCATGAACTTGGCCCGTTTTTCGGAAATCGTCCCCTCTTGCTTTCCTAACTCAATTACTTGATTAATGTAACCACGATGGTTAACTTGGCGATCGCCACAACAGATTAAAACCACGGGTGCATCGACCAATTTATCTTGTTCAAAGCCGAATTCTCGCAATTTTGCCTTATTTTCTGGTTCTCTAACCACAATAAATCGCCATGGTTGCAAATTATAACTAGAGGGTGCTTGGAATCCTAAACGAAAAATTTCGGCTAAAATTTCTTCGGGAATGGCATCGGTGCGAAATTTACGAGTAGAGCGTCTTTTCTGAAATATTTCAGCAATATTCATCATCTAACCCCTTTTATAAGACTTTTTCAACGGTTTAACCTAAAAAACTTTCGGGAATCGCTGGTCCCCATTGATAGAGAATATCTAACCCACCCGCATGAAGTTCTGGCTCGGTGGTTTGCTCGAAAAGATCCCCATCGGTAAAATGTTCAATGAGGCTACCGAAAGGATCTTGCCAATAGTCAAACACTTGACTTCCCAACAAATGGCGACCAATACCCCACACAGGAGTCCATCCTTTTTCCCGTAACCAATCGTGGCCGATTTTAATAGAGTCAAAATCTTGCACCTCGAAGGCAGTATGATGGACTTTGGGGTGAGAACCTTGCAACATGGCGATGGTGTGATGATCAACCCATTCCTCTCCCCGTTGACAACGAAGAAAACCCCCGACTCGTAAACTGGGATGGCCGTAATAAATTAAATCTGTTGCTTTTAAGCCAAAAGTCTGCTGATACCAGTGATAGCTTTCCTCAAAGTCTTTGACATCAATAGCTAGATGACCTAGACGTAAAATAGGTGCGGGTTCTTTTTTCGGCCTTTGGGTGCGACCTAAACGGGTTTTCCGACTAGCGTGATTCCATTGCAAGGGTTCGGGAATCGGCAAAGGTTCCACTTCCTCGATACCATAGACCAATTCTAGGTTAAAACCGTTGGGGTCAATAATTTTGATGCGCTGACCACCGCCGGGGGTGAACAGGGTTTCCACGGTCGAAGCGGAGGCTAAAGTGGCTAGTTCATGTAAGACGGATTCTGATGTCGCTTCTAGGGCAAAACTGACAAATTTAGCTTCTTTTCCCCATTCTACGACATAGACAAACTGTTTTTTGCCTCTAGCTCGCATATACAAGGCTGTATCGGTTTTAACTGCGGTAATCAGGCCAAAATCCCTCAAAAAACGTTCGCACAGGTCTAAATCCGGATGTTGATAGGTAACGTAGGCAATATCAGCAATTTTAGTCATAGTCGGTCATCCAGTGGAGTTGTCTAATTCGGCACAAAATAGCCAGACAGATATCGGTCAAAGTGCTGCCATAGCAAGGGTAAAAAGACTATTAAGAAAATCTGAACCTTGTTGTGGTTGATTATGGCATTGTGAGTACACCCACAGTCAAAGGCTAATTTTTCTTGCCCTCAATTGCTATCCCAGACTGGAGTTTGAGTAACTTGGGGGTGGAGAAAAACCTTGGGGAACTTCGGGGTTTTGCGGAAAATTTTTTTGAGAGATGTGGTCAAGGTTGTCTAGAGTACCTCGATAAATTGGACTTATTGAGAAAATATTCACACTAATTGAGAATAAACAAATGTCTAGAAAAGTTACCTATGGGGATATTCCCAGACAAAGAACCAAATATCTGCTTAATGCTCTGTTAAAGTTTGCTAACTACGAGGTGGATAATTGTGAAAATCTGGCTATTAAATTTAGCTGGATTAATGAGAAAAAATTGAAAATTCAAGCCGAACTTAATGCTTTAGAAATGCTGACGGAAAAATGTGGTCAAAAGCTGGAGTCATGGCAAATTCGCGATGCTTTGACGGAATATCTTAACGAAAAGTTTTTAGGTATTTTGGAAGATCATCGTCTCAATAATCAAGGAAAAATTCGTACTTTTCAAATTACTTTTTGGCAACGCGGTCATGATATTTTAACTAACCTAAGGAGCTTTGATCAAGAGTGGGCAAACAAAAGTAAACATCAATCTCCCGTAATTGCTGCTATTCTCTCCTCTTTAGATGAGGAAAAACAACAGGATTATCAGACCTATATTAAGGATTATGTGAAACGTCCACCTCTGGAGGAAAATTGTCTCAAAGTTCTTCAGCAAGAACAATCATTGCTAAGAATTCGCGCACCTCATAATAGTGGCAAAACCCGTTTAGTTAATTGGTTAGTCCATCATCTCAAACAAGATAATTATCAACCAGTTATCATTGATTGTGAGGAGGAAAAAGCTACTATTGCCCTTAGTTGTGAAGACTTGCTGCTGTCGATTTGTCGTACCATTACCCAAGAATTAAAGATTAACGAATCTCTTCTCGATAAATTTTGGTCTCGTCCCGGAACTCCTGCCCACAAAACTCGACGATATTTAGAAGAATATGTTCTCCAACCCAGCGCTAATCCTCTGGTTTTTGTCTTTGAAAAATTTGATACAATTTTGGAAACTGAAACACTCGGTAATGAAATTTGTGGTATTCTCAGAAGTTGGCATGAAAGACGTTCCCAACCTTGGCGGAAACTGCGCTTAATTATTATTCATTCAACGGAATTTTATAGCAACTACGATTTTTATGCCTCTCCCTTAATTGGTGTAGGTTATGTGGCCAGTTTATCGGATTTTAATACGGAACAAGTTCTCTCTTTCGCTCAAGTTAATGGCATTAATTGGACGTTATCAGATGTTAATAAGGTCATGAACTTAGTGGGAGGTAATCCTTATTTAATTAAGTTAATCTTGGTAAAATTGCAAGAAGGGAATTCTCTGGAAAAGGTTCTAGATGATGCCTTGCAGGGACGAGAGCCATTTCAAAGTCATTTTTTCCTCCTGATGAGATATCTGAAAAGTAATGCTAACCTACGGAATACTTTTAGGCAAATTCTTCAGAAAAAAGCTCTGACTCCGGCGCAAATGAAAGGAGAATCTGTCCAATTTTTGGAACGATTGGGACTGATCGACAAAAATTATGATACCCTAGAGGTGCGTTGCAATTTGTATCAAGTATATTTTGACGACTTGCTTGATTAGTCTCGTTGAGATTCCCAGTGAAACTGAATTGATTTTTCAAGTTTTGCTTCTAACTTACTCTCAACCTTCACAGTAATTGGTTCTCGATTAGATTCAGATTCATTATCTACAAACCTGAGAGAATTGCCTGAGGTCAAACTGGCCGAAAGATTGAGGTTTTCTAAATGTTCTTGTATCAACTCTAAAGAAATTTTATTCTGGGATTGCAAGGCTCTAATAGCAGCTATAAATGATTGAGCCGCATCATAACTGGTAGCAGTTCGCCAACTAATATCTTCTTTCCATAAAGCTTGAGCATCTCTGACAAAATTTTGGGACTTAATTAGATGGGAAAACCAAGGCACAGCTAAAACTAAATTATCAATAAATTTACCGCTATCAACCAACATTTCATGTTCATACATGGAATGACTCCCTAAAAGAACTAGCTTATTTTTCAGCTCTGGAGTGTTGCTGGTATTCAACTCTTCAAGAGTATGGGATAATTCTACTACCACAGAAGCTGATTCCAAACTGGGAAATAAGACAATTCCTCTAACTTGATCTTGGGAAAATGCTTTTAAAACTTCTGCGTCAATATCTAGGGAAGATGATAAATCAATTACTTTAGTGATTTTACCGCCTTTTTTTTGGAAAGCTTGACGAAACTCTTGAGTAAGTTCTTGGCTATCAATCTGGTTAGAATTATTAAAAATAACTACTTTATCTAGATCATGTTTGCTGGCGTAATTAGCTAAAGTTTCACCAATTTTTTCATTAGTAATAACGGTTCTAAAAAAGTATTCACTCTCAATTACATCCGAAGAACTTGTAGAAGAAATTAAAGTAATTTTGGCTCTTTCATAGATAGGTAAAGCTGCTAAGGTGGCTTCACTAGAATAATGTCCAATGACTCCAATAACTTTGGGGTCTTTAACGATTTCCTTGGCGACTATCTTGGCAACTTTTTCATCATTATTATCATTGGCAATAACGATATTTAAAAATAAATTATTCGCACTTGTCGGTAATTGGCTATTAAATAAATATTGTGCTTGAGCAATCCCTTTAAGGATTTCTTGGGAAATTTCATTTTTTTTTCCACTGGGAATAACCACCGCCAAAGTAACATAATTATTACTTAAATAAGCGATAGAATTATTATAATAAATCAATGTTTCTGCATCTTCAGGATGAGCAAGATAGGCTTTTTTGAATAACTGTTTAGCTTCCAGATAATTAGCATTTTGAAAAGCCAAAATACCCCGATCTTTATAAAAATTTTCCTGTTCAATAAATAGCTTTTTTTCGCCTTGGCTAAATAGTTTAGGCTCGTTAATATAGGGAATTTTATAAAAGTAAGGTAACAGCCATGACTGGTAGAATCCTAACCCAAGTAACCCTGTAACAATGCTAGTAAATATTCCCGCTGCTAACATAAATAAACGAGATTGTTTTTGACGAGTAATGCTTTCAGAGGCTGCTAAAAAACGATAATCGATACTATCTAATTCTTTATCTTCTTGCCATTTTTTAGATTCCTCTAACTTTTTCCCCGTCAGTAAACAATTTGTATCGGTAAAATTTGAGTCTTCCCATTTAGCAATTTCCGATTGATAAGGACGACTAGCTGCTAATACATTATATAACCATTTTTGATTAAAAATTGCCTGATAAATGGCATTAGCCACTCTAAGATAGCCCTCATTATCGACGATAACTAATCCAGATAGTAATAATTCATCATGTTCTGGTGTGTTACTCGCTTTCACCAATTTACCTTTTAAAACATTAGCATAAACCCTTAGTAAATATCCCTGATCAGGATGATAAATAAGTCGCTCTCTTATACTTGATAAAAAAGCAGGTTCATCTTTTTTTTCCCAGTTATCAATAATGTGTTTATAAACAAAATCTCGCATCCAAGCTGATAAGAGAGACTGAGGTATTGTAACTTTAAACTTGGCCATTAAATAGCACAATTTTTGAGTTAGAAAAGGTTGACCATTAGTCCAGCTAAAAATTTCTTGTAGAATTTCTTGAGGGAAAACACCCAACCCTTCTAGTCCTTGCATCAAGGGTTGACAGTTATCTTCTAACGACAGTCCATTTAATTCAATTGCTTTACCAATATTGAAAGGAGTTCTTTGACTATCCTGAATTAATTGATTAGGGGTAGCCGTGCCAATTAAAACAAATGAAATACGATTAAAATCTGCATTAATAACTCGCTTTTCATGACAAGATCTAATGTAAGCAAAAAAGTCATCAGTAGTAAAGGGTAGTTTTCTAACCACATCAATTTCATCAATAAAAATAACAATGTTGTTTGAAATTTTTATCAATAAAATTTCTTTAATAAACTGTCTAAGTAACCCAACATTAGAAACAGATTGACTGGCAATCCAAGATTCTAAATCCGTCATGTTTAGTTGTAATTGTTCGGCAATTTCAATAATTAAGGAATGATACCAGCTAGATTGATCTACTGATGTCCCCAATTCATTTAAGTCTATACGGGAACAGGCTACTCCTTGGACTTCAATTTGAGTTTGGATGCGTACCGTCAAACTCGACTTGCCCATTTTGCGAGAATTGAAAATATAACAATATTGACTGTTCATCAGAGCTTGGTACAATTCCAGATCAGCCCTTCTATCCACATAGCTTGGATCGGAAGGAGATAAGGTACTAGAAAACTTATAAACATTCTCGGCGGTTCCATTTTCTTGCATATTTCGGTATTTCATTGACCAGATAACCAAAACTTGGGTAAGTAATACCAGTTTGAACTACACTAACCACGGTGATAAATCCAGAAAAAAACCGCGCTCACTCATAGCCAATTATTGGTAAGCTAGTTCTACTCTGAATGAAATTGGCATATTTTCTTAGGGTAAACTCATCTAAGCTGAATCCTCTCAACTGCGCGAGTCTCCACCCTCAGCAACGGGTTTGGGGGAGACTGAAAAGTCTCCTATCCCCTAATTCCCTACTCTAAAGCGTAGATACGACCATCCATGAGCAGACGGGTGATCCCTTTCGCTTCCAGTTGAGCGTGAGCTTTTTCAATCAGGCGACCGTCGGGAACTTTAATCACTTTTTCCTTGCGCTTGGAGAAACGACGAGCGATGCGATGACTTTCAAAGATGGGGAGAGTGCGCTGCTGGATTTCCTGAGGGGGAACCTTACCCAATTCGGCAAAATCCTTGAGGGGACGGGTGATTAATTCGGCAGCGCGATCAATGACCAAGTAACAGGTTTTGGGAAAAGCCGCCGCCGAGAGGGGTAAGATCTGTAATTGGGCGGTTTTAACGATAGTCGGGCCTAAATAGCTGTCCGCTAGTTCCTCCTCCTCATCTTCATCTTCATCTTCATCCTCCTCTTCATCCCAATCCTCGTCAAGCTCATCTTCCTCCTCCTCTTCCTCGATAGCTTCGACGAAAAACTCGTTTAAATTAGCGGTTTCTAGGGTCTTATCGCCATTAATTTCTGTATCTTCTGGATTATCTGCTTCTGGCGGGTAAGCGGTATCCATTAACAGGGTTAATTGTTCCACAGAAGCGATCGGTTGCTCAAAAGCCTGCTCATCTTTAGCTGCGATTTGGGCTGCCCGAAAACCAATCACCTCGATCGCTTTTTCCGGTAAATCCGCTGCTGTTTCGTCCTCCTCAAGGCCACGAGCATTGCGGGCCAAGCGTTTTTTCTGGATTAACTGCTCGTATTCCTGGCCAGAAAAAGAATTTTTGAGAAAACGACTGACCGTAGAACTACTCACGCCATAACGCTCAGCTAACGTGGAAGTGGTGGCCTCCGTTTCCCGATAAAGCTTAAGAATTTCTTTTTTCGTGGCATCAGTAAGTTTTCTTGGACTCATATTACTTATATAGTTATTTTTTAAGCGATAGGATTTTGCCGATGGCTAGTCAGGGGAAGCTGTTGTGTTTGAGCGGACGTACTCTTAATCATAAAACGCCCTAGCCAATTAAAACTAAGCAATTCGTTTTCTAGTCCCTGTTCTAGTCTATCCTTGACTTCTGTTTCTCACCACTACTCAAGATTAAAAAATTGACGATGATATCAAGTGCTGCTAGTCAAAAAGCCTTATTAGTTCTAGCCGATGGTACAGTTTACGAGGGTTATTCCTTCGGAGCCAAGGGAACCACCGTCGGCGAAGTTGTCTTTAACACGGGGATGACCGGTTATCAGGAAGTCCTCACCGATCCCAGTTATGCTGGTCAAATCGTCACTTTTACCTATCCAGAATTGGGGAATACGGGGGTTAATCCCGAAGATGAGGAGTCAATTCGTCCCCAGGTGAAAGGAGCGATCGCAAAAAACATCTGCCATCGGCCCAGTAATTGGCGTTCTAGCCAATCCCTACCGGATTATCTGGCCGCTCATCATGTTATTGGCATCTATGGCATCGATACCCGCTCCCTGACCCGCAAAATTCGCTCAGTTGGGGCGATGAATGGGGCAATTTCCACGGAAATACTCGATTATCACGATTTACTGCGGCTGGTGCAGGCAGCCCCCAGTATGGCCGGGTTAAATCTCGTTAAGGAAGTAACCACCAAGGAAGTGTACGAGTGGACGACTCCCACCCCGTCCGCCTGGGAATTTGCGCCAATTGATAGTGATCAAGAACCGTTAACGGTAGTAGCGGTCGATTTTGGCATCAAACGCAATATTCTCCGGCGTTTAGCCAGCTACGGTTGTCGGGTGATCGTGGTTCCCGCGGACACTCCCCCGGAAAAAATCGCCGAATATAATCCCGATGGTATTTTCTTTTCTAACGGACCGGGAGATCCGGCGGCTGTCACCGAAGGAATTGCCCTAGCCAAGCAACTTTTGCAAGGAGAAAAACCGACTTTTGGCATCTGTATGGGTCATCAAATTTTAGGCCTATCCCTAGGGGCAGAAACCTTTAAACTGAAATTTGGCCATCGCGGGTTAAATCAACCCTGTGGACTGCAGCAACAGGTGGAAATTACCAGTCAGAATCATGGTTTTGCCGTGCAGGAGGCATCTTTAAATCCGCAAGTGGAGATTACCCATCTCAACCTCAATGATCGCACCGTAGCGGGTTTAAAACACAAGTCTCTGCCCTTTTTCTCGGTACAATACCACCCCGAGGCCAGTCCCGGCCCCCACGATGCCGATTATCTGTTTGGCAAATTTGTCGATTTAATGCGGCAAGCAAAAAAGGATCGGTCGTAAATTTTTAGGATATACTAGGGTTTTGATTTTTACGGCTCTAGAGCTAGGAGGCGATTATTCCAGAAGCAATTAACTTGACTGTCAGCTTGCGAGGCACCCGCGAGGTCAGAGATAAGTACCAAATTTTCCGTTTGACGGGTCTTTTAGATGCCTTTTCCGAACCGACTTTTTGTAAGGTGATCGAAGGCTATGTGGACGAAGGTCCCAAAGATGTGATTATTAGCCTCGCTCAGATTGATTTTATCGATAGCTCCGGTTTAGGGGCTTTGGTAAAATTGGTGAAAAAGGCCAAAACCGAAGGGGGCAGTTTACAAATTGTTACCAATCCCCGGGTAACTCAAACCGTAAAACTGGTGCGATTGGAGAAGTTTTTTTCCCTGCAACCCACCCTAGAAGCGGCGATCGAATATCTAGAAAAAGCGTAAATCGTGGAATCTCCTCTCGAAAAAATTCGCTTACAGGTCAATGGCGAGGGTTCACCAATCCTAGAGGGTCTTGACCGATTATCGCCCGCTTCCCTGGCCTATCTAGGGGATGCTGTTTATGAATTATACATCCGCACCTATTATTTACTGCCGCCCCAGCGTCTGGGAGACTATCACGCTCAGGTGGTAGGCAAGGTCAGGGCCGAACAACAGGCTTTAGATTTAGCGCAACTGCAGCCTTATCTGACAGACCAAGAAAAAGAAATTCTGCGCCGGGGACGCAATGCGGTCACGGGAAAACGCCGTCGTCTGACAGCCCAAGTCTATCAGCAGGCCAGCAGTTTAGAAACCCTGTTCGGCTATCTTTATCTCCAAGACCCCTCAAGATTACATCAACTATTAGAAAAACTAGAATTATAGCCCTCTACTCTTAATCCATGCAACCATGAGCGATCGACCATTTCGTGACAAGTCCGATAATCGTAATTCTCGCCGGCCCTCGCGGCCAAAAACCGGGCCAATTCTGGCTAAATCCCCGGCAGTAACTCCAGAAAACCAAGAAGCTGATGATCTGCTCTACGGTCGCCGGGTGGTTTTAACGGCCATGGAGGAGGAGCGCCAACTGAATCGGATTTGGGTGGTCAATCGACTCCGTTACGATCCCCGTTATCATACCCTCCTAGAAAAAGCCAAGGCCAACGGCACGGTAATTGATGAGGTGGACGATCTGCGTCTCGATCAGATTACCAATAAGGCCAATCATCAGGGGATTGCGGCCCAGATGTCTCCCTATGATTATATTGAATTAGCCGATCTGATCGAAAAAGCTAAGGGCAGAAGTCGCCACCCCGTCATCGTCATCGCTGAAGGGATCACGGATCCCCATAACCTGGGGGCAATCATTCGCACCGCCGAAGCTATGGGTTGTCAGGGGGTAGTTATTCCCCAACGTCGTGCCGCCGGGGTGACATCGACAGTGATGAAAGTGGCGGCCGGATCCTTGGAATATTTACCCGTCGCTAGGGTGGTCAATCTCAATCGTGCTTTAGAGGAATTAAAAGCGGCCGGTTTTTGGCTCTACGGCACGGCGGCAAAAACTGGTAAATCTTTACACACAATCAATTTAACGGGTGCGATAGGATTGGTGGTAGGTTCGGAGGGAGAGGGTTTGAGTCTGCTAACCCAAAAGTCCTGCGATGAGTTGGTATCTATCCCTTTGGCAGGCAAAACCCCCAGTCTCAATGCTTCGGTGGCGGCGGGTATGGCTCTTTACGAGGTTTACCGGCAACGCTGGCAAAATTCCCCCGACTGAGAATCTGTATTTTTCGACACTGCCAATAGCCAAAAGGAGAAAGTATAAATAAAATAGGAAGGAAGTTTGCGAAATGTAAACGAACGTAACAAAACCACCAGAGTAGATTTAGATGGGGAACGAAATGAAAGAATTTTTGATTAGCTTACTCGAAAGGTTCGGATTAGCCTACTGGGTCGAGATTAAAACCGACTATCCCAGATGTACTTATTATTTCGGCCCTTTTCTCGCTAAAGACGAGGCTGAAGTCGCTCAAGCCGGTTATGAAGAAGATTTGAAAACAGAAGGAGCGCAGGGGATTAAATTGGATATAAAACGTTGTAAACCGAAAGATTTAACTATTTTTGAGGAAAAAGAAGAAAGCAAGCTCCTGAATACCCTAAAGGTCTTACGCAGTCAAGTTTCTTAACAATTTTCAGTGATCAGTGATCAGTAATCAGTGATCAGTAATCAGTGATCAGTAATCAGTGATCAGTAATCAGTGAAAAGACAGCAGGCTCTCTTAGGTTTGGTGGGCAAAATGTATTCTAAGATACATTCCTCCTAGCGAGGGGGTGGAACGAACCACAAAGACACAAAGATTGATCGATCCTATGTAAGTTAAACTTATCACACAGAACCTAGAAGAGCCGACAGCAGGAAACTGCCATTTGATGAGGCTCACTTAATACATACTGCTCACTTAAAACTGATAACTGCTCACTTAAAATTGATAACTGATAACTGATAACTGATAACTGATGGCTAAATATCAATGGGAGCGATTTAAAAAACAGCTATATTCTGCTTCTGTCAGTCTTCCCGCTTCGTAGAGAGTATCGGTAATTTCTGCTAGGGTTAAAACCGAATAAGGTTGATAACCATGGCTACGAAGTTTATCTTTAACGGGGCCACCATGGTCGATAAAAACCACGATATCATTAACTAATAATCCCGCCGATTTAATCTTTTCTGCCCCCTCGATCGCACTTTTGCCAGAAATTAAAATATCGTCCACCACTACCACCGTTTCCCCCACTTGAAAATTACCTTCAATTACTCTTCTTGTGCCGTGAGCTTTTACTTCTTTGCGGGGGAAAATCATCGGATGATTTAATAATAAAGATAAACCCGTGGCTGTAGGTAAAGAGCCGTAGGGGATACCAGCAATGCGGTCAAATGTCAAGGTTTTTAATATTTCTCCATAGGCTTCAATTACCTGCTGAAAAATATTAGGATTAGAGATAATTTTTCTAAGATCGATATAATAGGAAAAAGTTTCTCCCGATGCTTGCACATAATCGCCAAACATCAAGCAACCAATATCAAATAATTGTAGAATTAAATCCTGATGAGGATGTTGTTTTAAAAGACAAACGTTAGCAGACCAAGTCTCATCTTGGCTTGATTCTTGCTGGTGATTTTGTTTAATTTTGTTGACTTCCTCGCGTAAATCCTTGACTTTTGCCCCCAAATCGGGTTGAGATAAAAAGTCTTGGGGGACAGGAATTAATAAACCCTCACCATGACTATTTAAACCCAGAGTAATTAACTCGGAGAATTTACTTTTGTCTTCCCAAATACTGCGTAATAAAATCAATCTTTCGGGAGCAAAATTGCGAATCTTTTTCAATATCTCTGGTTGAGTGGTTCCCACTTCTAAAAACACCTGTTCGGGAGTTCCCCAGGTGCAAGCTTCTTTGACAACTTGCAGATAAAAAGGATTGTCGCGACTGGGAAATTCTTGCAGATTAATCGCGCCTTGATTGGAAGTATGACAGAGGATAAAAGCGCCATGCTCGGGGTAAACTAAAAAAGGAGCAACGTGATCCTGTCCGGAGTAGGGATTGAGAGTAACCGCGTCCACCTGCCAAGTTTTAAAGATAGTCTCGGCTAAAATACTGCTAGTATTAATATCACCGTGTTTAGCATCCAAAATTACCGGGATATGAGCGGGAATTGCCGCTAAAATTCGCTGTAATAATTCTAATCCCGCTGCTCCCAAAGCTTGATAAAAACCTAAAGTTGGTTTGTAGGCACAGACAAAAGGGGCGGTTTCATCGATAATAAACTTGAGCCACTGTTCTAAATTAACGATTAATTCTCCCGGGGTGGAGGGCATCATTTCGGGGTTAGCATCTAAACCGAGGACAAGTAGAGTCTGGTTTTGACTAATGGCGTGGTTTAACTTTTGAAAAAAATTCATCGGTTCCTAATCTCAGAATTCTGGATTAGTTTCTAATTCTACACTATTTGGCCGAAAAATAGGCTCTAAAATTGTCTGGTGCAGACTTTTTCTGGTGTCAGCGTCAAGGAATTTCTTTTGTAGGGGTTGCCATTCTTGCCATTTTTGGTGACGGATATTTTGGAAAATTTCTAGTAAAGTGGGCATTTCCTTGGCAAGACAATTGGGGAAAATTTGGCTAAGAAAATCCGAGAGAACACAACAATCCTGCATTTCTCCGAGAACACTTTGAAGGTTTTTAATATCTTCTAGATACTCTTGATATTTGTCGCCATAAAACTGAGTGAATAACTCCATATTATAGCGGGAACGCTTGGCTTCTTTGCGGAGATCATGCAGTAATAATCCTTCTTTTTCCAATAAGTCATCAATTTCTTGACTAGAAAACTCTCTTACTTTTTGATCTTCCTCTAAATTTACCCCAACTAACCAGCCTTCGTGCAGTAAAAAACGACTCGCTTGCGGTAATAATAAGTCTGGTAAAACCGTAGCAATATCTAATTTTCCCATCGGTTGATAGGTGGGATTATCCAACCAACGGGCAAAATCTGCCTTAAAATTGAGAAATTTATCGGACTTTAACAGCTTTTCTACCTTAGCAAATGCCTTCTTTCTTTGGCTTTCGAGAACTTGTAAAACTTTCTTCAGTAGCTCCTGTTCTTGCGGGGGTAAAATTGGCTGATAATGACCGATAAAAGCCTCTTTTAACACATCTAAATCTCGCAATTCTCCTAAAATTCTGCCCAGATTACCCACCCGTTTTTGATCGGCATATTTCGGCATGGTTAAAGCGGGATCAAAACCAGTTAAGGTACTGCGAAGACGGCGCATTCCCACACGAATTTGATGCAATTCTTCTGGGTCCTGATCGAGTAAAACCCCAGCTTCGTGTTTAAGAACTTTATGAAAATGTTTATCAACACCGATATAGGCCCAATCGGCAACAGTTTTAGCCCGAGGATTAAATTTGTTAGTCATTGGTCTTTAGGGAGGAAATAATGTCAAGATGGTGGTAGAATCTTTAAATCAAGACTGGAACTAATAGATACTATTTATTCTATACAATAGGATGAAGCATCCGCTTTAAGAGAAGTTTATGGATAGTTTTTGGCTAGATTATGGGGGGGAAATCGCTTTTCGCACTGGAGAGCATCTTTTCTTGACGGGAATAGCCATGGCTATGGGTAGCTTAATCGGGATTCCTCTAGGTATTTTAATTAGTCGTCAAGCTATTCTCGCTCAACCGATTATAGCGATCGTTAACACCCTACAGACTATCCCCAGTTTAGCCCTATTTGGTTTTTTAATTTCCGTGCCTTTTTTGGGAGGAATCGGCAAAATTCCCGCTATTGTTGCCCTAACTCTCTATACCTTACTGCCAATTGTTTTAAATACCTATCTGGGCATCAAAAAAGTTGATTCCGAATTAAAATTAGCCGGGTTATCCCTAGGCATGACTGACGGACAAATCCTGCGCTATATCGAATTACCCCTGGCTAGGGCGACAATTTTGGCAGGAGTGAGAATTGCGACGGTGATTGCTATCGGTGTGGCTACGATCGCAGCTGCCATCGGTGGCGGTGGTTTGGGAGTGTTTATTTTTCGCGGTATTGCCACGGTCAACAATCAGTTAATTTTGGCGGGGGCAATTCCTGCCGCTTTTTTAGCCTTTGTTGCCGATTGGAGTCTCGGTCGGCTAGAAAAGACCTTTACCCCTTCGCCACGTCCGAAAAAGCCCTCTAAATGGCAATGGGGCTTAGGTTTAATCGGGTTAGCCCTGCTATCTTTCCTCTTGACTCAAATTTTCCATTCATCCCCCGGCACAGTGGTGATCGGTTCCAAAAATTTTACTGAACAGGTGATTTTAGGGGAAATTTTGGCACAGGAAATCGAAAAAGAGACGAATTTACGGGTTGATCGTCAATTTAATCTCGGTGGTACTCTGATCTGTCATGAAGCGGTGAAAGCGGGTAAAATCGATGGTTATGTGGAGTATTCTGGCACGGCTTTCACGGGAATTTTGCAGGAAAAACCCCTTAACGATGCCCGATTAGTCTCTGAAAAGCTGCAAGAGATTTATCCAGAAAAATTTAATCTAGAAGTGTTTCCCAGTCTAGGATTTGAGAATACTTTCGCCATTGTTATCCGGGGAGAAACCGCCAGTCAATACAATCTTAAAACTCTCTCGCAGGTGGCTAAATATACCCCCAATTGGCAAGCGGGTTTTGGTTATGAATTTTTGGAAAGGGAAGACGGTTACAAGGGATTAGCGAAGACCTACGGTCTAACTTTTGCCCAACCCCCGAAAGTGATGGATTTAGGGTTAATGTACCGCGCTTTAGCCGAAAAACAAGTGGATTTAGTGGCGGGAAATTCCACCGATGGCTTAATTCCCGTGCTAGATTTAGTCATCCTAGAAGATGATCAACGCTATTTTCCTCCCTACGAAGCGGTACCGATTTTTAACCGGGATAGTTTGCAAAAATATCCGCAATTGCGACAGGTTTTAGCCAAACTCACCGGCAAAATTACCTCCAGCACTATGCAGAAATTAAACTATCAGGTGGATGGACGCGATCGCAAAGTAGAGGAAGTGGTCAAAGAATTTCTAGTCTCCCTCTCTTAACCATTTAGTCACTCCCCCGGGTTGGTCGATTAAACTAATGCCTTGGGCTTTTAATTCTGCGCGAATGCGATCGCTTTCGGCGTAATTTTTCGCTTTTTTCGCCTCTGTCCGTTGTTGGATGAGATTTTCGATATCCGCTACACTAATTCCCTCAGAAACAGGAGTTTCTCCCTGGTCGGCGGCAATTTCTAGACCCAAAACCCTAGACAATTTCACCAAAGTATGCCATTTTACCGCTAATTCGGCCAGATTGCTGTCCGTCTTACCCGCATGGGTTAAATTATTACCCTCCTTGCGTAATTCCTTAGCGATTTCAAATAACACCGCTAAACCACCGGCAAAGTTAAAATCGTGATTTACCGCCTCTTGAAAGCGATTTTCTAGCTCTTGGTCAGTAATTGCGGGATTATCTGGCGGAAGATGCTTATAACCAAAGGATAAACCCTCTTGCAAAGTATGCCAGCCATTAGTGGCCGCCTGCAATCCCTCATCGGAAAAATCAATCGGTTTGCGGTATTGGGCGCCTAAAATTAATAATCTCACGGCTAAGGGGTCATATTTTGTCAATAACTCGCGAATAGTGATGAAATTACCGAGGGATTTCGACATTTTTTCCCCGGCCACCTTAACCATGCCATTATGTAACCAATAGTGGGCCAGAGGTTTACCCGTAGCCGCTTCACTTTGAGCAATTTCGTTTTCGTGGTGGGGAAAAATCAGATCACTTCCCCCCACATGAATATCGATAGTTTCTCCCAATTGTTCTTTGACCATGGCCGAACATTCAATATGCCACCCCGGACGACCTTGGCCCCAGGGAGAATCCCAACTAGGTTCCCCCGGTTTTGCCCCCTTCCAGAGGGCAAAATCAAAGGGGTCTTGTTTTTTAATTGCTTCCGGGTCGTCGGTTTCTACCCGGCCGCTGGCCCCGGCTTGCAAATCATCGAGTTTTCGCCCCGATAGTTTGCCATAATCAGAAAAACGACGGACGGAATAGTAAACATCGCCATCGCTGGGGTAAGCATAGCCTTTTTGTTCTAATTCATAGACTAGGCGCTTGATACCGTCGAGGGTATGAGTGGCCCGGGGATAAGCGTCCGCCGGTCTGACTCCTAATTTTGCCATATCCTCAAAGTAGGCCTGGATAAATTTCTCGGCCACGGCTGCCATGGTGGTATGTTCATTTTTAGCCCGATTGAGAATTTTATCGTCAATATCGGTGAAATTTTGAATATAGCGCACTTGATAACCGAGATACTCCAAATAACGCCGCACCACATCCCAAACCACACAGGTACGCGCATGACCCAAATGGCAATAATCATAGACGGTAATGCCGCAGCAATACATGGAGACCATGCCGGGGATGAGGGGGGTAAAGGGTTCTTCGCGACGACTGAGGGTGTTGTAGAGGATTAAGGTCATGGATGGGGATTTTTTTCTGGGGAAAAAGGCTAGTCCAATTTTATAGCAGTTATTTTCAGTTATCAGTGATCAGTGTAAGTATCTAAGCACAATTAATTACACATCTAAGCCACTACTCCGTCAGACTTCTGCGGTGGTGAGCAAACAGAGAACTGAAAACTCAAATCCGATCCCTAATAGCTGTATCCCGTCTCCTGTCTCCTGTCTCCTGTCTCGACGGGGAGATAGGACTGTTTTGATCAGGACTATTATTGATGAAATCGATAGAATAAGGATAGGGGAAGCTTGCTTGTTTGCCTCAACCGACAATTTTTATTGTTAATCAACTTTGACCAGACCATCACCATGAATGAACCACCTAATAGCGCTGGCGATGAAATCCAATTACCCCGGGGAGAAAGAGTTGACCAGCTAAGAAATCTCATCGAAACCCTACGCATTGCCGATGAAGTGGCCAATCGCGGTTATTTGATTACCAGCGCCGAAGTGGCCGATTTAATGGATATTAATCCGGGCGCCGTTACCAGTCGAGGCGACCATTGGCCGTGGCGAAATTGGGTAATCTCCCGGGTCAGACGGGAGGGAAACCAAATTCTTTGGCAGTTGGAAAAAGTCGATTAGGATTAATGGCAACCATCAGTTAATTTCTCTCTTGACTTTTGCAATTATCTCGTCATTTTCCCCCAGCAGGTGACGCGCAAAACGTCGGGCCAGGGGCGGAGCCGATACAAGTGTACTGGTGAAGCCAGAAAATACCTGCAATCCCACTTTATCGGCGATCGCTCCCACTAGAGGCCGTCCCGAGGGTGCAAAGGCCACTAGGCAATGATGACAGCTGCCGGGGAGAGAGGCTAAAGAGGGCAGCAATGTCCCCACGGCGGCCCGTATTGCTTTTTCCCCGGCCAGAGGGTTTAAAATCGCATCTGGATCGGTGATAATGGCGCTAATTTGCCCTAGATAAAGGCTTTGATCCCAGAATTGTACCGCCCCCGTTTCTAAAACACTGGCAATTATTTCTGGGGTTTCTCTCTGCCAAATGCCCTGCTTTTCTAGTTGGGTGATTTTTTGCTCTAATAGCAATCTAGCAGGAATTGCGGGCATAACTAGGGTGTTTAATTTGATCTCAGTGGGGGGAATTTTGATCACCTGGGCATGGGTAAAATAGACGGGAGCAGTAATACCAGATTTTTGCAGTAAAGACCGGGTTAATCCCCCGGCACAGACGATAGTTTCCCCGGCAGAATAATTATTTTTAGGAGTTTTTACGCCGGTAATTCTCGATGCAGTTTCAATTAATTCGATGACAGCTTCCCGAATAATCGTGCCTCCCAGACGCAGAAAAGCTTGTTGATAGGCAAGATTAGTTTTTTCGGGGTTAATGTGACCGTGGGGCAGTCGTAAAACTCCGGAGATAGCTGCGGGATTTAATAGGGGTTCTAAAGCGATCGCTGCCTGCGGATCAAGAATTTCGGGAGTAATAGCAAAGATAGCAAATTTTTCGGCCACAGCGGCTGGGTCATCTTCGGGGTTAACGGTGAGAATTAGCTCTATGTCCCGGTATTCGTTATCTATGCCCAGTTCCTGGGATAAATTGCGCTGAATTTCTCCACCTTCTTGGTATAATTTTCTCTGGATTTCTGTGGTAGCTGACCAATAGGCTAAACCCCCGTAACTGTAGAAAGTGGCGTTGAGGGGATGGGTTTCTTTTTCTAATAAGAGGACTCGACTGCCTAGGTTAGCTAGTTCATAACTTAAGGCGGAACCGGTGATACCACCACCGATAATTATATAATCATAAGTTGTGGTCATAATTCGGCTAATTTTTACTCGATTAATCTATTCTATCATTATACTTGCTCGGTTCCCTGGTTCTGATTTGAGCAATAGTTGCTATAATTAGAGAAAAAGTTCAAAGCGGTATCAGATAACTATGCAACAGCTAGAAACTAGGGGGATAACTGACTCATGGATTAAAGGTAGTTGGGAAGAATACTTAGAAGCGATTAAAAACTTCCCAGAAAATCAAGGAAAAAGTTATTATTACAATGGCTATTATCGATTAGAAATGACTCCTATTAGTAACGATCATGCCAGCGATCATGCTATTTTGATCTTCGCTGTTAGTCTCTATGCTACCCTAAAAAATCTGGCCTTTAATGCCAAAGATAATTGCAGTTTTCGCAAGTCTAGTTATCGAGAAATTCAACCAGATATATCTTATTATTTTGCCGAGAAAGCTAATCTGATTCCCTACGGTACTTCGCTAATTGATTTAAATCAGTATCCCCCACCAGATTTAGTCATTGAAATCTCAAAATCTACCCTCAATGATGACCTAGTCAATAAACGCTTACTATACGAAGAATTAGGAGTTAGTGAATATTGGAGTGTTAACGTCGATTATCCCCAAATATTCGCTTTTGAAATAATCGATCGAGGTAGTAAAAGAATTGATATATCAAAGGTTTTACCTAATTTAAAACTTGCGGTTTTAGAGTCAGCTTTACAACAGGCACGCAGCAAGGATCAAAGTCAGGTAGGACGTTGGTTAATCAGTCAATTTCAAGGTTAAATCCTGCTGTTTTTTGGCAGCCGCTTTATCCAATAAAGACTCGGCAAAAGCGATGGCAGCCGCTGCCGAATTTCCTCCCGTTAATTGTGCCAATTCTTCCCTTCTCGTCTGACGATTATCGAGAGAAGTAACCCGGACAACCGTGCGAATTTCCGAGAGATTAGTGGGATCATCTTCGGCAATCATTTGTTTATAAACTCGGAAATGGTGATCAGCTAAAGCAGCCACTAAGGGTTGATGAGTAACGCATAAAACCTGATATTGTTGACCTAATTGATCCAATTTATCGGCAATTGCTTGAGCAACTTTTCCCGATACTCCCGCATCGATTTCGTCAAAAATTAGGGTGGCTGCTGCCGATTGGGATTGGGAAAAACAGGACTTTAACGCTAGGAGAAAACGACTCATTTCTCCTCCGGAAGCGGTACTGGATAAAGGTTGGATTTTTTCCCCCGGATTGGGACTAAAATAAAATCCCACTTGATCGACTCCCAGACTGCTAGGATTACCCGGAGCAATCCGACAGACAAAAATCACCTTTTCCATGGCTAAAGGTTTTAATTCCTGTACCAATTGTTTTTCTAGTTGACTAGCGGTTTCTTGTCGCAAAAAGGTCAACTGGGTGCTAGTTTCTCGATAGATTTTTTCCTGTTGCTGACAAATTTTTTCTAATTCCTCAATCGATTGTCCTTCTCCCGTCAACTCCGCTAATTCCTGCTGTAATTTCTGATAATAATCGATCGCTTCGGCTAAACTTGGGCCATACTTGCGCGAAATGCGCTTAAGTTGGATAATTCTCTCTTCTATCTCGTTCAATCTCTCGGGATCTGCCTCTAGACTATCCCCATAAACGTTGATTTCCTGTCCCGCTTCCACCACCTGATTTAATGCCGATCGCACCATCTCTAAAATTGGCTCTAAACTCGTATCATAAACCATCATATTTGTCAAGATATTTTCAGCTTTTCCTAACAAATCAGCGACAGCGGGTTGATCGCGATCGTTTTGGTAGAGTAGTTGATAGACTTGATAGCTGGAATTTTGCAAATCGACACCGTGGGAGAGTCGGTTTCTTTCCTGTTCCAACTGTTCCAACTCGTTAGCGTCAGTTAAATTAGCTGATTCTAGTTCTTTTAGTTGATATTCTATTAAATCTAATCTTTGTAAGCGATTTTGTTCCGATTGCAACCTATTATTTAAACTATTCTTGCTTTCTTGCCAGTTAGCGTAGGCTGTGGCTACTTTTTCCCGCTGCTGCTGCAGCGATTCACCCCCGTAGAGATCTAATAATTCCCTCTGTCGATTAGCGTCCATTAACTGAACTGTTTGACCTTGGGCGGTGATTTCTACCAAAAAATCTCTTATTTGCGCCATTTGTTGGCGATTAGCGACGACTCCGTTAATCCGAGAACGAGAACGCAAGGAATTATTAGTAATCACTAATTCCCGGCTGATGGTCAGACTATTATCCTCTAGTAGGTCAATTTCCTGACTTTCTAGCCAAGCAATTAATTCTGGAGTCAGAGAAAAAGTCGCTTCTAGGGTTGATTGTTGGCTTCCCTGACGGATGACGCGATGATTGACTTTACCACCGAGAACAATATCGATCGCATCTAATATAATCGATTTTCCTGCCCCCGTCTCACCGGTCAGTACATTTAATCCGCTGCCGAAAGTTAATTCTAAGCGATCGATGAGGGTAAAATTTTCAATTTGTAGGCAGGATAACATATATCAGTAATCAGTAATCAGTAATCAGTTGCTAAGTAGGTAGGCGTTAAAAATTATCAGATGCCCCCCTTAATCCCCCCTTATCAAGGGGGGCAGGGGGGATCGAACCTAAAATCCATTTTTAATTTAATTATAACCAGCTACTTATTCTCATTATCCTTCAGCATTCCCTAATTTTCCCCGAAACGGTAGCCCTTCCCATAGACAGTATTAATGAGAGGTGTTTCTCCCTCCGCTTCGATTTTACGACGCAGCAAGCGCATCAGGGCAGGAACCACATTACTATTAGGTTGCTCTCCTTCTGACCAGAGATGCTGATAAATTTGTTCATGGGTGAGAAGTTGCCCGGGATGGGTCATAAATAAAGTTAACAATTGTATTTCTTTTGCTGATAAACTGATCGTGCGACCGTGACGATAGGCCACTTGATTTTCGCTATCGAGTTCTAAATCAGCACATTTTAATTTACTGCTATTACTAGCTTCAAAATTGGGAGAACGACGCAATAAAGCGCGGACTCTCGCTAATAATTCTCGCAGTTGAAAGGGTTTGACTAAATAATCATCAGCACCGGCATCTAATCCCGCCACTCGATCGTCTATGGTATCCTTAGCGGTTAGAAATAAAACGGGAGTGGTGTCCCCCTGATCCCGTAAATATTGACAGATTTGTAATCCAGATTGCTGGGGCAACATCCAATCGAGAATTAAGAGGTCATAATTATTCTCTCGTGCCAATTCTAACCCCGTCCGACCATTATCAGCAATATCCACTTCATAGCCTTCTTGATCAAGAATTTGTTCTAAGGGTTCGGTTAATTCGTGTTCATCGTCAACGATAAGTATTTTCATAAAAGTAAAAAAGATGGTGTCGGGTTTTGGGGTTTTGGGGTTTTTAGTTGAATCTCCCCATTTCCCCATATCCCCATTTCTCCTAATTATCTATCTTTGGGTAATAAATTGCGCCATTCGAGAGGGATATAACTTTCAATAAATCTAGCTAGGGTTGGGTAATGACGCTGATACAAAACTCCCATATAGATAATACCAAGTCCTAGGACGGTTAGGGCAAAGGGAAAGAAAATTGAATCGGCAAAGATACGATAGGAGAGATAGGAAAGATAGGCAAATACTCCGATACCTCCGAAAACCACAAATAATCTTCTTCTTAGCAGGATGGATAATAACATCAATCCCAAGTTAATTAGACAGTACAAAAATCGTTGCGATTCATTATCCTCGATGAGAAGAGATAGACTAAACCAAAACATAATCAATCCGAATAAGTACAGCCAAAAAGCAAAATCTCCCCGACTGCGACGCTGACGTACATCAATTAAATAGGCAGTTATTAAACAGGCAATTCCAAACCAAAAGGATACCCACAGTCGCATTCTCCATGTATATTCGTTCTCTCCAAATATTAAAGAGGTTAAGTCCATTGACATATACCACAGACTAAAAGCGATCGGTGCAGTTAAAAAGGGAAATTTAACAAATCGCAGAGTTATTAATCCTGCGAGAATCGTGCCTAATTCCATTAAAAACCAACCGCCTTTAGTCCAGGTATAGAAATCTGGATAAATGGCCATATTTCCGGCTTGCCAGTATCCTGTCCAGCGTTGTAAACCATAGATTGCTAAGGGAGTCATTGCCACTGCCATGGTAAATAAAAGACCGCCGGGGATTTTGAGATTTTGCTGAAAATAGAGATTTTTACCCGTGAAAATAAAACAAACTGCATAAAATAGAGCGATAAAAAATAGGCCTGCACCGCCGAAACTCTCCCAAGCTTCGTTCATAAACCACCCCAGAGCAGAGATAACAATTAATGCCCCAAAATAATAGGCTACATTAGCGAAATTAAAGCGAGGACGATTAACTTCATCTTCTTGGGGATAACGGGACAAAAAAGCCGTCCATAAATTTTCAGCTTGGCTGGCAGTAATTAGGTTTTCTTGTACCGCCCAATCAAAATCTTCTCTTTCTAGTCTCATAATATTCTCTAGTCCTTAAGCTAAGATGTATTTTAACCGCCTATCCTGCCTGTTGCCTCATCTCAACAAGAAATTTAAATACTTAACAGCTTATACAAGTCACATCTGTTTCCCGATACTAAGCGATTCGACTGACTTTAAATAGAGCTTACAAGCTTTTTTGCTCAACCCTAGTTAATCAGCCTTTAAAAAATAAGTAAAAATTATAAATTTAAGATAAACAAGTAAAATATTTAAATATTTTGACCGATTAGTTAAATGTAACAAGTAAGTTACAAGATTTTGATTTTCCCAGAATTTGCCAAAATTTGGCTGTAAATCGGGGTTGCCTACATTTATTAATCTGGTATGATCGTTGTATTCTGTGGGCTTAGTTTAACCGTTAAACCTCAAATCAACGCAAAACCAAGACAATCAGGGTACTGTATCGATTCTCTTGCCCAAAAAAAGCCGCTAGTGGTGACATTTTTTTATGTTGCAATTTTTTAAGTTTTGTAAAGGCTATTGACTTAAAGCTAGAATTGTGCAGGTAGATAATTTTAGTAGAAATGCTCAAACTCCTCTCCCTTCCCCCTAATCTCCTATACTTTTTAAACAGGATTTAGTATGAGATAACCGCCGTAAGAGGGGCTAAAAACTGGGGCAATGTGGACATCGATCGAAAGACTAAGCTAAACTGGTAATGACTATGTATTAGGGCGGAGGTCAACGGACGCAACTATGGACAATTTGGAGGTAAAACAAAAACCGATCCGGTGTTTAGAAGATGCGATCGAAAGGTGTCAAACTTTAGGAATGCGGGTTAGTCGTCAGCGTCGCTATATTTTAGAATTGCTGTGGCAAGCGCAGGAACACCTATCAGCGCGAGAAATTTATGATCGTCTCAATCTACAAGGAAAAAACATCGGTCATACCTCAGTGTACCAAAACCTAGAGGCTCTATCGGGTCAAGGCATTATCGAATCTGTGGAACGCTGGGACGGCAGACTCTACGGTAACATCAGCGATTCCCACAGTCACATCAATTGTCTCGACAGTCAAGAAATCATCGATGTGCATATCCAACTTCCCCCGGAATTAATTAAACAGGTCGAGGCATCGACGGGGGTAAAAATTACCGATTATCGCATCGATTTCTATGGCTATAAACAAAACAAATGAGCCAGATAACTGTATAATCGACCCTGTGAATAGTATCCGTTGACAGGCTGCAACTCTTGTGATCGATCGCCCTCTCACCCTAATTATCATCGATAATGACCCGATTTTCCGCTTGGGTCTGGTGCAGGCTTTGTCGCAGATAGAAAATATTAGTATCGTCACCGAAGGGGATTTAGAAACAATTTTCGCCTTGACTCTTAATCCTGCCCCCGAAATTATTATTATTGATCCTCTCTTTGATTGGTCTCACTGTGAAATTCTCCACTCTCGCTATCCGGAAAGTAAAATTGTTCTATTAACCTTTCCTCTCGACTCCCGACAGCAACTTATCGCCAGGGAATTAGGCATCGCCGGTTATATTCCCAAAGGCACAAACCTAGAGCAATTTATCACTATTTTAGGTCAGATTTACCGGGATGAATCCCACGATGTTGTCCCTTCTCCTCTCACCATTGCTACCCGTGCAAGTTTAGCTCCTAGCCATTGGTTAATCAGTGCTGGCAAAACGGGATTAAATCGCATCGAAAGTGAATTACATTTAATTGATCTCCATCTCAATCAACAGTCTTTATCCGGCTTTGATCGCTTTTATTGGCAGGGAAGAAAACGAGAACTTTTAGCAGCTCTATGGTTAGTGAGAAAACTAATTCCCCTGGAAGGTAGCTATTACAATTCAGCTTCAGTCACACCCCCGGTAATAATTAACAATATCGATCGAGAATTACCAATTTTAAGCCGCGAGCGTCCCCTCTGTGTTTCGGCGGTTTTTGAGTCCACTTTAGCAGTCATTCGCTCCCCTTTAATTAATAGAACCAAGATCAGTTTTGAAATTGATGTTTTACAGGATAATCGGCAACGGGAATTATTGTATTTAGTTCTCGATGAAATTCGTAAAAATGTCGATGAGATGAGATATTTACAGATTAGCCGAGGGGAATTAACTGGTCGCTTAAATCTGATTATTTACGATATCTGGGAGAAAGTGACCCGTAAATTTTTAGAAATTAATGCCTCGGTTTATGACGAAATTAGTAAAGGCAGACTTAACGAAATTATTCGGGAAGAAAGAGAGGCAATTCAAACAGAAATCCTCAATAAAATTCCTTTTACTCTTGACTTATTTTCCTATTTAGTGTACGAAAATAGTTTAACTATTGACGGAGTAGAATACCGAGCGAATGCTCCTGAAACCATCGCCAGAGCCGAAATTCTCCTGCAAAATCTCATTCATAATATTGCCAATGCAGTAACGGTAATTATTCTCAATAACTTCTCGGAATCGGAAAGAATCAAACAAAAACTTTACCGGTCAGAATTTCTCATCGCCAGAAAATTAGCTAAAATCCGCAATGAATTATCTTGGAAATACCGACGGCAACAATATTGGCAAGAACCTAAAGATATCTTTGAAAGTCAATATCAATTATTTCACTATAGCGATGGAGAAATCCAATCTCTAGCCATTTATTCCCCCCGACAGGAAGAATTAAACAGTTTAACAGGCATACCCTGGTTAGCTTCGATCGCCTTAGAATTAAGAGACTCTTTATCTCCTCGTTTACGCGCTTTTTTTCGGGTGGTGGGTAAGGGAGTAGTCTATATTCTTATCCAAGTTATCGGTAGGGGTATTGGTTTAGTAATTCGCGGGGTTTTACAGGGAGTCGGTAATACTTGGCAGGAAGTCAAAGGTAAAAAGGGATCATGAATTATGAATTATAAATTATGAATTATGAATTATGAATTATGAATTATGAATTGTGAATTGTGAATTATGAATTATGAATTATGAATTATGAATTATGAATTATAACTGATAACTGATAACTGAAGTGACACTAACTTTTACAATTCCTTGTCAAAACTGTATTTATCGCGAATCTGTCCGACAAAAAACTGTCCTTTCGATGGTGCAGACTGAAAATCTTTATATACTGCCAAAGGTAGATCATGATAAAGATAGATACCACCGTGATTAAATTCCACTTTCAGAATTTTTTTGTCCTCATCGTAGTCAAAAGATTTAATCGCTGTACTTTGACTTTTTAATAAGGGGAAAGCAATCACATCGCGAATACTGGCAGAATCGGTTAATAACATGATCAGGCGATCGATGCCAATTCCTAAGCCTCCCGTGGGAGGCATTCCGTATTCTAAAGCGGTTAAAAAGTCCTCATCAACTCCCTGCGCTTCCAAATCTCCAGCCGCTTTTTTGAGTGCCTGTGCTTCCAATCTTTGCCGTTGATCGATGGGATCGGTTAACTCAGAAAAACTATTAGCCAATTCCCGTCCAACCACATATAATTCAAATCTTTCTACGAGGTCAGTTTTTGAGCGATGGGGTTTAGCTAAAGGGGAAATTTCCACGGGAAAATCTAGCACAAAAGTGGGCTGTATTAGGGTTTCTTCGACTTTTTGTTCAAAAGCTTCATTTAAGAGCTTACCGATGGTTTTACAGTCCTCTGGAACGCCAATGCCGGCATTTTCTGCGGCAATACGAGCCGACTCGAAATCCTCAAAACTATTCAAGTCAACCCCAGTTATTTCTTGGACTAATTCGTGCATAGTCACTCGTCGCCAAGGAGGAGTTAGGTCAATTTCCCTGTCTTGATAGGTGATTTTCAGCGTACCTAAAACATCTTGTGCAGCATTAACAATAATGTTTTCGGTTAACTCCATCATGTCATAATAATCAGCGTAGGCTTGATAGATTTCGATGGAAGTAAACTCAGGGTTATGTTTAGTAGAAACCCCTTCATTACGAAAAATTCGGCCTAACTCGAAGACTTTTTCAAAACCACCGACTATTAATCTTTTTAGATGTAATTCGGTGGCAATGCGGAGATATAACTCCATCTCCAGCGTATTATGATAGGTGATAAACGGTCTAGCATCGGCTCCTCCGGCTTCACTTTGTAGCACGGGAGTTTCAATTTCAATAAAGTTTTGTTGATCCAAATATCTCCGAATAGAAGCAGTAATTTGGGCGCGACGGCGAAAAGTTTGTCGCACTTCGGGATTAACAATTAAATCCACATATCTTTGTCGATAACGTTTTTCTACATCGGTTAAACCGTGCCATTTATCTGGAAGAGGTAAGAGGGATTTAGTGAGAATTTCGTACTGGTTTACATAGATAGATAATTCGCCGCGTTCTGTGCGTTTAATCGTCCCTTTTGCCCCTAAAATATCGCCTGTATCGGTTAGTTTAATCACCGTGTTAAAGGCATTCGGCACGGCGGCCATAGTTTCACTAATGCGTTTTTTATCGAGGTATAATTGAATCGTTCCCGTTTCATCTTGCAGGTTAAAAAAGGCTAGTTTACCCATAATTCTTCGGGCAATAATCCGACCAGCAATGGCTACTTCTGTGCTAATTTCTTCCCCCGGTGCTAAGTCGGCGTACTGCTCTTGTAATTGTTGAGCGTGAGCGGTAGATTTCCATTGGTAAGCGTAGGGATTTAAGCCAGCTTTTTGCAATCCTGCCACTTTTTCTAAACGAGCAGCCCGGATTTCTTCGAGGGTAGAGGAGGGTTGATTTTCAGGATTTTGTGCTTGAGATGCCATCGTTTTCTAAGAGGAACAATTCTGGGGAATTTTTAGGTTTTGGGTTTTAGGTTTTAGGTTTTAGGTTTTGGGTTTTAGGGTTTTAGGGTTTTAGGGTTTTAGGGTTTTAGTTGAAATTCTCCCACTTCCCCACTTCCCCACTTCCCTACTTCCCCTAATAACAGTAATTATCGTCCTATTTCTCGCTTTAATTTTTTCAATTCTTCTTCCATTTCCCATTCTTTAAATTTTAGATCGAGATTATCGTAGTTCGAGCGCTGATAGTCCGATTCTTGGGGTTGATCCCAAAAACTGGTTTCCCAGTCACGGGACTGATTTTTGGGGGCTTTTTCGGCTTTAATTTGCACTTCCTGACGACGTTGTTGGACTTGTTGCAGTAACTCTTGGGATTGAGTCAGACGTTTTTTCACTCCTTCCATCCGTCCCCAAAGTTGATTACCCTGACGAAATAGAGCCGCCTCGCGTTCACTGGCAGCCTTAACCAAGTCCTGCCGTCCAGCGGCCTTAGCCTTATCAATTCTAGCGTGCCAAGTTTGGATATCTTGGGCAGTGGCCAAAATTTGCTGTTCGAGACGTTGACGCTCATTTTCTAGGGCGCTAATCAGTTTAGCAGTATCGCGCTCCTGTTCGCGCAGTTGTTCCACCAGCGCCTGTAATTCTAATTGGGGATGACTTTTGAGAAATTCTTCCAGTTGGGTTTCAAGAAAGCGACTAACATCATCAAATAGATTGCCCATCTGTGCAGTATCCTAAATTTGCAATTAAAGTCTAGGAGCGATTTTAATCCCCCTCTTTTTAGCATAGGCTAGATCAACCCTAGATTTAAATAGGGGCTGCTGAAAAAGTTTGTTGGTGGGGTTAGGAGTCAGGAGTCAGGAGTCAGTAGCCAGTCGTTTCAGGCTTTGTTGTCCTCTTTTTTTTGTACCAGTTTGTGTACTTAAATAAGGATAATACAAGGTTTTTGAAGGTCTTAATCCTATTTTCGCAGCACTAACATCGAATTTTAGCAGGTCAAAAGCCTTATTTTAAAAGGGTTTTACCATTATTCAGCAAGACCTAAATATATTTGGAAAAAGTAGTACAAAAATGTTATTCGGTTGTGGGTTAGGCAGGGGGAAACCCGTATAATAAAACTAGAGTGATATTTCCTGAAAACCTCTTAATTGTTTGACTTAAGTGACGACTTCACCAACTTGGACAGAACGTATCGGTTATCAACGGGATTGGGTGTGGCGCGGTTGGCAAATTCGTTATAGTTTTATGCCGGCAAAAAACCCCCAAGATGCCGATAATCCCCCTTTAATTTTACTGCACGGATTTGGAGCGGCGATCGAACATTGGCGCCATAATATTCCTATCCTCAGCCAAAATCATCGAGTTTACGCGGTAGATTTATTAGGATTCGGTGGTTCGCGTAAAGTACAGGTTCCCTATACCGTTAATCTCTGGGTGGAACAAATACACGATTTCTGGCAAACTTTTATCAATAGACCGGTGGTATTAGTGGGAAATTCGATCGGTTCTTTAGTTAGTATGGCCCTGGGGGGTAAATACCCAGAAATGGTAGCCGGATTAGTTATGCTCAGTTTACCCGATGTCAGTCGCCGGCGGGAAATGATCGCCGATTGGTTATTAAATATCGTCACTCCCATCGAAAACTTTTTCACTTCCCCTTGGCTATTAAAACCGATTTTTTACTATCTGCGTCGTCCGCAAGTCTTGAAAAAATGGACAGCAATCGCCTACGAAGACAAGAAAGCCGTTAGCGACGAATTAGTACAAATTATCGCCGCCCCAACCCTAGATGAGGGGGCAGCGGAGTCCTTTATTTCCCTGGCACAAGCTGTTAATCATCCCGAATATTGTCCACCAGCAAAGTTAATTTTACCACGCTTAGAAATCCCGATTTTATTGTGTTGGGGCAAACAAGATCGCATGGTTCCCGTCCAGTTAGCTCAGGGTTTTGTCTCCCTTAATCCTAGGATTCAATATGTAGAATTTGACTGGGCCGGTCATTGTTTACAGGATGAATGTCCTGACCGTTTTAACCCAATTTTATTAGAGTGGCTAGAATCTGTTCCTGTTCTTTGAGAGAATAGGGAGAGTGATTGTTGGTGATAGTCCTATGCAAACCTTGGAATCGACGTTCAACCCCCCCGCAACTGCCTCCGAATTCGACACCACGATTCACCGACGCAAAACCCGTCCCGTCCGGGTAGGTAGCGTTACCATTGGTGGTGGTTATCCCGTAGTCGTGCAGTCGATGATTAACGAGGATACCCTTGATATAGATGGTTCCGTGGCCGGTATCCGTCGCCTCCATGAAATCGGCTGTGAAATTGTCCGCGTCACCGTGCCGAGTCTGGCCCACGCCACCGCCTTGGCTAAAATTAGGGAAAAACTGCTCGCCACCTATCAACCCGTGCCGTTAGTAGCCGATGTGCATCACAACGGCATGAAAATCGCCCTAGAAGTGGCCAAACACGTCGATAAAGTGCGGATTAACCCCGGTTTGTACGTTTTCGAGAAACCGAAAGCCGACCGCAGCGAGTATAGTCAAGCAGAATTTGATGAAATTGGCGAAAAAATTGCCGAAACCCTGAAACCCTTGGTGATTTCCCTGCGAGATCAAGATAAAGCGATGCGAATCGGCGTTAACCACGGTTCTCTGGCCGAAAGAATGCTCTTTACCTACGGCGACACCCCCGAAGGAATGGTACAGTCGGCTTTAGAATTTATCCGCATCTGCGAATCCCTCGATTTTCGCAATCTGGTCATTTCCCTGAAAGCTTCCCGCGTGCCAGTGATGGTGGCCGCCTATCGTCTTATGGTTAAGCGCATGGACGAGTTAGGTATGGATTATCCCCTACATTTGGGGGTTACTGAGGCAGGAGATGGGGAATACGGACGAATTAAATCCACTGCCGGGATTGCCACTCTCTTAGCGGACGGTATTGGTGATACGATTCGCGTTTCTCTGACGGAAGCTCCCGAAAAGGAAATTCCCGTCTGTTACAGTATTCTCCAGGCTCTGGGACTGCGGAAAACCATGGTCGAATATGTTGCCTGTCCTTCCTGTGGTCGCACTCTTTTTAATTTAGAAGATGTCCTCCAGCAAGTGCGTGGAGCGACTCAACACCTCACCGGACTCGATATCGCCGTTATGGGTTGTATTGTCAATGGACCGGGAGAAATGGCCGACGCAGACTATGGTTATGTAGGCAAACAGGCCGGTTATATTGCCCTTTATCGCGGTCGCGAGGAAATTAAACGGGTCCCCGAAAGTGAAGGTGTAAGCGAGTTGATTAATTTAATTAAAGCCGATGGCCGTTGGGTAGAACCTTAATTAGTTTTACCGGTAGGGGTTGACATCTATTCGACCCCTGATAATCAGCTATAATAAAAAGCTTGCTAGAAATTGCCGCCCCAGAGAGTTCATGCTACCTACACGCGATTGTGTTCGTCAAACCCCCGCTTACACTCCGGGAGAACAGCCCCAAACTGCGGGATTTACCAAACTTAACACCAATGAGAACCCCTATCCCCCACCGGCGGAAATTTTTGCCCACCTGCAAGAGCAATTAGAGAAAGTCCGACTCTATCCCGATCCTATCTCCAAAGAGTTACGGCAAACGGCGGCGGAATTATACGGCATAGCAGCTGATCAGATAATCGCGGGTAATGGGTCTGATGATATCCTTAATATCGCCCTGCGTACCTTTGTTAACCCCGGCGAAAGCGTCGCTTTTTTGGATTTAACCTATTCCCTTTACGAGACAATTGCCCGGGTACACGGGGCAAATATTATCGAATTTCCCACTAATGATCAATTTGAATTAGCAGGACCGATTATTTGTCCAGAAGCGAAATTAATTTTTCTCGCTTCTCCTAATCCTCCCCTCGGTAAACATCTTGAGCGCGACTATTTAGAGGCAACCTGTGCTAATGCGTCGGGAGTGGTATTAATTGATGAAGCTTATGTGGATTTTAGTGATGACAATCATCTCGATTTTCTCTCCCGTTACGATAATGTCATCATTAGTCGTACCATGTCGAAAAGTTATAGTTTAGCGGGGTTAAGAGTCGGTTTCGGTTTTGCTTCGAGGGCAATTATCGAACAGATGGATAAGGTGCGTGATTCCTATAATTTAGATCGCATCGCTCAAACTTTAGCCACAGCAGCTTTAAAACACCATAATTATTTTGAGCAAGTTTGGCAAAAAGTCCGTCAAACCCGCAGCCGTTTAATTACTTCTTTGCGCGATTTGGGATTTATTGTCTTTGACTCGGAAGCTAATTTTATCCTCGCTTCTCCCCCGCACATTAGTGCCAGTGAGTTATATAATCAACTGAAAGAGCGTCAGATATTAGTGCGATACTTTAAACATCCTCGCATTCAGAATTATGTGCGGATTTCCATCGGCACTGATGGGGAGATTGATCGTCTTTTATCTGCTATTCAAGAGATTATGGGAACAAATTAATCTCGATTTTCGTCAGGGTTTTATTAACACTTTAAGCCCTGATAAATTCTCGAAAAAAGGCTAGATCGAGCGGAACAAAGCAGCGACAAACAAGGGTCTAATGGTCTGTCGTTTCTCCCGATTACTAGCCTTGGCTATCAAGATTATTAGTCCGACAAAAGGATTAAATACTAGCGCACAAATTTTTGAACTTATGCAATTTTATCCCCAAGGAATCACAGTTCAAGAATTGAGCCAACGCTTAAATCGTCCCGTTTCTATGCTCAATCTTTGTCTAAAATCTTTGGTCGCTTCTAAAAAAATCGTGGCCAGAAAAAATCATAATCAGTGGGTTTATACTAGACCTCTTGTAAAAATCAAAAACTGTTGTTAGGGTTAGGAGTCAGGAGTCAGTAGCCGGTCGTCAGGAGATAGGAGATTATTTTATTTATTCTCCCCACACCCCACACCCTGTCCCCACGAAAAACTTTTTCAGCAGACCCTAATTATTAACCCTATTGCTGAATAACTATTTTAGGCTGTAGATAGTATTCATCTTCTGCGACAACTATCTCACCAATGCCGAGAAATTGAGCTTCTAAAGACTCCACAGCAACCAAAGAACCGATTATAACATTTGTATCGGTGAGATTAATTTTTCTGCCGTGAAACCAATCGATAACCCTCTCTGACGTGAAAGAAATCCAGTCTAGATGTGCCAAGGCAATGCGAGGCGAAATTAAACCCTCGGAATTAGCCATTAAAGCTTCCAGATTAATACTATCAGCTAATTGAAAACCACAGCTTTCCGTGCGAGTTAAACCGGCTAAAGTGCCACCCACCGCTAACACCTGGCCCAGATCTCTGGCCAGGGAACGAATATAAGTCCCCGATCCACAGTGAATATCTAGCTCTATTTGCGGAAAATCCCCCTCTAACCAGCCTAAAACCGTAATTTGGTCAATTTTGACCTGACGAGGCTCCACTGCGATTATTTCCCCTTTGCGAGCCAATTCGTAGAGACGGCGACCATCCTTGTGAATAGCACTATACATCGGCGGAATCTGGGCAATATTGCCAATAAATTCCGCTAAATGGGGCTTAACTGCCTCTAAAGTTAAATCGCCACAGGGACAAGTAGCGATCGCTTTTCCCGTAATATCATCGGTATCGGTGCTGAGTCCTAACTGGATTTTTGCCCGATAAGCCTTATTTTCGGGTAAATAAGGCAGTAATCGGGTGGCAGCCCCGACGGCGATCGGTAAAACTCCCGTAGCCATAGGATCTAAAGTTCCGCCATGGCCGACTCGTTTTGTCTTAAGAATTTTGCGGACTTTGGCCACGCAATCGTGAGAAGTCCAATCGGGGGGTTTATTGAGGTTTAAAAAGCCAAACATTATGAATTATGAATTATGAATTATGAAGTGGGGTGATGGGGAGAATAGATAAAAGCCATCTCCTCAATTCTGAATACTGACGGCTGATAGCTAAAAATCTGACGTATTATATAATTGCATAACTTCGCTTAAAGGTAAACGGGAACGAACACCGAGGGAAAGGTCAGAAAAATGACCAAGATCATAATGATCAACGGCAGCGCGAGCAATCATAGCGGCGTTATCGGTACAGAGTTTAAGCGGCGGAAAATAGACGGTTAAATCATGATTTTTGGCGGCAGTTTCTAGATGATTTCTCAAGGCACTATTAGCAGCCACTCCTCCCCCGATCGCGATAGTTTTTAAGCCATAATCTAAGGCACAATTGATTGTCCGACGGGTTAAACTTCTGGCTACCGTATCTTGAAAACTAGCGGCTATATCAGCTACGGGTAAATTATCTGGCTCGAATTTCTCTACTAAGCGCAAAACAGCAGTTTTTAAACCACTAAAACTGGAATCGTAGGCATGAAAACCGCCGGTTGGTAAAGATATTTTACCTTCAGGTAAGGGAAAAGCTTGGGGATTACCATCTTTAGCCATGCGATCGATTATCGGACCACCGGGATAACTTAAGTTTAATAATCGTGCCACTTTATCAAAAGCTTCTCCGGCTGCATCATCTCTAGTAGTTCCTAATTGTTGATATTTACCGCAGGTCTGCACATGGATCAAACTGGTATGACCCCCGGAGACTAAAAGAGATAAAAAGGGGGGTTTAAGATCAGATTCAGCGAGATAGGAAGCATAGATATGACCTTCGAGATGATGAATGCCGATAAAGGGTTTATCGTGGATAATAGCGAGGGTTTTGGCTGCCGTCATTCCCACCATTAAAGCACCTACTAAACCGGGAGCAACTGTGGCGGCTATTCCATCAATTTCTGACCAAGTTAAACCCGTTTCTTGCCAAGCTTTTTCTAGACAAAAATTAATGGTTTCTAGGTGTTGTCGCGAGGCCATTTCTGGCACAACACCGCCATAGAGACGATGGAGATCAATTTGAGAAGAAACCACACTACTCAACACCTGGTTATTGTTAACAATGGCCACAGCCGTTTCATCGCAACTGGTTTCGATCGCTAAGATAATTGTCATAAATTAATCAGTAAATCGTCAGACACCCCCCTTATTAAGGGGGAATCCGTCTTTAATTTAATTATAACCACTTACTTAATTTTACTCAGGTACTTAATTAAAATTAAAGTTATCGTTCAGCAATTTCCATAGCCACCACCGCCTGGGGTTTCAATAATAAAAATATCACCGGGATTCATTTCTACAGTCGCTGTGCCGGGCAATTCTTCGATAGTTCCATCGTTTCTTTCCACGGCATTACGTCCTATTTTACCGGCTTTTCCTCCCGCTAGTCCAAAGGGGGGAATCCGGCGATTACCCGACAGAATATTAGCAGTCATAGCCTCTTGAAATTTAATCCTTCTAATCACACCATCACCTCCAGAATATTGTCCCTTACCGCCACTATCTTGGCGAATGCTAAAACTTTCTACTAACACAGGATAGCGCATTTCTAATACTTCTGGATCAGTGAGACGGGAATTAGTCATCTGGGTTTGTACGGCGGCGGTTCCCGCAAAATTTGCCCCCGCACCAGACCCGCCACAAATAGTTTCATAATATTGATATTCTTGATTACCAAAAGTGAAATTATTCATCGTTCCTTGACTGGCTGCTTGAATGCCTAAAGCACCGTATAAAGTATTAACTATTGCCTGGGAAGTTTCCACATTTCCTGCTACCACGGCCGCTGGATAAACGGGATTAAGAAAACAGCCAGATGGGATAATTAAATGGAGGGGTTTGAAACAGCCAGCATTTAAAGGAATTGCCTCCTCCACAAGGGTACGAAAAACGTATAAAACCGCCGCTCTTGTCACTGCCAGGGGTGCATTAAAGTTATTATTTAACTGGTCAGATGTGCCAGTAAAATCGATGGTTGCTTGACAATTATCAATATCTATGGTAATTCTGACCTTGATGACAGCACCGTTGTCCAGATAATAAGTAAATTCACCATCTTTCAAGACAGATATAGCTTTTCTAACCGCCAATTCGGCATTATTTTGAACGAACTTTTGATAGGCTTTAACCATAGCTAATCCGTAGCGATCAACCATATTATGTAATTCTCTTTCCCCCTTAGTATTAGCGGCTATTTGTGCTTGAAAATCGGCAATATTTTGAGCAATATTGCGAGCAGGAAAAGGACTATTAGTTAAGTGATTAATTAATTCTTGTTCCTGAAACTGTCCCGCCGCTACCAGCAAAAAATTATCGAATAAAATTCCTTCTTCGCTAATATGGACAGAGTGAGGAGGCATAGAACCGGGGGTAATGCCACCGATATCAGCTTGATGTCCCCGGGAGGCAAGATAAAATAATATTTCCTGATTTTGGCGGTCAAAAATAGGACTAATTACTGTGACATCTGGGAGGTGAGTACCGCCATTATAAGGATTATTAGCTAGATAAACATTCCCCGGACGAATCGTCTCCCCCTTATCCTGAATTAAGCTTTTAACACTATCGGCCATAGAGCCTAAATGGACGGGAATATGAGGAGCATTAGCGATTAAATTTCCCACCTCATCAAAGATAGCACAGGAGAAGTCTAGACGCTCTTTAATATTGACACTTGCTGCCGTATTTTGGAGAGTAATCCCCATCTGTTCGGCAATAAATTGATAGAGATTTTTAAAGATTTCTAGATAAATAGGATCGGCAACGGTAGTTATTTCTGTGCGGTGAGAATTGAGAGGGGACATAGGAAAATCAGTTATCAGTTATTAGTTATCAGTATATCTGCTAAAGAAGTTAGGTTATCGAGCTGCTATCGGTTTAAAATATTGAAAATATCAGATAAATTTGACCTAATTGTGGTTTTTATAGATAGGGTGCTTGTCTCTTGTCTTTTTTTATCCTCCTGTCTCGGAGTTTACTGTCTCCTCACCCAAGAGAAGATTTTTGATTTTTGCAGGAGAGCCACTGATGGGGGCTGACTGAGATATAATCGCAGTCAGTACCAGAGGGTGAATTATGGATAAAACCAGCTTGATCGATAAAGTGAAACAAATGGCTAATAAACGCGATTATTTACTGCAATTGCGCGATAAACCCGACATTGGGGGACTGAGATTAGATGTTAATCAAGCTCTTGAGGAGTTGGATGAATTACTCGATGAGTTTCAAGCAACTTTTCCTGAAGAAAAACTTAGTTAACTATCCGACTCGACGGAATTGATCTTTGTCCGATTGTGCTAATTTTCCCAAGTCATCGATCGCTGTGATCAGAGCTTGGGAAGATATATCTTTAGGGTAGTATAGGTCAAAAGCTGTACTTTGATTATTTTTTTCCATTGGAAGCTTTGGCAAGGAACTATAGGCGATAATGCGAATATAAGGGTCGAATTGTTTGATTTGAATAGCGGCGCTGTGTCCATCTAAGACAGGCATCCCTATATCTAAAATAATTACATCTGGTTGACAACTTTTCGCCAAGTTGATCGCCTGTTGACCATTAACCGCAATTCCTACCACCTAACAATGCTGCTGCTGGGAAATTAAAATCTTGAGTCCTAAACAGGTTAACTCTTGATCGTCAGCAATTAAGACTTTAATTGACTCTCTCGGTTTCATTATAATTATTTTGCTTTCCCTAGAGGTCTCACTTGTCATCATTGTAGAGCCTGTTAGTCTTTTGGCCTTAACTTCCCTTCTTCTCCCCCCCTTCTCCCTTCTCCCCCACTGTTGACTTAAAACCCCCCACTGATCACTGATCACTGAAAAAAGCCCAACTTTGGGCAAAAATCTGGTTTGTGTCCCCTCTTAGCGGTAAAATTTCTACATCTGGACTGTCGAAAAGCATAAGTTTTGTAAAGTAAAATTAAGAAGGGAGACAAATTTAAGATAACCAACTTATGGAAGTAACTTTTACCGCTGCCGAATCCCTAGAAATTGTTGTTGCTGAACAAACCATACCGATTCAGCATTATCTGCGTCAACCGCAAAGATTAGTACAGGCTATCGTTGAGACTAGCTTAACGGAACACTTGTCCGAGCATCGGTTTCGCCTAAAAATGCGTCCCCTAAACTTCTTGAATATGTACTATTTTCAGCCCACGGTTATTCTTAATGTCTGGGCTACCTCTGAGGGGACGATATTTTTGCAATCAGAAGACTGTCAGATCAAAGGTATTGATTATATCAACGATCGCTTTAGCCTCAATGTTAAAGGCAAACTCGCTCCTGTGGAAAAAAATAATCAAACCTATCTAGCGGGAAAAGCCAATCTTGAAGTGAAAGTCGCCCTACCACCACCATTATGGTTAACCCCGCGTCCGTTGTTAGAAATCACTGGCAATAGTCTCCTAAAAGGGGTTTTATTGCGGATTAAACAGCGTTTAATGAGTCAATTGTTGCAAGATTACCAACAATGGGCCAAACAGGACATTATTGCCCAAAATTACCCCGAAACCATTCTCGATCTCTCCCTTGGTTAAATAAAAATATGAGTTGGACAAAAGTATTATCTGTAGATTCCCTTGCCCCCGGCGCCCGTCAAGTGGTAAAAGTGGGGGAAAATTCCATTCTTTTGATTAACAATAACGGTCAATTCCACGCCGTCGGTAATCGTTGTCCCCATTTAAAATTATCGATGACGAAGGGCAAAATTACCGAGGACGGCGCGATCGTTTGTCCCTGGCATCGTAGTTCGTTTGATCTCTGTAGCGGTGCTGTCAAAGATTGGATTACCTGGCCCCCTGTGGTTAACAAAGCGATGGCGGCAGTTTCTCAACCCCAAGCTTTACCAGTTTATCCCCTTCGCATCGAAGACGGCAGCATCTGGATAGACGCATAACCGCTCACCGAGGGGGGGTTTGGGGCAACCTAAAGAGCAGTTCACTCGACAATGGGGTAATCTTTGAGAATGCCAAACGCACCCCGCTCGCTTCCGTAAAAACCCAGTTAGGGACTTGCGTGGGAATAATATCCCAATCGATCGGAGGGCGCAAGCTTTGCGCCCCTACAGTAACGGATTTTGTCCACAATGTAGGGGCGAACTGCGTTCGCCCAAAAGGTACATTATCAAAGCGCAAGTCCCTTATGGATTGTTCCCCCCCCGCTCCGGTGATCCCCAATCTCCTATACTTTTACTGACTATGAAATCCCGTCATGTCAGCCTAGGATCGGACGGCTTTGCAGTATAAATAATAAGCTGGATATTATTTAATACAAGTGTTTGCCTATTTCAGCCAACCCTAATTATTAACCCTAATTAGTTCCGTTTAAAAGTTGAGAACGAAGCAAATCGATCGCATCTAAATAACTTGGCATCGGTTCATCACCTAACAGACAAGCACTGCGATCCACGCTAATCATATCATCACCCCAAAACACTTGACCGAGAGGAATAGATTTTCCTCGATCCGGTCGCCAATTGCTACTAAAATATTTGAGATTAGCGTCCACCACTGCCCCATCAAAAAGATGACCGATACAAAAATAAACATCCTGTAAAATTAGCGGTACGGAGGGGCGATGTAATTGCCCTCGCGAGTTGGGACTACGGGCTTTATAATGACTACGGGGAAAGAGTCCATAGAGATTTTTTAAAGAAGCAGAAATCAGGGGTTCATCCTTTAAATGGGTGCGTTTTAGGGTTCCAATCGTGATCCGACAATTCACTTCTTCGATAATTTTAGGGGCAAACATCGAGGGAAAACGGACAGGAAAAGGAGAAAGATTTGGATATTCTTGCTGGGGTAAACTATCAGCATCAAGAATGGTTATTCCAGAATCGAGAATAGATTTTACCCCCAAAATATCGATAATTTCTCTCAAAGAAATAGCCGAACAAACTCCCTCTACCAAGATGATTTCTGCCGTGGGATTTACCTCTCTCAATCCCCGCAAAACTTGACTTAATACCGGCAGACTAACCGTTACCGGTGGAGGCACAGGATAACCTAAATTAGGTTTAATTAAAATACGTTTAGCCGTGATAGCTGCCGGGGGAGGTTGATAAACAAAATCCGCCATAGCTGAATTTTTTACCCCGGCAGTAATTGAGGATTGAGTAATCATAGAAAAGAAAATAAATCAATGGGAATTAGCCAGATCATTTAGGGAATTTACCTGCTGTAAAGCTTGCCAGATTACCCCAGAATCGGCCCCAGGAAAATGGCTATTTTCACTAATATAACGCTTCCAGGCCTTAGTTCCGGGCTGACCAGCAAAAAGCTGTAAAAGATGTTTGCTGATTTGGTGTAATTTATAACCTTTACTCACCCACTCATTGATGTAGGGAAGCATTTTTTTGATTACTTCTTCCCGGGTAGGAGGAGTAACCGATTCCCCATAAAAATCTCGATCGACTGTGGCAAATAAATAGGGATTATCGTAGGCTGCCCGACCGATCATAACTGCATCTACTAATTGTAAATGTTGTCTAGCCTGTTCTAAATTAATGATACCGCCATTAATTTCAATAAACAAATGGGGAAACTGATTTTTTAGGCGATAAACATCATCGTAACGCAGGGGGGGGACGGTGCGATTTTCCTTGGGACTTAATCCCTGTAACCAAGCTTTCCGCGCATGGATGGTAAAACGTTGACAACCCGCATCCGCGACAATACGGACAAAATTGGCCATATTTTCGTAACTATCCTGATCATCAATGCCAATTCTCTGTTTTACAGTCACGGGAATCGATACAGCTTGATTCATTGCCGATATTCCCCTAGCGACTAATTCCGGGTTAGCCATCAAACAAGCGCCGAAATTGCCCTCTTTTACCCGAGAACTAGGACAACCCACATTGAGATTTACCTCGTCATAACCCATATCTTCGGCTATTTTAGCGCATTCTGCCAAAAGATAGGGATCATCACCCCCTAACTGCAAAGCTAGAGGTTTTTCTGCTAGGGAAAACCCCAATAACTTATAGCGATCGCCGTGTTTAATCGCCATCGTCGTGATCATTTCCGTGTAGAGAAGGGGACGACGGCTAATTTGTCGCAAAAAATAGCGAAAATGGCGATCGGTATAATCCATCATCGGCGCCACACTTAAAATACTGCCCATCTTTCCCTTGATTTTTTCGCTGATCGGGACATTCTCCAGGGAAACCCAGAGAAGAACCAGTCTTCCTCTCAAGACATTTTAGAGCCTTTTGGTAAGTTGACTATCTAAGTAGGTAGGCGTTAAAAGTTGTCAGACACCCCCCTTATCAAGGGGGGACTAAGGGGGGATCGGCACCCCCCTTATCAAGGGGGGCAGGGGGGATCGAACCTAAAATCCATTTTTAATTTAATTATAACCAGCTACTTAAATTACTGGTTAAGACTGCACTGGAGAAGGGAGAAGGAGACTTTTTTGACTTATCTCCGTGGTATATTTGCCCCTCTAATCGTGTCGCGGATGACGATTTTTTGTTCTTTGGAATAACCAGCAAAAGAACGAGTAGCAAGTAACTCGATTTCTATCCCCGTACCCGATCGCAAAGATTCCACAGGTAAGGGTAATTGACCGATATCTAGAATAAATTGATTGCCGTCCTGTCGGACTAAATTAGCAGGCATATCTCCTTCATAGCGAGTGACAAAATCGGTTCTGGGACTGGTTTGCAGGTCGTCTGCTTGCCAACGAGTGACGCGATAACGGACTTTAAATTTAGTGCCAATTAAATTCGATTGGGAAGCTTTATCCTCCAGAAAAAGCCTTAAATCAGTACCATTTCCTGTAATACCTTTTGCTTCTAATTGGGTGACATCTCGTTCAAAAACAGCATTATAAACGACAAATTCCGTAACATTATTGCGTTTTTGAGTGGTTCCCTCGATCCAGAGTTCACCGGGGACAGTTACCTTCATTTCCTTTTGATCATCAAGGGTTAAAGTAAAACGCTGATTAGCAAACCGGTTAAACTCTTGGGGGGCATTCCAAATTAAAATAAAAGAACGTTCCGATCGATCTAATAAAATCCGATATTGATCATCGATCAGGGAACCGGGGGAAAATAAAGACATTGCGCCAGTGCGAGTTTCCCAAGTATTTTTAGAGAGAATATAACCCCGTTCTTTTAACTCCGCAAGGGCAACGGTTGCGCTCGGTTGATCGGCAGTTAAAGGGCGATCGATTTGAATTAAAGTTAACTGTCCTAAACGTCCCTCGCGACCGTTACGACCACTATTACCCGTCGCCCCATCCAGACCATCCTGACAGCTAAATTCTCTAGTGGTACAGCTATAATTGGCATCACCCGGCCTACCGCTACAGGTTTGAATTGTCCAGAAAGGTTGGGAACAGCGACAACCCTTGCCCCCCTGGCCTCCCTGACC
>NZ_JADEXY010000035.1 GCF_015206885.1 Microcystis aeruginosa LEGE 91341 | reverse complement strand
GCTTGCTTTGGTTTAACCTGAGCGACTTAGTTTTTGCTGCGCTTTTTTCTGGCTTGAGATTTTAGGTTCGACAGCAACTCCTTGATTGTTTTTTGAGTTACCCCTTGACAATCAAGACAGTCGCTACCATATTAGCGATTGCGCCAAAGGGTTTAAGTGTGGACATTGCGATAATTGTCATCGTCAATGCTAACAAAAATATGGTATCATTCTTAAATGAGAATAAGTTTAAAATAATGAAAATAAATGAAAATAAATGAAAATAAAAGTTTCCCAAAAAAAGGGATCATCAAACGGAGTTAACCCTCAGTTAAAGGATATTGCCTATTCGATGGACGCACTGATTCCAGGCTTTTATATTTGGTTGGGTTCTTTTTGTTGGCGATTGGGGGGTAGTGATGCAGAAGAAAGTTATCCAGGAACAATACATAGTTTTGCTGGTATCAGCTTAGTTTTACCTGGTTATCAAATTTTTACAACCTATAAAGGGAGTTATGACCCTCGATAAGCATCAAATTGATGGTCTTTAGGTATAATGGGGGTTGACCGGTGGTATCAGTTATATCACCATAAGCGAATGCGTAATACCCGTCCTATATCTTGGATTAAAGCGGCACGGAAAGATTTTCAAAAGTTTCCCAAGGAAGCCCAAGAAATTGTACTTGACGCTTTAACTATTGCAGCAGAAGGGGCAAAATCATCCCTAACCAAGCCTTTTAAGGGGATTGGTTCTGGTGTGTTCGAGATTGCTCTACCTTTCAAGGGGGATGCCTATCGAACTATCTATGCTGTCCAGTTAGGTGAGGCTATCTGGGTGATTCATGCCTTCCAGAAAAAATCCCCAAAAGGGATCAAAACACCACAGCAAGAAGTCGAAGTTATCAAAGCACGGCTCAAGCGATTGAAGGAGGAACTCTCATGAGTGAAGAACAATTTGAACTGGTACAAGGTAGCGGGAATGTGTACCGTGATTTTGGCGATGTAGATGCGGACGTGCGACAAGCGAAAGCAGTGCTTGCTGCTGAAATTATCAAGGTTCTGGAGAAGGAAGACTTATCAACCCGCGATGCTCAAGTGCGAACTGGAATTAATCACAGTGAATTTGTCCAGATTCGCCGTGCTAATTTGGGACGCTTTACTATTGACCGTTTGATATCAATTTTGGGTCGTCTCAATCAACAGGTTGAAATTACTGTCACGACCCATCCAAGAACCACTGATTCTTCACCAATGGCATCCTAACTGTAATTGAGTGTGGGTCGATGGGAACGACCGCGCCACCAAGCTAGTAGGGTACTAGCGATAAAAATACTCGAATAGGCCCCAGCTACGAAACCGATAATTAAAGCTAGGGCAAAATATTTTAAGGTGCTGCCACCAAAGAGAAAAATCGCCACCAGAGGCAATAAAGTGGTCAGGGTGGTATTAATTGAACGAGTTAGGGTTTGACTCACCGCATTATCGACAATTTCATCCACGGATAATTCGGGGGTATTGACAAAATTTTCCCGCACGCGATCATAAATTACCACTGTGTCATTAACAGAAAAACCCACAATTGTCAAGAGGGAAACCAAAAATAAACTATCCACTTCTACCCCCGCAATTAAGCCTAAAACCGCAAAGACCCCTACAGTGATCAAAACGTCGTGCAGCAGGGCGACAATGGCAAAAAAAGCGTAATCCCGTTGAAAACGGAAGCTTAGATAGACGGCAATGCCAAAAAATGACACTAATAAAGCTAAAAATCCTGACCTAAATAATTCTTGACCAATGGTCGGCCCGACGGTATCGATTTGACTGGTTTCGGGGTCAAAGGTGCCAATTTTCTCATTTAAGGTGTCGAGTAATTTCGTTCTCTGTTCTTCTACGAGGGTTTTCGTCCGCACCGATAAAGTATATTTATCCAACACCTGCACACTACTGTTACCCAATCCCTCCTCGTCTAAAATCACTTGCACTTCGGCAGTAGTTAAGGGTTTCTCACAGTTATTCTTTTTGGCACAGGCTAATTCTATCTGAATTCTCGTACCACCAACAAAATCTAAACTCGGTCGCAAAGGCGCTTGAATAGTGAACCAAGAAATCACCATGGCCAAAATACTACCAATTGTCAGCAGGGACGAGACTGTCCACCAAAAATTACGCTGTTTTGTAACGTTAAATGCCATATCGATTAAGTAGGGTTTGCTGAAAAAGTTTGTTGGTGGAGTCAGGAGTCAGGAGTCAGGAGTCAGGAGTGGGGAGATTTTTCAGTTATCAGTAAGCAGTAATCACTGGGGGAATAACTGGCAACTGATAACTGATTAACACTGTTAACTTAAAACTCAAATCTGATAACTGATAACTGATAACTGATAACTGATAACTGATAACTGATAACTGATAACTGATAACTGATAACTGATAACTGATTATTGGTTTGTCGGTAAATTAGGGCAGAAAAGTTGGGGTTTTTGACGGACGCTGGGGACGTTTAAGACGGTGATTAACAGGAGAGTACGACTACAGGTTAAAGCGGTAAACATACTCACAGTTACCCCAATGGCTAAAGTTAAAGCAAAACCTTTGACTAATCCTGAACCCAACCAAAATAAGGCAGCACAGGCGATTAAAGTAGTGACATTACTATCAAGAATACTGGAAAAAGCCCGATAAAATCCCGACTCCACAGCCCGAAATAGGGATTTTCCAGCCCTTAATTCTTCCCGGGTACGCTCAAAAATTAGTACATTTGCATCAACTGCCATACCGATACTGAGGATAAATCCGGCAATACCGGGTAACGTCATGGTGACTCCCACTAGGGCAAAAGCCCCCAGAGCGAGTATAGTGTAGATAATCAGGGAAATATCGGCGATAATCCCGGGTAAACGGTAATAAACCGCCATGAAGATTAAAACTAACAGTAAACCCACTAAACCGGCGTAGATACTGCGACGGATGCTATCCTGGCCTAAAGTTGCCCCGACGGTGCGAATTTCTTCCACTTTGACAGGGAAAGGTAGGGAACCACCGCGCAATTGAATCGCTAGATCGTTGGCAGTTTCGGCGGTAAAATTACCAGTAATCACGGCCCGGCCTCCTGTAATTCCCGTTTGGGCAAACTGCACATCAACCACAGGGGCGCTAATTAATTCATTATCGAGGAAAATGCCAATACTGCGACCAGTACCCGCGATCGCTTTAGTCAGTTCGGCAAATTTACTGCCCCCTTCCGAGTCGAAAGTAATGGCCACTTCCCAATTAGTGCCTTGGGTGGAACTAATGGTGGCATTTTGCAGATTTTTTCCAGTTAAGTCCACCGATTCAAATAAATTTAAAATTGCCTCTTTAGATTTCTGGAGAGATTGTTCTAGTTCGGCAATTTTAGCGTCATTTTCGGGTTTATTCTCGGCTTTAAGGGCGGTTAATTCCGCTTTTTTTTGTTGAAAAATTGAATATTCAGCCCGAAATTCTCCTTCTGTACCTTGTTTTTGCTGACGAAATTCTAATTGGGCCTGAACATTTAGGTTTCTCTCAGCTTCTTTGGGATTTGTCACCCCGGGTAGTTGCACGATTACCTGATTTTTACTGTCCACAGTCTGCACTAATGATTCAGAAACACCGAGGGCATTAACGCGATTTTCAATGACATTTTGTACGGCTTTTAAATCATTAGGTTGAATGGTTGTCACGGTTTCAGTGGGTTTAACCTGAATGGTTAATTGACTACCACCGCGCAGGTCCAAACCTAATTGTAGGGGTAACTTAATCAGGATAAAGATCGAGGCAACAACTAGGCCGATGATCAGTAACAATAACCAATTTTGTCTCTGCATAACTTCAGTATCAAAAGGAGAATTTGTTAAATGCGATCGCCGACCATTTTTTGGACAGCTTCGACAATTTGATTAGGTTGGATAATCGTCAATCTTTCTAGATTACCGTTATAAGGTGTGGGGATATCTTGGGAAGATAATCGTAACACTGGGGCATCCAATTCATCGAATAACTGCTCATTAATTAAAGCAATTAACTCGGAAGCAATTCCTGCCGTTTTCATACATTCTTCCACGATAATCACCCTGTGAGTCTTGCGAATCGAAGCGGCAATCGTCTCCATATCAAAGGGTTTCAGGGAAATTAAATCGATAATTTCTGGATCGTAGCCATCTTTTTCTAACTGTTTTAATGCCTGTAAACAGTGATGACGCATCCGTGAATAGGTGAGAATAGTTATATCTTCTCCCTTGCGAACGATTTCCGCTTTATCGAGGGGTAAAAGATACTCGCTATCAGGTAAATTTTCCTTGAGATTATAGAGAAGAACGTGTTCAAAGAAAAGCACGGGGTTATTATCTCTAATCGCCGATTTTAATAAACCTTTGGCATTGTAGGGAGTGGAACAAGCGACAATTTTTAGACCGGGTACCGCGTGAAAATAGGCCTCTAAACGTTGGGAATGTTCCGCACCTAATTGTCTCCCCACACCCCCCGGACCGCGGATAACCATGGGGATTTTAAAATTACCGCCGGAAGTATAACGTAACATCCCGGCATTGTTGGCAATTTGGTTAAAGGCAAGCAAAAGAAAACCCATATTCATGCCTTCAATAATCGGACGTAACCCCGTCATGGCTGCCCCCACTGCCATGCCCGTAAAACTATTTTCAGCGATGGGAGTATCTAAAACCCTTAAATCGCCATATTTTTTGTAGAGATCTTTGGTAACTTTGTAGGAACCACCGTAATGACCCACATCTTCACCCAAAACAAATACTGTCTGGTCGCGGCCCATTTCCTCATCGATCGCCTGTCGCAAAGCATTAAATAATAGGGTTTCTGCCATATCAAGTCCCCGCTTACAATTCGGTCATCTTATCACTAAACTTCTTATCTTACCCCTTTTCTGGTCTGAAGGAGCGGGAATTATGAATTATGAATTATGAATTATGAAATGGGGAGGTGGGAGAAGGAATGAGACAAGGGAAGGTCTCCCTCCGTTTCCTGATGGGTTATACAAGAGGTAGAACCTCTGGAAATGCGTTGCAAGGGAGATCCCTGCAACGAGGTAAATAAAAACAATTATGACTATAGATAATAGTCTATTCTAGTTACCGACAATCGGCCGGCAAAGAACTAAGATCAAGATCAAGCAATCCCCTACCGTTAAAGCTGATGAAATTACCCCGTCTTGCCACTTTAATCATTGGTCTGAGCTTTATTTTCGGATTAATGTTGTGGTTAGTCAACTCTATCTATCGTCTTTACATCCAGATCGCCTTTACTGCTCCTATCTTAGCTAATATTCTGCTTTTGCTCATTATCGGACTGCTGGGCTTGCTTATATACGTTCTTTTGTACTACTTTTATCTGCTGCCCCAGCGCCAAAAAAGTCGCCGTGGGTTGCGTTCTTCCTCCCGTCCACCCCTAAAATTACCGGTAGAAAAAACCGAGGCCGCTGGGGAAACCTTAAAAGCTATCCGGCAACAAGTGGAGCAAATTCAAGATAAAGTAACCCAACAGGTTTTTATTAAGCGTTCCCAAGAAATTGAGCGAAGTTTAGTCAGAAAAGAAGTTAAAATCATTGTTTTTGGCACAGGATCGGCGGGAAAAACCTCCCTAATTAACGCCCTCATCGGTCAAATGGTGGGCAATGTGGAGGCAACCATGGGAACCACGGAAAAAGGGGAAACCTATAGTTTAAAAATGAAAGGTGTGAATCGGGAAATTCAAATTACTGATACCCCCGGCATTCTCGAAATTGGTGCAGCTGGAGGTCAAAGGGAACAGTTAGCGCGACAATTAGCCACGGAAGCAGATTTACTTTTATTTGTCATTGATAACGATATTCGACAATCGGAATACGCCCCTTTATTGCGTTTAATTGATATTGGTAAACGTTCTCTCTTAGTCTTTAATAAAATCGATCTCTATAGCGATGAAGATCGAGACATTATTTTAAAACAATTACGAGAACGTCTAAAAGGAGTGATTCTTTCCGCCGATATTATTGCCGTCGCCGCTAATCCCCAACCAGTACAGTTAACTGGTGGACAAATGATCACACCAGAACCAGATATTTTAGCTTTAATTAAACGTTTGGCTTCAGTTTTACGGGCCGAAGGGGAGGATTTAGTGGCGGATAATATCCTCTTACAATCCCAAAGATTAGGAGAAGAAGCTAGGAAAATTATCGATCGCCAACGTCGTCGCCAAGCTGATAAAATTATCGATCGCTATCAGTGGATTGGCGCGGGAGTGATTGCCGTGACTCCCTTACCAGTGTTCGATCTGTTAGCAACGGCGGCAGTTAATGCTCAAATGGTCAGGGAAATTGGTCAAGTTTATGGCTGTGAAATTAACAGCGATCGAGGCAAGGAATTGGCTCTATCTTTAGGCAAAACTCTAGTTAGTTTGGGAGTGGTAAAAGGAGCGGTAGAATTATTAGCCAGAATCCTACAATTAAACTTTACTACCTATATAGTCGGTAAGGCAATTCAAGGGGTCAGTGCCGCCTATTTAACCCGCATTGCTGGCAAAAGTTTTATTGAATATTTCCGTCACGATCAAGACTGGGGTGATGGTGGTATGACAGAGGTGGTACAAAGACAATTTCAACTTAGTCGCAAGGAAGAATTTATTAAGTCTTTTGTGGCCGATGCGATCGGTAAAGTGGTACAACCTTTTCAGGATGATTGGCAGCAAGAAGAAGTTTTAGAAGCTAGTCGCGAGGATGATTGGTAAAGATCGAACCCGGGAGCGATAGGCAAAATTGTATAGTAATTGTTACAATCGTTTTGGGGTTCCACAAGGGCAAAAAAAAGATGCGACAGCAAGTTATCGACTGGTTAAAAGAAAACGTCAACGAACACCGTCTGCGACATATTCTCGGTGTAGAGACCATGTGTATTGATTTAGCTCGTCATCACGATCTCGATCCCGTCCAAGCAGGGCAAGCGGGGCTAATGCACGATCTGGCTAAATTTTTCAAGCCCAAAAAACTGCTAAAAATGGCAGAATCGGCGGGAATAGAGGTGGATAATATCTGTTTATCCCATCCCCACTTACTCCACGCCGACGTGAGTGCAATTGTCGCCCAAAAAGAATTTAACGTTACCGATGAGGAAATTCTCGAAGCAATTCGCAATCATACCCTCGGTCAACCCAATATGAGCGATCTTAGCTGTATAGTCTTTATTGCCGATGCCTTGGAACCCAATCGCGGCGATACACCCGAATTAAACGCCCTACGACAACTCAGCTATCAAAATCTCCATAAAAGCCTTCAACAAACCTGCGATTATTCCCTAAAATATCTTTTAAGTAGCCATTGTCCCATTCATCCCCGCACCGTGCTAACCCGCAACTGGGCGTTACAAATTGTTAAAGAACAACCAACAAAAACTAAAACCATTGATTAACATAATCTCAAGACTCCCTTACAACCACCTTAGCCAAAGGATGACCACAAACTGAATGACCAATCCCACTGGAATTATTACCCCCGTCGCCGAAAATCTCAAGACCGAACAATTTCTAGAGACAATTGTTACCGCTGCCGAGGACAAGAAAGCAGGGGACATCGCCCTCCTGAAAGTCGCCGATATCTGTTATTTAACCGATTATTTTCTGATTATTACCGGCTATTCTACCACTCAAGTGCGAGCGATCGAGGATGCGATCGAAGCTGCTATGGAACTAGAATGGCAACAATCCCCCCGACAAGTGGAAGGAAAAAGCGAAGGTAGCTGGATCCTGATGGATTATGGCGATATCATTGTCCATATCTTTTTACCAAAAGAGCGAGAATTTTATAATTTAGAAGCATTTTGGGGTCATGCTCAACGGATTCCTCTACCTAGCGACCATTTAGAGGAGTAGAATCCATGAAATCCTCCCTTGATTTCTGTCCCGTCCCGGAAGAACAGCAACCGGTTAACGAGTACGAACAATTAAAAGAATCTTGGTTTTTTCGTTGGGCGACGCTAGATGTAGCCTCTTATACAAAAAAAATTCTCTGGTTATGGTTGTGGACATGGTTAGTTGTCGGACCGATTGCCGCCGCTAGTTTTCCCCTCAAAAAAGCCCCTTTTCTCTTTTTCTGTGCGGGGATTTTTGGCTCGACAATTTTGGTAGGATTGGTGTTATTGCGCTTGTATCTAGGCTGGATTTACGTTTACGATCGCTTGCAATCGGAGAAAGTATTTTATGAGGAGTCCGGCTGGTATGATGGCCAAATCTGGACAAAAACCGCCGCTATTTTAACCCGCGATCGTTTAATCGTCTCCTATCAAATCCAGCCCATTCTCCAGCGTTTACAAAAAACTGCCCTGATTCTAGGGGCAATTGTCGCTATCAGTGGTCTTTTCTGGCTATTTTTCACTCACTAACCGCAACCAATCTGAATGAATAGGGTAAAACGTACACCAACCCACCGCTTAGAAATTCATCTCCTCCGGGAAGGTATTATTGAATCGGTCCATAATGTCGAGGCCGCTATTTGCGATGACCGCGGCCGGGTATTATCCACCGCCGGCAGCGCCGAAACTAGCGCCTTTATTCGTTCGGCCCTAAAACCTTTTCAAGCACTGGCTGTCATCAGTACCGGCACCCTCGAACGCTACGATCTCAACGATAAGGATCTAGCCATTATCTGTAGTTCTCACCAAGGCACAGTGGAACACGCCCGTCAAGTCTTTAATATTCTCTGGCGTGCCGATATCGATCCCAATGCCCTGCAATGTCCCCTCCCGTCCGGTAAACGCAGTCGCTTGCAGTACAATTGTTCTGGCAAACACGCCGGGATGTTAGCGGTGTGTCAACAGCGGGGCTGGCCATTAAATACCTATCTGCGGCGTTCTAGTCAGATACAGAAGCTAATTTTAAGCAAAATTGCCGAATTATTGGGAATGCCGGGAGATGAATTAATCAGCGCCCACGATGACTGCGGTGCGCCCACCTATTCAATGCAGTTGGGGCAAATGGCCCATCTCTACGCCCAGTTAGCCTCTGGCAACCGTTTAGACTTAGAAAGAATCGTCCGGGCGATGACCTATCATCCCCGCATGGTAGCCGGAGAAGGGGCTTTTGATACGGAATTAATGCAGGTTAGCCAAGGGGAAATCGTCAGTAAAGCTGGGGCCGAAGGGATTCAATGTATTGGGCGCGTCGGTGAGGGTTTAGGATTAGCAATTAAAGCCCTAGATGGTTCCAAACGGGCTAAATATGCCGCCGCTTTGCAAATTCTCAAACAGTTAGGCTGGATTACTCCCAATGTGGCCGAATCTCTCTCGGAAAAATTCCTCAAAATCGGCAGTTATACCCGCTTGGAAGTGGTGGGAGAAATGGCTTTATTATAAATAGTGGGTTGACCAAGGGTAACACATCAAAAAGTTTTTTTTGGTGTGTTAGGGCAGTATTTATATCTTGATTTTTTTCCCTAAAAAACGTTATTACCCATTTACAATCTATAATCGCCATATATTAAGGAGAATAATTAACTATGACCGAAAATAGAAACCCGATTCCCGTAGTTGTCAACGGTGCAGCCGGCAAAATGGGACGGGAAGCCATTAAAGCCGTTGCTCGTGCCGACGATATGATCTTAGTGGGTGCAGTGGATCGAAATCCAGCTTTTCGAGGTCGGGATGTGGGAGAAGTGGCCGGTTGTGAACCCCTAGAAGTGCCGATTCTCGACGATTTACAGAGTGTTTTAGTCCTGGCAACTCAGGAAAAAGTGCAGGGGGTGATGGTGGATTTTACCCATCCCGACGGTGTTTATGACAATACCCGCAGTGCGATTGCCTATGGAGTGCGTCCCGTGGTGGGAACTACGGGATTATCGGCGGCACAACTGCAAGATTTAGCCGAATTTGCCGAAAAAGCCAGCACTGGCTGTTTAGTTATCCCCAATTTTTCCATTGGCATGGTTTTACTGCAACAGGCTGCCGTGCAAGCATCTCGCTACTTTGACCATGTAGAAATTATCGAACTGCATCACAATCAAAAAGCAGACGCACCCAGTGGCACAGCGATTAAAACCGCCGAATTACTGGCAGAATTGGGTAAAACCTTTAATCCTGCCCAAGTTTCCGAAAAAGAAACCATCCCCGGCGCTAGAGGCGGTTTAACTGCTGAGAACATCCGTATTCATAGCGTGCGTTTACCCGGTTTAATTGCCCACCAGGAAGTCATTTTCGGTTCCCCTGGGGAAATCTATACCCTTCGTCATGATACCAGCGATCGCTCCTGTTATATGCCGGGGGTTCTCCTATCTATCCGCAAAGTTACTCAGCTGCAATCCCTCGTTTACGGTTTAGAAAAAATCCTCTAACATCGAGATATTTTAGAGAAAAGAGAGGAAAAGGGCAAAGAAGAGAAATCTCGACAAATTGCCCTAAAAATGCTTTTTGCTGGTTTTTCTGTTCCCCGTTTATTGGTCTTAGGATTAACTAGAGAACAAATTGCCCAAGCTTTAGACTTAGATATTGAACGAGTACAACAAGTCATTGAGGGACAAAATTGAGTGAAAACGGACAGTATTTTCTATCGTCTCTTTGAGACTTTTCCTGAAAGTTTCTTTGACTTGCTCAATCTTCCCCCGGAAACCGTCAATCATTATCAATTTTCCTCCGTAGAAGTTAAACAACTCGCTTTTCGTTTAGATGGGGTCTTTCTTCCCGATAACCTGAATGATCCGATTTACTTTGTTGAGGTACAATTTCAAAAAGATGAACGGTTTTACTCGCGCTTTTTTAGTGAAATATTTCTCTATTTTCATCAAAGCAAATTAAGCCAGAATTGGCAAGGGGTGATCATTTATCCTCATCGGGAAATTGAAAACAGTCCCAAATCTCGTTATCAAGAATTCTTTGAGTCAGGCCGGGTTAACTGTTATTATCTAAATCAGTTAGATGAGGGGGATTCTCTGGGGGTAAAAGTGTTACAATTAATTGTAGAATCGGAACCAAACACCTTAGCACAGGGAAAAGAACTGATTCAACAAGTTAGACAACAATTCCAGGAGTCTTTAAAAAGAGAGGACATTCTCGAATTAATTGAGACAATTCTCATTTATAAATTGCCCAAATTAAACCGTAAGGAGATAGAAAAAATGTTTAGTTTAAGTGATCTAAGAGAAACTAAAGTGTATCAAGAAGCTTTGGAGGAAGGTAGAGAAGAAGGCAGAGAGGAAGGAGAATTATCCGCTAAAAAAAGCCTAATTTTGCGTCAGCTAAACTTAAAACTAGGTTCTATTACTTTAAAGTTAGAACAAAAAATTAAACAGTTAAATCCTAATCAACTGGATAATTTAGCTCTTGCTTTATTGGACTTTTCGGATTTGGAAGATTTGCACCAATGGTTAAATTAATAGGATTAACTAGAGAACAAATTGCCCAAGCTTTAGACTTAGAGATTGAACAAGTACCACAAGTCATTGAGGGACAAAATTGAGTGAAAACGGACAGTATTTTCTATCGTCTCTTTGAGACTTTTCCTGAAAGTTTCTTTGACTTGCTCAATCTTCCCCCGGAAACCGTCAATCATTATCAATTTTCCTCCGTAGAAGTTAAACAACTCGCTTTTCGTTTAGATGGGGTCTTTCTTCCCGATAACCTTAATGATCCGATTTACTTTGTTGAGGTACAATTTCAAAAAGATGAACGGTTTTACTCCCGCTTTTTTAGTGAAATATTTCTCTATTTTCACCAGAGTGAGAGAATTGGCAAGGGGTGATCATTTATCCTCATCGGGAAATTGAAAACAGTCCCAAATCTCGTTATCAAGAATTCTTTGAGTCAGGCCGGGTTAACTGTTATTATCTAAATCAGTTAGATGAGGGGGATTCTCTGGGGGTAAAAGTGTTACAATTAATTGTAGAATCGGAACCAAACACCTTAGCACAGGGAAAAGAACTGATTCGACAGGTTAGACAACAATTCCAGGAGTCTTTAAAAAGAGAGGACATTCTAGAATTAATCGAGACAATTCTCATTTATAAATTGCCCAAATTAAACCGTAAGGAGATAGAAAAAATGTTTAGTTTAAGTGATTTAAGAGAAACTAAAGTCTATCAAGAAGCTTTAGAGGAAGGAGAGGAAAAGGGTAAAGAAGAGAAATCTCGACAAATTGCCCTAAAAATGCTATCTGCTGGTTTTTCTATCCCAGAAATCGCCCGATTTACTGATTTATCCCCCAACGCAATCGAGCAATTACAAAGACAAAACGCTCACGATGTTTGATAATATTTGTAAATTTATTGCCGAAAACTTCTCCGATGATCTAGCCACTTGGTTATTGGGTTCTCCCCTCTCCTTAACCGTCCTCGACCCGACGGAATTACAATTAGACCCCATTCGTGCCGATTCTCTGATTTTTTTGCAGTCAGAGCAATTAATTCTCCATACCGAATTTCAAACCGACCCCGACTCCAAGATTCCTTTCCGAATGCTCGATTATCGCATTCGCGTCTATCGTCGTCATCCCCAAAAACAAATGCGTCAAGTGGTAATTTATCTACGACGCAGTGACTCTCCCCTAGTACAAGAAAATACCTTCCGTCTGGGGGAAACCTTTCATTCCTTCCAAGTCATCCGTCTTTGGGAAGAAAATACACCACAATTTTTCCATCATCCCGGTTTATTACCCTTTGCCGTCCTCAGCAATACTGATGACCCCGAACAGGTGTTAAGTCAGGTGTCCCGTTCTTTAGAAACTATCTCCCAAAAACAGGTGCAAAGCAATCTCGCTGCTGCTACCAGTATTCTCGCCGGGTTAGTATTAAATCGAGAGACGATTAAAAAAATCCTTCGGAGTGACATTATGAGAGAATCCGTCATCTATCAAGATATTTTAGAGGAAGGCGAGGAAAAGGGACTACAAAAAGGCTTGCAAGCGGGTAAAGAAGAAAAAGCTCGACAAATTGCCCTAAAAATGCTATCTGCTGGTTTTTCTATCCCAGAAATCGCCCAATTTACCGATTTATCCCCCGACTTGATCGAGGAATTACAATCGAGAGACGATTAAAAAAATCCTTCGGAGTGACATTATGAGAGAATCCGTCATCTATCAAGATATTTTAGAGGAAGGCAGAGAGGAAGGCAGAGAGGAAGGCAAAGAGGAAGGCAAAGAGGAGGGTAAAGAAGAAAAAGCTCGACAAATTGCCCTAAAAATGCTATCTGCTGGCTTTTCTATCGCAGAAATCGGCCAATTTACCGATTTATCCCCCGTAACTATCCATCAATTACAAAGACAGAAGGACAATTAAAGCTTTTAACCGCAAAGAGTGGGGAATTAGGAAAATTTCCGACCGTCTCCCCACCCCACACCGATTAACGACGTTTAGCGAGGCGAAGCACCACTAAACCACCACCTAGTATGCCTAATCCGATAACACCAGAAGGTTCGGGCGTGGACACTGGCGGAGGACTCATCGGACTGAATACCTGTACGCGGTCGTTGCCCGTATCGGCTACATAGATATTACCACCGCTACCGACGGCGATACCGGTGGGTAAACTGAACTGACCGTTCCCCGTACCGGAGCTACCGAAAGTGGACTGGAAGACACCACCGGAGTTGAATACCTGTACGCGGTCGTTCAACGAATCGGCTACATAGATATTACCACCGCTACCGACGGCGATACCTTGGGGGAAACTGAACTGACCGTTCCCCGTACCGAAGCTACCGAAAGTGGACTGGAAGACACCACCGGAGTTGAATACCTGTACGCGATTGTTGTTCGTATCGGCTACATAGATATTACCACCGCTACCGACCGCGATACCGGAGGGGAAACTGAACTGACCGTTCCCCGAACCGGAGCTACCGAAAGCGAAGGAAAAAGAAAAACTGGCTGCAGTGGCACTGCTGGCGATACTAATACATCCGATCGCAGTGGCCGTGACTAGGGAAAAGGATTTGAGCAGAGCCTTTGATAAGCTCTGCTTCTCCCCCCCCCATGATTGATAAGTTGGGCTAATGACATAAGACTTTATAAAATTAAACTGTTTGTAACCTATTCCTTCTTCTAGTAATTGTCAAGGACTTTTTCCAAAGGTGTGAGATTTTTGGGGCAAAAATTCACTAATTACGCTTCTTTACGCCCTAAAGCTACTTTTAATTGTCAGTTTTGACCGTTGAAAGATAGTATTAAAGCCAGAAACCCAGGGTAAAATCAGGGTTTCACTTTAGGCCAAACTCAGGTTAAACATCGGTCTTATCCCAAAAAAGCCCCAATTTTCTCCACGGCAGCCTCTAGAATATCGGGATCGTGAACTAAGGCAAAACGCACATACCCCTCACCACCCTTACCAAAACCGGAACCCGGGGAAACAGCGACACCAGTTTGGGCCACCAATTGCCGACAAAAATCGACGGAATTACCCGGCCAACTGGGGGGAATTTTCGCCCAAACGTACATAGTAGCGGCCGGAGTGGCAACTGGCCAACCGATGCGATTTAGGGCATTAATAAACACATCCCGGCGTTTTTGGAAGATAGCGACGGTTTCTTTGACCGAATCTTGATTACCAGTTAAAGCGGCGATCGCACCGTTAAGAATGCCCAAATACTGATTAAAATCAACCATAGCTTTAATCTGTCGCAAAGCCATAATTAACTGCGGGTTGCCAATGGCGAAACCGATGCGAAAACCGCCCATATTATAGGACTTGGAAAAGGTAAAAAACTCGATCGAATTAGTTTTAGCTCGATCGGCCTGTAAAATTGACGGTGGGGGCGATGTTCCCTCAAAAAAGATGTCTAGATAGGGAAAATCGTGGATTAAGACTAAATTATGCTGACGGCAAAAATCAACCGCTTTTTGGAAAAATGCCAAAGGTGCGATCGCTGTGGTGGGATTATGGGGATAACTCAAGACCATCAGCTTCGATTGTGCCAGCACTAGGTCAGGAATGTCCTCTAAAACTGGCAGAAAGTCATTTTTTGCCAAAATTGGCATCCCGTAGATTTGACCGCCGGCAAGGGCAACACCGCCTAAATGGGAGGGATAACCCGGATCGAGGAGTAGGGCAAAATCTCCGGGATTGAGAAGGGCCAAAGGTAGATGGGCCGTGCCTTCCTGAGAACCAATCAGGGGTAAAACCTCCGTTTCTGGATCGATGGGTACACCAAAGCGATCGCTATACCAGTTAGCGGCAGTTATGCGGAAGTCTCTGGTCCCATTATGGAGTAAATAGCCGTGCGTCTGAGGATCGTGGAGAGATCGCTCAATAGCATCGACAACGTGGGGAGCAGCCCCAAGATCGGAGGAACCGAGCGAAAGATCGATAATGGTATTACCCGCTTCTCTACTGGCAGCTTTTGCCCGATCCATATCGGCAAAAACGTTGGATTGTAGTGCCTGTAAGCGGTGTGCTAGGGTTAAGTTACTCATAACCACGGATACCTAATTAGCTGATATAGGTATCGATAAAAGATTGTAATTGTTGTTTGCCGATCGCCCCTTCATGACTGGCAATAAGTTTTTTATCTTTAAAGATGCGTAAAGCGGGAACACCTTCCACCTTATATTTAGCCACCGAGTCGGGGTTAGGGTCTATTTCTAGTTTAACTACTTTTAGCCGTTCGTCGTAGGTTTTGGCCACCCAATCGATCGAGGGGGATACCAGACGACACGGACCGCACCAACTCGCCCAAAAATAGACTAAAACGGGTTTTTCGACCCCAAAAACCTCTTGGTCAAACTTCTGATCGCTAATGACAGTTACGCTACTCACAGTATTTATTTCCTCACCATCGCTACTAATTATCATAGAGGTTCTGGGTACTTTTCGGCAATTATCCAGTTCCACAGTTCCTCAAACATTAGGATCAAAGACATCGCGTAAACCATCACCGATAAAATTAATACTTAACACCGTGATCACGATAGCCAGAGCGGGAAAAATGACCAAGTGGGGGGCAGTTGTCAAGTAATCTTTAGCTTTAAATAACATTTGTCCCCAAGTCGGCACATCGGGGGGGAAACCCAAACCCAAAAAACTCAGGGTTGACTCGGTAATAATCGCATTACCCACCGCTAAAGTGGCCGCCACGATAATCATTCCCAAAACGTTAGGTAATAAATGCACCCAGATCAAACGCCAAGGAGTGGCCCCCAAAGCTTTTGCAGCCGAGATAAATTCCATCTCCCGTAATTTTAAGAAATTTCCCCGCACCAATCGCGCCACCGACATCCAATTTAAACCCCCGATCACCAAAACCACGAGGATAAAAATACCCGTTTCTGGTCCAGCGATTTTTTTGATACTATCGCGAAATAGATAGACAATCAGCAAAAGTAGGGGTAATTGGGGCAAAGATAGAAATAAATCCGTTAATCGCATCAATAAGCCATCGATCGCCCCCCCGTAAAACCCGGAAATAGCCCCGATCGCCGTCCCCAAAATCATCGCCACCATCATAGCAGCAATGCCCACCGCGAGGGAAATTCGACCTCCCACCAAAATCCTCGCCAATTGATCCTGTCCCAGATCATTAGTCCCGAAAAGATGTTTTAAACTAGGGGGAGCAGTGGTTTGACTAAAATCAATGGTATCGATGGGGACCCGATAAAAAATCGGACCGAATAGGACAGCAAAAATAATTATCATTAATGCGATCGCTCCTATTACCGCCAGGGGATCTCGGTAAAAACGTCGCCAATTATCGATAATTGTAGAAGACAGGAGAGACATAATTAGGGTTTGCTGAATTATGAATTATAAATTATGAATTATGAATTATGAATTATGAAGTGGGAAGTGGGTCTTTATCCATTTTCAGGGAAAAAGTGCCTGAATTTTCCCCCCGATCATAGGGCCAGCACTTTTTGATCTCAAAAAAGCCTAAAGACATTATCCAACAAAGTTTTTATAAGTACCTAAGCAAAATTAATTACACATTTCGATGAAGCTTTTGCCTCTTGCCTATTGCCTCTTGCCTATCTTCACTGGGAAATTAATTTTGCACGACTACTTATTTATTCAGCAAACCCTAGTCAAGTCAACAGATGATTAAAATTTACACGGAAATCGAACAGGGGCAAAATTGGTTAGAGCGCCATCAAAAATCTTCTCCGATATTTGCCCTAGTTTTAGGCTTTACCGAGACGGGATTAATCCCCAGAATCTCCACCGCTGGCGCTACCCCGGAAGATAGAAAATATACAGCGATCGCCGATGCCGAATTTATCGTTAAAGGAGTTTCACCCCATCCCCGTTATCCCTTACCCCCCCTCACGGTGGGAGCCTCCCCTGCCTATATTACCCGCGCTGTGGTGGAAAAATTAGCTATTCCCGTCCGGATTTTTAACGCCGGTTTACCCTTGCCCCCGGCCGTCGATTATATCGAACTGGGGGGACAACCGGCCCGTTGTCTCTCCACCGGCCGCGCCCTAGACCTGACCATAGTAAAACACCTGTTCGCCCAAGGACTAACCTGGGGAGAAAAATTAGCCCGCGAGTCTAGTTATCTAATTATCGGCGAATGTGTGGTGGGTGGCACCACCACCGCCCTCGCCATCCTCACCGGATTGGGTTATCGAGCCAACGGCAAAGTTAACAGCAGCCATCCCCAGTGCAATCATGCTCAGAAACAGGCAATAGTTGAGCAGGGATTAGCTGGAAAAGAATTTTTTGATCCTTTTGAGGTAATTGCCGCACTAGGCGATCCTCAGCAGATTTTCGTCGCTGGCATGGCCATCGCCGCTAGTGGACAGGGTGGGGTACTTCTTGCTGGGGGAACCCAAATGTTAGCCGTTTCTGCCCTAATTCAAGCTCTAGTGGCTAAATATGCCTATCCCGTTAACTGGGAAAATATCATCGTCGGCACAACTCGCTGGGTAGCGGAAGATAAAACGGGGGATACGGTGGGATTAGCCCGCCTGATCGGAAAAATACCCCTATTAGCCACGCAATTAAACTTTTCCGCCTCTAAATACCCAGTTTTGCAAGCCTATGAAGAAGGTTTCGTCAAAGAGGGAGTCGGTGCGGGGGGATGTGCGATCGCTGCTCATCTGTACCAGAATTGGACTAATCAAGATTTAGTCAAAGCGATCGAAAATTTAATCGGGTTTCAACTAAACTGTTGACTATCTATTTGGGCATCACCTATCGCTAAAACCCTAGATTTTTTATCCGAATGCTTCGCCCCTATACCTAAACCTGATTAATCAGCTATTATCTTGCAATGAAGGTGATGAATCCCAAATCTTACAGAAAAATCAGGAATTGCTGGATGAGAGGTTGGTACAGGTAATGGTAGCGGTAGCGCAAGAATTAGGGAATGCAGGAAGGGAAAATAAGGCGCAATCGTTGATAAGCACTTGAGATAAGATATACAATAATAGAATATTAAAGGGGAAAATTTAAGATGAAACAGGCATTCACAGCCAGAGTTTTTCAAGAGGGTAATTGGTTTGTGGCTCAATGTTTAGAGGTTGATGTGGCAAGTCAAGGAGAAACGGAAACTGAGGCGTTAATAAATCTTCAAGAAGCTTTGGAATTACACTTTGAACCGCCTTATGCAACAGTGATTCCTCAATTGCAAAAAATAGAGGTAGAAATTAATGCCGCTTAAGCCTTTATCTTATCGTGAAATTAAACGAAAATTAGAGGCGGCAGGGTTTGAAGTGGTGAGTCAAAAGGGAAGTCATGTTAAGTTTGCTAAGGATACCTCTGAAGGAAAACGCACAGCGATTGTTCCTAAATATAAAGAGGTAACAATTGGGACGATTACCAGTATTTTAAGGCAAGCGGGGTTAAGCGTTGATGAGTTTGAGCGGTTATAAGTTAATAATCCAATCCTGTCTAAATTATGATTTTTTTTGATTATTTGATTGATTAGGATTTTTTTCGGCTATTATCCCTGTGATACAATTCTGATAATCTCCCCATTAAATCCCCTACCCCGACCAATGCTTAGGCTATGCTAGAATGGTGATAAAAGCATAGAATCCTATGTAGTTTAATTAGTTGAAACTGAATCGGAGAAAGTTATGTTAACAGAGATCAATATTGGCACTTTCATAAAAAGCGATCCCAAAATTCACGGGGGTTGTCCTATTATCGCAGGAACTGCTGTTACTGTACGAAGAATAGTAATCTGGTATAAATTAGGATATAGCCCTGAAGAAATTGCCGATGAAATTCCTCATCTTTCTTTGGCACAAGTTTATGCCGCTTTGACTTACTATCATACTAACAAAGAAACAATAGAATCAGAAACTATAGCCGAAGCCGCCGAAGCAGATCGCCTTGAAGCATTACATTATTCTCCTTCTTATGAGTAGAATTAGCTTATATATGGATGAGGATTCTACAGATTTCAAAAGGCTTTGGATAATCCGGCTTGTTTCAAAACTGCATTAGCAGTATGGCGTGATTTAATAGTATTATCAACTACAAATCTTCTTTCTGTCAGAGGACTATACCAAATTTCATGATCTCCTTTACCTTGACGTTCAAAATAACATCCGGCTGCTGAGAGCATTTTTTTTAATGCAGGTGTTAAAGAAGTAGCCATCTAAACAGCGCACTCAATTGATTCTTGACGATGACTAATTAGTTCAAAAGTTATCGCTGCTTGAGGTTCAATAGTAATTAGATGATTGAGTTGTAATAATTCTGGAATCATCTGTCGTAATTTAGCTGTTAAAGCTTCGATGGTATCAGCTTCGGTGACTAATCCCGGAACATCTTCACTCTCTGCTACCCACACTTGCGCCTCTCGATCCCAAAATGCTTCTACTTGGTACGGTTTTTGATTCATGATGATTTAGTTCAAGTGAGTAGAATTAGCTTATGTATTAATCAAGATTATACAGTGCGATCGCTTTTCTGACAATCTTACCACCAATCCCCAACTCTTGATGATCGCCGATGAATCGCTTATAACTGAATTAACCGCCACCATCTACCACGCTATGAATGAACAACGCACCCAATACCGTCTAAACTATGATTTTTTTTGATTGTTTGATTGACTAGGATTTTTTTCGGCTATCATCCCTGTGATGCAATATCAATAAAGATAGGAGATAAGTAAATGCGATTACTCTCAATGATTTTACGACTCTTAGGCAGACTTTTGAGAAGTTTTATAATTCTCTTGTCTATTATTTTTATTGGTATTCCTTTGAAAATTTTAATGTTAATCTTTCCTCCACTTAGACGAAAAATAGAATCTTTAAACCAATCATCTGCTTCTCGTTCCGTATATCAATCTTCACCAGGAGTAACTCTTGACATTGAAATACCTAACCAACAAGATTATCTCAATTTTTTAATGGAGACATTACAAAAAATCTCTGAAAATCCTAATCCTCAAGTTATTTATCCCTTCTGGGCGCAAAATCTTGATAAATTGGATGATAATTTAGCGCAAATCCTAGACAGTTGGGCGAAAAATACATTAACGCAAGCCACGCCAGAACAAGCCTATTTTATCGCTATTGTTATTTTCTATTTCAGTGCCTTAATCCAACAATTTCCTCTCGGTGACATCGCCACCCACAAAGAAATTGCCATCACGGGTTATGAAATAGCCTTAACTATCTTCACTTTTGACGCATTTCCCCAAAATTGGGCAACGACACAAAATAATCTTGCTACTGCTTACCTTTACAGAATCAAAGGGAACAAAGCTGAGAATTTAGAAAGGGCGATCGCCGCTTACTATAAAGCCTTAACTGTTTTAACTTTTGACGCTTTTCCTCAAGATTGGGCAATGACACAGAATAATCTCGCTGCTGCTTACAGTGACAGAATCAGAGGGGAGAAAGCTGAGAATTTAGAAAGAGCAATCGCCGCTTACAATGAAGCTTTGAAAGTTTATACTTTTGACGCTTTTCCTCAAGATTGGGCAATGACACAGAATAATCTCGCTGCTGCTTACCGTAACAGAATCAGAGGAGATAAAGCAGACAATTTAGAAAAAGCGATCACCAATTACAATGAAGCTTTGAAAGTGAGGACTTTTGACGCATTTCCCCAAGATTGGGCAAGTACACAGCATAATCTCGCTGCTGCTTACTTTTACAGAATCAGAGGGGATAAAGCCGAGAATTTAGAAAGGGCGATCGCTCTTTATCAAGAAACCTTGAAAGTTTATACTTTTGACGCTTTTCCCCAAGAATGGGCAATGACACAGAATAATCTCGCCAATGCTTACAGCGACAGAATCAGAGGGGAGAAAGCTGACAATTTAGAAAGGGCGATCGCCGCTTACAATGAAGCTTTGAAAGTGAGGACTTTTGACGCATTTCCCCAAGATTGGGCAAGTACACAGAATAATCTCGCTATTGCTTACTATTCCAGAATCAGAGGGGAGAAAGCTGAGAATTTAGAAAGAGCGATTGCTGCTTACAATGAAGCTTTGAAAGTGAGAACTTTTGACGCTTTTCCCCAAGATTGGGCAATGACACAGAATAATCTCGCTGCTGCTTACCGTAACAGAATCAGAGGCGATCAAGCTGACAATTTAGAAAGAATGATCACTGCTTTGAATAAAGCCTTGAAAGTTTATACTTTTGACGCATTTCCCCAACAATGGGCAATGATACAGAATAATCTCGCCAATGCTTACACCAACAGAATCAGAGGGGAGAAAGCTGAGAATTTAGAAAGAGCGATAACCGCTTGCCAGGAAGCCTTGAAAGTGAGAACTTTTGAGGCATTTCCCCAAGAATGGGCAGATACACAAAATAATCTCGCTAATGCTTACTGTGACAGAATCAGAGGGGAGAAAGCTGAGAATTTAGAAAGGGCGATTACCGCTTGTCAGGAAGCCTTGAAAGTAAGGACTTTTAACGCATTTCCCGAACAATCGGCAGCGACACAGCATAATCTTGCCGCTGCTTACTGTAACAGAATCAGAGGGGACAAAGCCGACAATTTAGAAAGAGCGATCACTGCTTACCAAGAAGCCTTGAAAGTAAGGACTTTTGACGCTTTTCCCCAAGATTGGGCAGCGACACAGAATGATCTCGCTAATGCTTACAGTGACAGAATCAGAGGGGACAAAGCCGACAATTTAGAAACGGCGATTGCTGCTTACCAGGAAGCCTTGAAAGTTTATACTTCTGACGCATTTCCACAAAAATGGGCAATGACACAGAATAATCTCGCTAATGCTTACAGTAACAGAATTAGGGGGGAGAAAGCCGACAATTTAGAAACGGCGATCACTGCTTACCAGGAAGCCTTGAAAGTGACGACTTTTGACGCTTTTCCCCAAGATTGGGCAGAGACACAGAATAATCTCGCTGTTACTTACCGTGACAGAATCAAAGGAGAAAAAGCTGATAATTTAGAAAAAGCGATCGTTTCTTGCCATGAAGCCTTGAAAGTTTATACTTTTGACGCATTTCCCGAAAAATGGGCAATGACCCAGAATAATCTCGCCAATGCTTACAGTGACAGAATCAGAGGGGAGAAAGCTGAGAATTTAGAAAAGGCGATCGCCACTTACAATGAAGTCTTAAAAGTTTATACTTTTGACGCATTTCCCCAAGATTGTTTACTAACTGCCCGCAATTTAGCTAAACTACACTACGATCAAAAACAATGGCAACCTGCCACAGAAGCCTATAATACTGCCATTGAAGCGGTAGAAAATGCTCGCCTAGAAGCCCTTAACCCCCAAAGTCGTCAAGAGGTTTTATCCAATGCCATTGGTGTGTTTCATCGCATTGTGCAAGCACATCTTAACCTCAATCAGCCTGAGAAGGCATTAGAATATATCGAACGCAGTAAAGGACGTAACCTGGTAGAATTAATCACCAAAAAAAATCTACAACCACAAGGCGTTAGTCAAGAAATCATTGCTCAATTAAATGAATTAAAACAAAAAGTTTTTAATGAACAAATTCGCTTACAACATCAAAGCATTAACCAGAAGCTAATGCAGAGTAATAACTTAACTCCTTACGTTCAAGATCACAGTTATCTGAAGGAATATCAACAAGACTTAGATAATTTTATTGCAAGAGAAATTAAAGATCCTCTCTTTAGCCTTACTCAAAAAGTTGAGCCGATCTCATTTACAGAGATTCAGGCTTTAACTGACGCTGAAACTTGTCTGCTGCAATGGTACATTACAGGGGAGAAAATAATCGCTTTTGTGGTGTCTGCTGAGGTAGAGATTAAAGTTTGGCAATCTTCCGAAGATGATCAAAATCAATTATTTGATACAATCTTCAATTATCTACAGCTTTACGATGATTACAGAAAAAACATAAACGATCTGTGGAAAAAGCAAATTCCTAACTTACTGAAGACCCTTGCTGATATTCTGCATATTAATGATATTCTTGCCCTCATTCCCGATACTTGTCAACGCTTAATTATTATCCCCCATTTGTTTCTGCATATCTTACCCTTACACGCCTTACCTGTTGATCCCCCCCAACTCTCCTTAAAAAGTGGGGAGTCGGTAACGGGGAGATCAGAATTACAAGATTTATTTCCAAAGGGTGTACAATATGCCCCCAGTTGTCAAATCTTGCAAAAAATCTCCCAAACTTCTCACCATTCCGACTTTAATAAACTTTTCGCCATTCAAAACCCCACCAAGGACTTATTTTACACCGACTTAGAAGTTAATATCCTCTCAACTTTCTTTACTGAACCTCAAGTTATCGCTAAAGATAACGCCACTAAAAACGCTGTTCTTCCCCATCTTAAATCCTCAGATAACCACTGTTATCACTTCTCCTGTCATGGAAGCTTTAACCCAGCTAATCCCCTAGAATCCGCCTTATTATTAGCCAATGAGGAACCCCTAACATTAGGCGAAATCTTTGAACTGCGCTTGAATATGAATAAATGTCGCCTTGTCACCCTTTCCGCTTGCGAAACTGGCTTGATTGATTTAAACTCTATCAGTGATGAATATATCGGTTTACCCAGTGGTTTTCTGTTTGCAGGAAGTCCCAGCGTTGTTAGTAGTTTATGGACAGTTGATGACCTGTCAACCTCCTTCTTGATGATTAAATTATATGAGATTTTATTTGATGAGAATCAGCAAGTTTCTGTACCAGTTGCTTTAAAACAAGCTCAAAACTGGTTACAGAATTTAACTATTGAGTCATTAGACAAATTTCTGGAGCAATATCAGCCACAAATAGACAAACATCTTGCCCAACTGCGACCAGGACAACGCCTACGATATGAACAATCATTGAAACAAATAAAACAGCGCAAACCACATCCTTTTATAAGTCCTTATTACTGGGCAGGTTTTATCGCTACAGGGATTTAAGTTTCAGGATTAGCACAAACCTTTTTCATACCCAACTTAAAAGCACAAATACCGATAGCTGTCGCTACACCAACAGGAATACCAGCACTCACAGAAATCGGTTCTATAAAAGGTGCAATCATACCCGATTGTAAGCCTTCTCTAACTTCTTCTTGACAGATAAATTGGCGACATTTTTTGAGTAAATCGCCGATAGATCTATCTGGTTCTGTACCAGTTTCTCGCATTAGCAGTAAAGGTACAGCATCCTCAAGATAACCTTCGCATTCTTCAATCGCATCCAAAGCGGCGATCGCACTTGGATTATCTACCAATTCAGCGCGAAACTGGGCAATTTCTTCGGGAGTAACTTTAGTTGATTCAATATCCATCTGTTGTTCTTATTTACAGACAATGCTAATTGTATATTTTACCATCTATCGATAGTTTTTGATAGACAGTGTTAAGTGGTCAATTTCTCTTCTCTGATCCATGTTAAGAGCATCTTAACAATCCTTGACAAAATGAACTTTATGTGGGTTGCTTACCCAGAAACAAACTGATCACAAAATTGGCTAATTGTCAATAGCTTTTGAGATGCTCTCATTCCACAATACCCTCGATCGAGCTTAGGGTAACATCTTAGACTTATTGAACTTAACTAGCGATAGATTCGAGGATTTATTAGCCCCATCAAAGCAAAAACCCTGATTTTGCCTTGATTTTGCCCCATCTACCGCCCTAGCCCAACAAATAATTTTTCGCACAGATAAGAATTATTCTCAATAGCTGTACAATAGAAAAAGATAACTTTGTCAAGAATCCAGCAATGAACGATAAAATAACTCGGAGAGTCTTTCTAGGCGCAGGAACAGCCACCTTAGCCTTAGCAGTGGGGCAATTAGGGAAAATAAACGAAGTTTCCGCCCAAAATAAACAATTAAACCTCTATTCCTCCCGTCACTACAACACCGACCGACGATTGTATGACAACTTCACCCGACAAACGGGAATAAAAATTAACCTCGTGGAAGGGGAAGCGGACCCATTAATCGAACGAATCAAAAGCGAAGGCCGCAATAGTCCTGCTGATATACTCCTGACGGTAGATGCCGGGAGATTATGGCGGGCCGACCAACAGGGAATTTTTGCCCCCGTCAATTCCCCCATTCTCACCCAAAGAATTCCCGCTCATTTGCGTCACCCCAAAGGTCACTGGTTCGGGTTTAGTAAACGCTTGCGGGTAATTATGTATAACAAAGACAGAGTTAACCCCAGAGAAATCGATTCCTATGCAGATTTAACCAATCCCAAATGGAAAGGAAAAGTCGTCACCCGGTCATCTAGTAACATCTATAGTCAATCTTTTACCGCTTGGTTAATCGACATCCAAGGAGAAGCGGCCGCAGAAAAATGGTGTCGGGGATTAGTGGCTAATTTTGCTCGTCCACCCCAGGGCAATGATAAGGCACAAATCGAAGCTGTAGCCGCAGGAATTGCCGATTTAGCCCTAGCTAACACCTATTACTTAGCTGGGTATGCCGAAGAAAAAGACCCCGCTAAACGGGCAATTTATGACCAAGTAGGCGTAATTTTCCCCGACCAAACAGGCCGCGGCGCTCACGTTAATATTAGCGGTGGTGGTTTAATTAAAACTGCCCCCAATCGAGAATCGGCGATTAAATTTTTAGAATATCTTTCTAGCAATGAAGCACAGAACTTTTTTGCTAAGGGTAATCAAGAATATCCCGTCGTTCGAGGGGTTGCTTTAGACCCTGTTCTAGCAAAACTCGGACGCGGTAAAGAAGATACCGTTAGTGTGGCTAATTATGGTCCTAATTTAGCCAAAGCAGTACAGGTAATGAATCGCGCTGGTTGGAAATAAGTTATCAGTTATCAGTTATCAGTGGTAATTATGAATTATGAATTATGAATTAGGAAGTTAGAAAAATTGAAGATAGATTTTGGGTTCGATCCCCCCTGCCCCCCTTGATAAGGGGGGTGCCGATCCCCTCTTAGTCCCTCCTTAATACCCCCTTAATAAGGGGGCATCTGACAGTTTTTAACACCTAACTACTTATGTTAAGGCAATTGAAATAAAACCGAGAGATTATTAGCTGGCATAGGAATTACTTCTAACAATTGTAAACCTCGATCGCTCGCTGCTTGCACCACATCTTCTAAATTCCTAACTCCCCAAGCAGAGTTTTGAGAACGGAGAGAAAAATCAAAGCTTTCATTACTAGGAGAAGTATGTTTTCCCTGTCGTTTATAAGGACCATAAAGATAGAGAATTTCCCCCGAACTAAGAATGCGACTTGCTCCCGCCATTAAAGCTAAACAAGCGGACCAAGGGGCGATATGAATCATATTAATATTAACAATGGCATTAATAACGATATTTTCCTTCTCTACCGCCCAAACTGACTGATGAACATCGATAAATACGGGGCGATCGAGATTAGAACTAGGACAATAATCGCACCAACTGCCAATACTATCTAGAGCCAGAGGGTTACAATCCGAGGGAATCCAACGACAAGGAGCAAGACGAGGGGCAAAAAAAACAGCGTGTTCACCCGTACCGCTAGATATTTCTAGGATATTGCCAGTCTTTGGTAAAAATTGGCTGATAACTTCCAAAATCGGCTGACGATTGCGTTCTGTTGCCGGGGCGTATTGACGTAAATCAGACATAATACTAAATCCTTTGAGTACAGGCTAGTTATGAGGAGAGGCAAAAGGGGGAATAAATAATCAGTTTTTAATAACAGGATTTAGTATAACTACAGCGTTTCTCCTAAAGATGAAGCGTAACCTAGATCAGTGATCAGCTTTTTTCTCCCTTCTCCCTTCTCTTCAATTCATAATTCATAATTCATAATTCATAATTACCACTCCTCAAACAGATTATATTACCCTTGGCGGTGCCTTGCTGTATGATCGCCGCTCCAGAAAAACATTAAGTTTTATTAAGGAGTTAGTGACAAAAGACCGCCTTTAATCTCTATTATCGTAGTAAGTGGCTTTTGACCCGAATCAAGCCGGTCAAGATAAATAGTAACTTTTGCCCATCATCAAACAACGATTGTCAGTCTAACTAAAACAGTCGCTGTGGCGATGCCCTCGTGATCAATTCCTATGTCAACCCTGGTTATTGTCGAATCCCCCACCAAAGCTCGGACGATCAGTAATTATCTGCCTAGCGGCTATCGAGTCCAAGCCTCCATGGGCCACATCCGCGATCTCCCCGCCTCCGCCGAAGAAATTCCCCCCGCCCACAAAGACAAATCCTGGGCCAATTTGGGCGTGGATGTGGAGAACGATTTCGATCCCCTCTACGTCGTCCCCAAAACCAAAAGTAAAGTCGTCAAAGAATTAAAAGAAGCCCTCAAAGGCGCGAGCGAACTGATCCTCGCCACCGACGAAGATCGGGAAGGAGAAAGCATCAGTTGGCATCTCTTGCAGGTACTCAACCCGAAAATACCCACCAAAAGGATGGTATTTCACGAAATCACCAAAGAAGCGATCCAAACCGCCCTCAAAAATTGTCGCTCGATCGACGAAAATTTAGTTCACGCCCAAGAAACCCGCCGCATACTCGATCGCCTCTACGGTTATACCCTCTCCCCCCTACTCTGGAAAAAAATCTCTAAAGGTTTATCCGCCGGCCGGGTGCAATCCGTCGCCGTGCGTCTGCTCGTGCAACGGGAACGGGAACGACGGGCTTTTAAAACCGCTAATTATTGGGATCTGAAAGCGACTTTAGAAAAGGACAAAAATCAATTTGACTCGAAATTAGTCACCTTAAACGGTCAAAAAGTGGCAAATGGGAGCGATTTCGATGCCGACACTGGCAGACTGCTCCCCGGTCGCCAGGTGACACTTTTGGATCAAGCCACCGCCACCGCCTTAAAAGAACGCATCCAAGACAAAATCTGGCGCGTTAGCCACACCGAAGAAAAACCCACCACTCGCAAACCATCCCCCCCCTTCACCACCTCCACTCTACAGCAAGAAGCTAACCGGAAACTCGGCATATCCGCCCGCGACACCATGCGAATCGCCCAAAATCTCTACGAACAGGGCTACATCACCTATATGCGGACCGATTCCGTCCATCTTTCCGATCAGGCCATCACCGCCGCCCGCAATTGTGTAGAACAAATGTACGGCAAAAACTACCTCAGTCCCCAACCCCGGCAATACACCACCAAAAGCAAAGGCGCACAGGAGGCCCACGAAGCCATCCGACCCGCCGGCAGTAGCTTTCGCCTACCCCGGGAAACCGGCCTGAGCGGACTAGAATTCGCCCTCTACGACCTAATCTGGAAACGTACCGTCGCCTCACAGATGGCCGATGCCCGTATTACCCAGATCGCCGTTAATATTCAGGTGGAAAATGCCGGATTTCGCTCCTCTGGCAAAAGAATCGACTTCCCCGGCTTTTTCCGCGCCTATGTAGAAGGTTCCGACGATCCCGAAGCCGCCATCGACGACCAAGAAATAATCCTACCCCCCCTCAGCGTCGGTGATACCCCCAATTGTCGCCAACTAGAAGCCATTAGCCACGATACCCAACCCCCCGCCCGTTATAGCGAAGCTTCCCTCGTAAAAACCCTCGAAAGTGAAGGAATCGGGCGACCCAGCACCTACGCCACCATTCTCGGCACCATTATCGATCGCGGTTATGCCCAAATGCGGAATAAAACCCTCATTCCCACCTTCACCGCTTTTGCCGTCGTCGGTTTATTAGAAAACCATTTCCCCGACCTGGTAGATCCCAAATTTACCTCGAAAATGGAAGAAACCCTCGACCATATCGCCACCGGTTCCGCCCAGTGGTTGCCCTATCTCGATCACTTCTATCGTGGCGAAAAAGGGCTAGAAAGCCAAGTCAAAGAGCGCGAGAGTCAAATTAACTCTAGCACCGCTAAATCGGTGATTTTAGAGGATTTACAGGCAACCATCAAGATCGGCAAATACGGACCCTATCTGGAAGTCCCCCGGGGAGATGAAATCCTCACCGCTTCCATCCCGGCCGATTTAACCCCGGCGGATCTGAACCCCGAACAGGTAGAAACCCTGCTGCGACAAAAAACCGAAGGTCCCGATAAAATCGGTCTTCATCCCGACACCGGAGAGCCGATTTATCTGCTCGTGGGTAGTTACGGTCCCTACGTCCAGTTAGGAGATGTCAGCGATGACAATCCCAAACCGAAACGCGCTTCCTTACCCAAAGGAGTCAAACCCGCAGATTCGACAAGCTCACTGCAAGAGGACATCACCCTCGAACAAGCGGTGGGTTTATTAGCACTGCCGCGACTGCTGGGAACCCATCCCCTCACCGGAGGCAAAATCAAAGCCAGTTTAGGTCGTTTCGGCCCATATATAGTTCAGGAAGAGGGCAAAGAAAAAGAATATCGTTCCCTGAAAGCCGGCGATGATGTCTTAACCATAACCCTCGATCGAGCCTTGGCCCTATTAGCCGAACCGAAAAAAGCTCGCGGCGCTCGTAGTTCCACCAAACCACCCTTAAAAGAATTGGGTAAACATCCCGACGATGGGGAATTGGTGGGATTGTACGAAGGTCCCTACGGAGTTTATATCAAGCACGGCAAAACTAACGCCAAGATTCCCGAAGGAGAAACCGCCGAAACCCTCACCCTAGAACAAGCTTTAGTCGCCCTAGCAGCCAAGACAACCACTGCCAAGAAAACCACTACCAAGAAAACTACTTCTAGCACCACTAAAAAAACTACTTCCCCGGGCAGTAAAACTGGCAAAAGTAAGACGGTTTAGCGGTTACTGGTGAGGCAATTTTCCCCATGGTCAATTCCTCACCCCGATGCGGCGACAAATCCGGTTGGCTTTTTTGTCCTTGGCACCACTTTGACTAGGCTGATCCTAATCCTAAGTAGGTAGGCGTTAAAAATTATCAGATACCCCCCTTATCAAGGGGGGCAGGGGGGATCGAACCTAAAATCCATTTTTAAATTATAACCAGCTACTTATACCCCAAATTCCCTACTGTAAAGCGATCGCCATCGCTTCTTGGGGAATTTGCCGGTAAATTGGTTTTAAAAATTGTTCTATGGCATCGGATTCGGGGGCAGCGAGGGGAAAATTGCCTAAAATGTCGAGAATGGTTTGATTTTCATTCCCCGGCGTAATGACAACGAGGGAGGGATCTAGCTCTTCATCGTACTGCCAAAAGCGATCGATAGTGCTTTCGGGGGCAGTTTTTTCAACTGCTGTGGGGGGTTCACTGACTGCTAAAGGTTGATTATCAGAGGAATAGGAGCGTTTTTCGCGTAAAGCTTCCAGAATTTGGTTTTTGGTTCGGCCGCGCAGTTGCAAAAGCAGGAAGGGATCGACAATAAAACGATCGCCCAATTGATAGTACACTGCTCCTATATGTTTGCAGGGGTTGGCTTGATCGGGACAGGTACAACGAGAGCGAATATCGGCCAAGGAAAAGGGAAATAAATTCACCCCACTATCGATAAAAACACGCTCGATATGATCGGGCATTTGTCCGGTGAGCAATTGAGCGGAATAAATGGCTTTTTTGGAGAGAAGCTTAATAATATAATCCCATTCTTCATCACTAAAAGCCGCTAGGGATAAATCCACTATATAAGGCTCTGGTTCACTGCCTTGTACTCTAGCAATAACTTGCGAGTCTTCAAAGTCAATACTTAAAACATTGCCCTCTCTAGCGTACAGTCTAGCTCGTTCCAAGCGTTTTTTAAAGCGATAGGAATCGAGTAGTTCCAGCCATTTTTGTACCCACCAAGCTTGTTCTGTCATTTTTTATTTACCCTACCGCTTATCAGCTTCGTTATCAAGAAAAACGTCAATTCAAAAAGGAAACGCATCAGCCTAGAAGCCTGACTAGGAAAGGCTCATCAGGTATAGTCTGATCAATACAACAACAAATCAAACCAAAAAACGAAGCCCTCAATATCTTAACATAGAACCAAGAAACTTGCTCTACCAACTTAGTCAAGAGGGAAATTTATCTCAACGACAAATAGCCGTCTTGCCCGGATGTGATCAAAGCACGACCGGAGCAAGTATTAAGAAGGAATCAAAGTTCCCTCGGATGCTATCTACAAAGGTACAGCACAAGCTGAGGGTGAGACTCGCCGAAAAAAAATGAAAACAACCCTTTAAAAAAGTAACTGAGTCGTTGGTAGAAGGGAACGAATTTTAAAATCCTTAAACCAGAGGAAATAGAAAGAGCCGTAAACTTAATTAACCATCCTCCTCGAAAATGTCTTGACTATCCTATCCAGAATGAGGTATTCTGTGATAGCCCAGACAGTGATGCAATTCAGACTTTAATTGGCGTTACCGATGCTAATCTTAGTCAAGCAGAATTAGGTGAACTGATCTTAGAACTCGATTTTTAAACTCAATCTAATGTTTAACGCTTATGCTTAATAACAACTATGTCATTGCCTAATCTTCCCAGTGAAATTGAAAATCGTAAAAGCGAACATCTGCGAGTTTGTATCGAAGAAGATGTGGAATTTCAACAACTTACAAGCGGTTTAGAGAAATATCGTTTTACTCACTGTTGTCTTCCTGAACTTGACCGCAGCGATATTGAACTGGGGACAACCTTTTTGGGGAAATCTTTAAAAGCTCCAATTCTCATCTCTTCCATGACCGGAGGAACAGAATTAGCCCATTTAGTCAATACTCGATTGGCAACGGTCGCTCAACGTTATGGTTTAGGGATGGGGGTGGGTTCTCAACGCATTGCACTCGAACAACCGGAATTAGCGCCGACCTTTGCAGTCCGTTCTCTGGCGCCAGATATTCTCCTGTTAGCGAATTTAGGGGCTGTGCAGTTAAATTACGGCTGCGGTTTAGAAGACTGTCTAAAATTGGTGGAATTATTAGAAGCTGATGCCTTAATTCTGCATCTCAATCCTTTACAAGAATGGGTGCAATCAGGAGGCGATTCTAATTTTAAAGGTTTACTGGCTAAAATAGAGCAAATTTGCGCTCAATTGCCCGTTCCCGTCATTGCCAAGGAGGTCGGAAATGGCATCTCTGCGCCGATGGCCAAACAATTAATTGAAGCCGGAGTCGCCGCGATTGATGTGGCGGGAGCCGGAGGCACGTCCTGGGCTAAAGTCGAAAGTCAAAGAGCCAAAGACAACAGACAAAGGCATCTCGGACAAGTTTTTGCCGATTGGGGTTTGCCTACGGCTGAATGTATTACCGCCATTCGGTCTGTGAATTCAACTATTCCTTTAATTGCTTCTGGAGGCTTAAAAAATGGCTTAGATCTTGCCAAATCTATCGCTTTAGGAGCCGATTTAGGGGGGTTGGCTCGACCGTTTCTGGTAGCAGCGATTGAATCAGAAGCCGCCGTTGATGAGTTGGTGAAATTTTTAATTGCTGAACTTGAAATTGTTTTATTTTGTACTGGAAATCCTAATTTATCGGCCCTTAAAACTTCAGGAGCCTTAAAACCATGTTAAAGTTTTCGATGGAATTGTGTTATCTCGGGCCCGGTGTCAAAGGTTTAACCGTTGGCACTTTGGGGCTAAAAGCAACCAGTAGCGAACAAACCTTAAACTATCTGATTTCCCAATGAAAATTACAGCATATTTCGGTTAAGAAGAGATTAAAATCCGCCGGGGCTTAAATAACTGGGATTTTCCTGTAGGGAAGTATCGAAGGGATTGGGTAGATCTTGGGTGCGAATTAAAGGCCCAGACTGTTGCTGTTGCATAACATCATAGTATAAAGTTTCAGTTAATTTGGCATCCCGGGTAATCAGATTATCGAAATAGGAACCTTGAGGAAAAGTACGCCAACCAAAAAGAGAGTTAAACTGTCCTAAAATGTTGGTATAGTCGTAGAAACGACCCGTATTGTTATTAACAGCGCGGTTAAACAAACCGGGGATATTATTAAATCCTACCGCCGTATCGGGAGAGGGGACAAGTTGCAATTGTTGGGTTTTTACCGGTGCAGGATTGGTGGCGGGTGGAGTTTCGGCGATCGCATTAGACGAACTCAACCAGACTAAACCGGTTAAACAAAACAGGGAAGGGAGTAAAAATTGAGCGCGCATGGGTAAAAATCTCCTCACAGGGGTAGGGTTATTAAAAAATTGCTTCAATGGGATGAGAAAGAAATCAATACTAGCGATCGAGTCAATATATAATGACTTTTGGCTTAATTGTAACTGAAATTTTGGAGTCAATCAGACTCCCAATCCTGAAAATATGGCTAATTCCTCGGTAGCGAATCTCGACACTGCTTCCCTGCGTCAATTTCTCCTCGATGCTCTTGTCCGTCTTGCCTATCGAGAGGGAGATTTCACCCTGTCCTCAGGACAAAAAAGCAGCTACTATATCAACGGTAAACAAGTTACCCTGACTGGGGAGGGAGCTTTAGCCGTGGGGCGTTTATTGCTGTCTCTACTGCCTCCAGATACCCAAGCGGTGGCAGGATTAACCCTAGGGGCGGATCCGATTGTCAGCGCCGTTAGTGTGGTATCTGCCTACGAAAATCGCCCGATTCCAGCTTTAATCGTCCGTAAAGAGGCAAAAGGTCACGGAACTATGGCTTATATCGAGGGGCCAACTTTAAACCCTGGGGCTGCGGTGGTTGTCCTCGAAGATGTGGTGACAACGGGGAAAAGTGCCATGGTAGCGGTAGAAAGATTACGCAATGCGGGTTATCAAGTAGATTTAATCATTGCTTTGGTGGATAGAGAGCAAGGAGGGGCGGAATTTTACCAATCTCAGGGAATACAGTTTCAAGCTTTGTTTTCGATTCGGGATATACAGGCGGCTTATCACAATAAATAGCGGCGATTGGCGAGAAACGCTCGATAACTGGGTTTTAACAGTTGGATTGGCTCTGGGGATAAACCACAAAAGCACAAAGAACACAAAGAGGAAGACAGATTCAAGCGGGCTGCTTTGATTGCCTAAACGATAAGTTAAGTAGGTAGGCGTTAAAAATTATCAGAAACCCCCCTTATCAAGGGGGATCCCCCCGCCTATCGGCACCCCCCTTATCCTGTCTCTTATACACACCTCCGGGC
>NZ_JADEXY010000034.1 GCF_015206885.1 Microcystis aeruginosa LEGE 91341 | reverse complement strand
GTAGTGGGAAGTGGGGTGTGGGGTAGTGGAGCATTTGGCTGAAATTTCCCTAAACCCCTAAATCCCTATCACCCCAAAACCCTATCACCCTGACTCCTGAATCCTGACGACCGAATAAAAAGCAAAAATATAACGGATAACTCCGAAATTAAGATAATAATCATGGCTGACCATTACCCTAATTCTAGAATTTCCGTTTTTTTTAGGTTTTCTTGACTACTATTCGGCGGTGGCCAATCCACTTTCGGTGCTGCCGGTGCTGCGACGACGGGTGAGAGTATTAAAGAGCATAATTCCGATCGCTTTGATCAGATTACCTTCCAACTCTTGGAACATTCTCATGTTCATGCCAAAAGCGGCGTTAGCTTCGGTGACAATGCGATCGGCCATGGCTTGATCTACTGGTAACTCGTCGAGGGTTTGACGATAGTGGTTTTTATAGGCTTTTTCGTCGGGAATATCTTTGAAATCATAGAAAGCTGTGCCACCAGTTTCCAGATTCATCGCTTTTTCGGCGATTTTTTTCAAGATTTGCCCCCCAGACAGATCGCCGAGATAACGGGTATAGGAATGGGCGACTAATAATTCGGGTTCTGTTGTGGCGATTTCCCGAATCCGGTCAACGTAGGCCTGACCTGCGGGAGATAAAGCGATCTCGTTGCGCCAATTGGAACCATAATAAAAATATAAATCCTGTTCCAGCGCATTTTTGCGATTGAGTTCGGGAAAACAGATTTTAGAAACGACGGGATGACTACGAAGTTTTTCCATCTCCTCTTCCATGGCCGAATAGACGAAGTAGAGGTTAGCCACCAGTTTGCGATAGGAAGTTTTTTCCACCACACCTTTGAGAAAACACTTGACAAAACCGACGTTTTCTGCCATGGTGTGAGATTTTTTCGTGCCTTCTCGCAGTTGAGTTGATAAATTAACGCTCATATTATGATCACCTGTTTGGATGAGTAGAATGGATCGGGTTCGTTACAGATGCTTACTAAAACCGCCTATTTGGGTAGATTAAACTGAATCGATCGCTAATTTTATTAAGAATTTTTACAGTGCCACCGGGGGAGCTTAGGGGGAAAAGTTAGCTCTAGAAGGACTTGACCGCCAGTTGAAACTGGTATTGAGCCAGATGGCGAAATTGTAAAGATTAGTGAAAAACTGCTGCCTAGGTCATCTTGGGGAGAGAGAGGCTAGGATTTAGCACTAATATCGATTATCGAGCAACATTCTTCACACTTCTTATTAATTCTTAACATTCAGGAGACTTAGATCAGCAAAATTTCACAAATTAAAACCGAATTTAGCAATCATGCTTATAATCAGTACAGGATTCTTTATGTTGTGCTAAACTCAAGCCCTTGAGAGACAAAGCCATAGTTGCGATGTCAGCGAGAACACATTTAGCAACCCCCTACCCAAACCCTTAGTCATAACACTCTGGTAATGCCCCGAATACTTGTAATCGATGATGATCCTGCAATCGCGGAATTAGTCTCCATCAACTTGGAGATGGCGGGTTATGACGTTAACCCCGCAGAGGACGGGATTAAAGGCCAGGCCTTGGCCGTCCAGTTACAACCCGATTTAATCATGCTGGATTTAATGTTGCCCAAAGTCGATGGTTTTACCGTCTGTCAGCGTTTGCGACGAGATGAACGCACGGCCGACATCCCGATTTTGATGCTCACAGCCTTAGGACAAACCCAAGATAAAGTGGAAGGTTTTAACGCCGGTGCCGATGATTACCTGACCAAACCTTTCGAGGTGGAGGAAATGTTAGCTAGGGTGCGCGCTCTCCTGAGACGAACCGATCGCATTCCCCAAGCAGCTAAACACTCAGAAATACTCAGTTTTGGACCTTTAACCCTGGTTCCCGAACGTTTTGAGGCGGTCTGGTTTGAAGGTGTGGTCAAGTTAACCCATCTAGAATTCGAGTTACTCCACTGTCTTCTCCAACGTCACGGTCAAACCGTTTCCCCCAGTGATATTCTCAAGGAAGTCTGGGGATATGATCCCGATGATGATATCGAGACTATTCGCGTTCACATTCGCCATCTGAGAACGAAACTAGAACCCGATCCCCGTCATCCTCGCTATATTAAAACCGTTTACGGTGCGGGTTATTGTCTGGAGTTACCCACCAATGAACAGGTGGTGCTTGATTCATCGGTGGCAACGGTTTAAACAGGGAGCAATTGTCTAGATAGACAATAGGGACAATTGTTTCCCCGTTCCTCCTCCTCTTCAGATTGAGAAGGTTTGACCGGCGGTTGGGTTTTGATGGCTATGGCTGAGGCCCCTTTTTGTCCCTGACGATAACGAGGGGAAAACACCCCCAGCAAGTCAGGACAATCGCAGGATTGACACTCCCCAGCCTAAAAGCGTGAGGATTCTCGAAGCTCATCACTGCGTTTTCTGGTTTCCCTTACTCACGTCTTACACGATTAGGTCTGAACCGAGACTACTAGAATATCAGTTGCTATCTAGTTTCCCTTTTTCTGGTTCACTCTCCCAGCGTTTTCCTAGTAAAAATGAATTGGGTTGGGCAGACTTTCGAGTAATACTAAATCCGTTGAGTATAGGCTACATATCAGGACAGGCACTCATGCAAGAGGCAAGAGGCAAAAGGAGGAAGGCTCTACCGAACCTGTCATGCAAAACTATCAACAACTCATGCTTGTAAAGCTTGTATACTAGGGCTTTGAGTTTTTGTTAGATTGATATTTATCAACTTTAGAGCATTGCTGGACAAAGAGGGAGCTTGGGGAATTTTCTACAGTGTAAGTTCGGAAGAACCAGGAGGAATAAATAATCAGTCTTTAATAACCAGATTTGGTATAACTGACTATAGCCGAATTGAAAGATGGTGGGAAATAGTCATGAGTGCTTACTTAATGGTAAGCCTACAGTCAGAAAAACTAAGTGAATCGAAAGAAGCTAATTTAGATTTGGCTAACCCAGCTAAGGAAAAAATTAAAAAACATTCTTGGTGGAATCAAGGTAAGGGGTGGAAAAATATCTTAAATAATCTACGATTATTTGTTCAACCTTTATGTTATTTCAATCTCTTAAAACCTTGGTTAGTCGTTGTTTTTAGTCCTCAAATAATTGGCTTGTTCTGTCGGTTATTTTCCCTGCTTAATAAATTAATAAATTCTCTTTTAGAGAATGTTTTGCCACGCAATTCCTATTTCTCTTCTGCCTAGAGTTCCAGAAGAGCGATAGTCATAGGTAACAATCAACAGAAAAGTATTAATCAAGATTGGCAGTAATTTTTCCCTTGACAGCCGAAATTGCGACTGTTCTAGGGGAAGCCAAATAGTTTTTAGCGGTAGGGTCGCCACTGCGTCCTTTAAAATTACGATTGGTGGCATAGATTCCTGTTTCTTCCTTATCTAACACTCCCTTTCCTGAGTTAATACAAGCCCCACAACCAGATTTGAGGATTTGCGCTCCAGATTTCTCAAAAATGGCAAGATAGCCCAATTCTTCAGCTTTTTGACGGACTTCCATCGAAGCTGGCACCACGAATAAATCTACCCCCTGGGCAACCTGACGATCTTTTAATACCGCCGCCGCTTGAGCGAGATCGTAGAGTTTTCCGCCGGTACAAGAGCCGATGAAAGCTTTGGTGATAGGAACATCTTCTAATTGAGTAATGTTAACCACCTGATCTGGTTTAGGGGGACGGGCAACCTGGGGTTCCAAATGGCTCAGATCAAATTGATAAATAGCCTCATACTCGGCATCGGGGTCAGCGATTGCGTCTTCAAACCCGATTGGTGTGCGACTGGTAACATAATCGTTTGTCACTTCATCCGCCGCAATTAAACCACACATGGCACCACATTCAATGGCCATATTAGCCAAGGTCAGGCGTTCATCTAAGGGCAATTGTTCAATGATCGAGCCACGAAATTCCATGACTTTGCTGGTGGCTCCCCCACAGCCCAATTTGCCCAGAATAAATAAGATAATATCCTTAGCACTAATCTGAGGAGGAAGGGTTCCCGATAACTCAAACACCAAAGTGGGTGGGACTCGTATCCACATATCCCCCATGGCAAAAATATTGGCCATATCTGTGGTTCCCACCCCTGTGGAAAAGGCTCCTAAAGCTCCATAGGTACAGGTATGGGAGTCCGTTCCTGCAATGATCATTCCGGGGCGAATAAATCCCTGTTCTGGGAGCAACACATGACAGATACCCGCCGCTTCCCCTGGAGACACGACATCAAACAGATGACAGCCTTGAGCTTGGGCAAATTTGACCATCTGCTCGTACATGACGGGGGCCTTGTTATCAAGGCGAATGTCATTAATTTGGATAAAGTGATCAGCGACTAATACCACCCGTTGTGGATCCCATAATTGGGCAGTTTTCCCATAATTGTCATAAAATACCTTCGCGACCGAACTAGCCACCGCGTCATGGGATAAAGCCAGATCAATCTTGGCAAACACCCCTTCCCCCGGTTTGACATAATCATTGCCCGAAGCTTTTGCTAACATCTTTTCTACTCTGGTCATGGGACGAGCAGGGGTAATACTAGGCGGAATTTTAACCTTTCCTTGACGACGCTTTTGATTAAAGGCCATTAAGCCGCCCTCGTTGGCGATCGCTTCTACCACAGGGTTGCGTTCCGTTTCCCCAATAATTTCCAAGGGTAGTCCAATATTAATACTATTGCGATAGAAAATTTCGGCGAACGATCGCGCTTTAACCTTTTTAATTCCAGCCGCTTTGAGGGCAATGGGGGCAATTTCCCGACTTGATCCACAGCCAAAATTATCCCCTGCTTCGATCTGATCATACTTGAGTAGTTCTCCCACGCCAATGATGTGTTCTAAAGCATATTGTTTTAAGTGGTCTGGATCATCGTTCGTCCCCCTTTTAGCGGGAATAATATCGTCAGTATTAATATCATTTCCCAGGGTCAGGATTTTGTTAGCATCAGTCATGGATTAAACTCCTCATTCAGTAGGTTGTTCAAGGGAAATTTCTTCAAGGAATAGGTCAACAAGGGTAGCCGTATTGACCAAAGTTTCGTGGTTTTGAGGGAACAAATCGGCAGTGCGGTATCCTTTGCTTAAGATTCGCTCCTGGGCATTAAGAATCCGTTGGGCTGCTTTGATTTCTCCCCATTGTTGTAGCATCAAAACACAACCCGCTAGAGTACCCAAAGGGTTGGCAATACCCTTGCCAGCAATATCTGGGGCAGTTCCATGAATGGCTTCATACATCCCCAAACCCTGGTCATTGAGACTGGCTGATCCCAATAATCCAATGGAACCCACCAACGCTCCACCAATATCACTGAGAATGTCCCCAAACATATTCCCCGCCAAAATCACATCAAATTGTTGGGGATTGAGAACCAGTTGCATGGCCAAGTTATCAACGAGCATTGGGGACACCACCACATCAGAAAAATTGGTAGCTTCCTCTTGTACCAATCGAGTCCAAGGAATCTGAGGTAGGGCATTTTCTTTGTGGGCAACGGTAAGTAAACCTCGACGTTCCTGAGCTTTTTGGAGGGCTACCTTGGCAATACGACGAATTTCTTGATCGTAATAGCACATAGTGTGATATCCGTAGGCCCCCTTTTCATCCGTACCCCGCCCCGCCGCGCCAAAATAGATGCCACTGACCAGTTCTCGAACGATTAAAATATCAAGAGCTTGCACTTTCTCCGGTCGCAGACTGGATGTATGCAACAGACTTGGGCAACTGCGAATGGGTCGCAGATTAATAAAAAAGTCGAAGTGCTTCCGGAGTTCTAGAAGTCCCCCTTGACTCACTGCCCCAAAAACAATGCCATCCGACCCTTCACACTGTTGGCTAGTTTCTGGGGGAAAAGTACTACCTAATTTTTCTAGGGCCATGCCACCGAGCAAGCCATAGTCTATAGTTAAGGCAAATCCCTCAAGTTGGGCAACTTGGCGCAGAATGGTTAAGGACGCTTCGACGACTTCAGGGCCAATGCCTTCTCCTGGGATGGCAACGATACGATAGGATGATTTATTCAAAGATGCCATTTTTCCATAACTCCACCACCTCCTCGGCGGTAAAATATCGTTCTTGTTCTACAGCCAAGGTTTTGATCACAGAGCGCATTTTCTCATATTGTTCGTTGGGTTGGGGATGATTGAGTTCTTTTTCAAATAGATAACGGAAATTGCTGGCACCACTCCATTTGCCAAAGAGAATCTCAATTGTGTTGTGGGGCAACACGGCATAACTTTTAGGGTCGCTTAACAAAGACTTAACATGAATGCCAGATTCATGGCGTTGTGCTTGTTGGGAGTAAGGAGCGGCAGGACGAATGCTTTTTTGTTCCATATAATCCAGAACTGGGGCGATCGCCTCATAGTTAATGCCTTCGACTTCAATGCCAAAGCGAACTTTTAAGCCGTTTAATACCTGTTCAATGGCAACATTCCCAGAACGCTCACCAATGCCGCCAAAGGTTCCCGAAACTAGGGTCGCTCCTGCCATCACTGATTGTAGGGTATTTTCTAAAGCTAAACCTAAATCATTATGGTAGTGTACCCCCAGATTGGCCCCTGTGGTACTTTGCAAGAGATCGTTAACCCAAATATAACTTTTTTCGGGAGTCAGAACCCCAACAGTATCACAGAGGTAACAGTGTTCAACATAAGGACTGAAGGTACGCAAGCACTCAACCAAAAAGTCAAAATCGGCCCTTGAGGCATCCTCGATCGCAAATTTTACCCTTAATCCTGCTTCTTGGGTTGCATAGCGTAAATGGTTAACAATTTCATCAATGGCATTTTGACGGATTCGGTTAATAATGTGGTCAGGAATGGGATCATCAATGGTCTTTCCTTGAAACTCTTTCATCTGAGAGATTTCCCGATCGCGTAGAAAGAGTAAGCGATCAGAAAGCCCTTTAAAAAGTACGATCTGACCAAGATCACAGTCTTTAGCCATATCTACGAAGTCCTTTTTGAGCGGGGTGGCAGCAATAATTTGATGCGTTAATCCTTGTGCTACTAAAGCTTTGACTAATTTTGTTTCGTCATCACAAACACAAGGCATTATTTCGATCTCAGACACCCCTGTTTGGGCAATTAAATGAGCAAATTCCTGTTTCATTTCATGGGGAAAAAACAATCCAGCTTGTTGTTCCCCATCTCGTAAGGTCGTATCTGAAATTTTAATAGGAAGAGTTTCCATTTTTCCTCTAATTCATGAAAATTGCCACAAATTCCTGCCGATAAATCGAATGACTTACAGCATTGATCTTACTGCAAATGTGGAATGTTGACAATTGAGGTTGATAAGAGTACGACTGATGTGAGATAGAGAGGCTTGCAAAATCAAAAGGAGGCATCATGATAAGCGTTTTAAGTACCAATTTATGTACTAAATTCTGATCAAGAAAAACTACCATCTCCTAGTAAACCACATTCTGTATATATTCCCCACCAAATCAAGTAATTTTTTTATTTCTATTTTTTTCATTGATTATAGATACTTTGGCGATGTCCTACCCTAATAATTTCAATAATTAACTCCTGATTTTGAACTTGATAGATAATCCGATAATTCCCCACTCTAACCCTATAACTAGATTCACTACCAACAATCTTACGACAACCCACAGGATAAGGATTATTAGCCAATGCTGCTACCGCTTCAATCAAACGAGGAATAGAGGAATAACCGTTTTATCTAGTTTTCTTAATTCTTTTTGAGCAGAACTTTTCTATTCAATTTTATAAGATTCCATCTTGTTTTAATTGCTCAATAAATTGTTCATGGCTAATAGTTGAATCTTGATTTCTTTGGGCAATAATCGCCAAATCTTCCAAATCTTCCAGTAAATCCTCAAATTCCTGTAGAGGCATCACAACAGCCGTTTTTTCCCCTTTTTCATTAACCAAATACTGAAGTTGTAATTGCTCTAGTTTAATCATGTTTTTAACTTTTTTTTAATTAACAATGATTATTAATCTCAGATTTTTACCGTTTATCTTGGCCTTGATTATAGTAAAATATCTGCTAACTGTCAAGAATTTTTTGTGAGGTCATACTGTCCCATCGGTTATTTATTGGTCGGCTTTCATCCCCAGCCGATTTTATGCTATGCTTTTTTAGAAAAATACGGCGGGGGTCTTCAGCCGACATTCAAGATAAACGAGCAGCTTTTCGGGCAGTTTGTCGAATTTCTGACGTTAGAGAGCGATATTCTCACCAAAAAGACGGTAAAGTATAACGGATTTTTAAGCGATCGCCTTGTAATTTAGCGATCTTCATGTTATTGTTCAAGACTAGGACTTCTAGCTACTGACTTCTCTAGGTATTTTTCCCATGTTCAATCAATGCACTCACCAATTATTTGAAATCCAAGTTGAACGCACACCCGAAGCAGTGGCTGTCCTGTCAGAACAAGGGCAGTTGACATATAAAGAATTAAATACTAAAGCGAATCAACTAGCCCATTATTTGCGAACAATGGGGGTTAAGTCCGAAACATTGGTGGGACTTTGTGTTGATCGTTCCCTAGAGATGATTATCGGCTTATTGGCTATTCTCAAGGCGGGGGGGGCCTATGTGCCGCTAGATCCAACCTATCCCAGAGAAAGATTGACCTACATGGTGCAGGATGCTCAAATATCCGTGCTGGTCACGCAAGCGCAATGGTCCAACTTAATTTCCGACTATAAAGGAGAGGTAGTTTGTTTAGATAGTCAGTGGACAAAAATTGCCAGTCATAGTCAGGAAAATCTGGTTAATACTGTAAATCCTGAGAATTTAGCCTATGTCATCTACACATCGGGATCAACGGGAAAACCCAAGGGGGTGATGATTGAACACCAATCCTTGGTAAACTTCACTAAACTAGCGATCAATCAATATCAGATAACCAAAAGCGATCGCATTCTTCAATTTGCCTCTATCAGTTTTGATATGGCCGCAGAGGAAATCTATGTTACTCTTTGTTCTGGTGCTACCTTAATCTTACGAACTGAAGAAATGATCAGTTCTATTCCTTCATTTGTTCAAAAATCCCAAGATTGGCAAATAACTGTTTGGGACTTACCCACCGCTTACTGGCATTTATTAGTTAATGAATTAGTTAAGAGTAAAATAGCATTACCAGATAGCTTGCGATTAGTCATTATCGGCGGAGAAAGAGTTCAACCAGAATTGGTGAGAATGTGGTTTAAAAATGTAGGCAATTTTCCTGAATTAATTAATGGTTATGGACCTACGGAAGGGACAATTGCGGTAAGCGTTTGTCGTCTATCACAATTAACAGAAAGTCAACGCAACGGGACAGAAATTCCCATTGGAAAGAGTTCAGGAGAAAATATTTCAATTTATGTTTTAGATGAAACCTTAAAAACCGTTCCTCCTGAAACACCAGGAGAAATTTATATCGGGGGTACTGCGGTTGCCAGGGGCTATTTAAACCGCCCAGAATTAACTGCTCAAAAATTTATTCAAGCTCCCTTTAGCCCCTCAGAAAGATTATATAAAACAGGAGATTTAGGCAGATATTTAGCCGACGGTAATTTAGAGTATTTAGGAAGAATCGATCATCAAGTTAAAATCAACGGTTTCAGGGTTGAATTAGGGGAAATTGAAACCGTTTTACTGCAACATCATCAAGTAGCTCAGACCGTTGTGATTGATCGAGAAGATACTCTGGGAAATAAAAGATTAGTTGCTTATCTCGTTCCCCATTCAACCGAGGAAAATCTAACCGTAACTCTGCAACAATTTCTAAAAGATAAGCTTCCTGGCTATATGATTCCTGCGACTTTTGTTGTATTAAAGGAGTTGCCCCTTAGTCCCAATAGAAAAATTGATCGTAAAGCTTTACCCGTACCAGATTATGACGGGAACGAGCGTCAAACTCCCTTTATTGCCCCTCGTAATCACCAAGAAGAAAAATTAGCAAAAATTTGGCATCAAGTATTTGGATTAGAAAAAATTGGGGTCAATGACAACTTTTTTCATTTGGGGGGACATTCCCTAATTGCCACACAAATTTTATCTCGAATACGCGATATTTTTGAGATTGAAGTTTCCTTTAAAAAATTGTTGGAGAATCCCACAATTGGGGATTTAAGTCAAACAATTACAGAGCAACAGCAAGATAAAAAAACAACTAGCTTTAAAACAATCAAACCTATTTCACGGGACGGTTATTTGCCTGTTTCTTTCGCTCAAGAAAGGGTTTATTTTATTGAACAATTAGCCCCCTCGATCACCGCCTATCAATTTCAAGAAAGTTTACGCATTAAAGGCTTTTTAGATGTATCTATTTTAGAAAAAAGTATCAGTGAAATTTTACGTCGTCATGAAATATTCCGCACCACATTTCCCTCTGTAGCGGGGAAACTGGTACAAGTCATTCATCCACCCGAACCCGTTACAATACCCATTATTGACTTACAAAATATTCCCCAAAATAAACAGGAAGAAGAGGTTCAAAAACTGACTGAGCAGGCAATCCAAAAACCCTTTGATATTAGTCAATTACCGTTAATACATTGGACATTGTTAAAATTAAATGAACAAGAATGGGTGTTAATTCATGTGGAACATCACATGGTACATGATGGCTGGTCATTTAATTTATTTTTAAAGGAATTAGTCACCCTTTATCAAGCCTTTTCTCAAGGAAAACCTTCTCCATTAAGTGAACCTTCCTTGCAGTTTGTGGATTTTGCCCATTGGCAACGAGAATGGACGAAAACAGAGGAAGCAACAGCCCAACTCAACTATTGGCATCAAAAATTAGCGGGTATTCCTCCTCTATTGGAATTACCCTATGATCGTCCTCGGCCAACTGAGCAAACCTATGGGGGAGCAAGAGTACGAGTAGATCTTCCTTTAGATGTTTGTCAACCTCTGAGAAGCCTAAGCCGCCAAGAGGGGGTAACGCTCTTTATGAGTATGTTTGCAGTCTTTGTCGCGCAAATTTATCGCTATACAGGCCAAGAAGACATCTGTGTGGGTTCTGGAGTGGCTAACCGACGGTTGCGAGAGACAGAGGGACTTATTGGCATGATTGTTAATAATATCGTGCTTCGTACTGATGTTTCGGGAAATCCCACTTTTAAACAATTGTTAGAGCAAGTACGTCAAGTTACCCTGGAAGGTTATGCCAATGAGGACTTACCTTTTGATAAAGTCGTCGAAGTGTTAAAACCCGTTCGTCATTTGAGTTATAACCCTTTATTTCAGGTGATGTTTAGTTTCCATGATGCTCAGTTGCCTGATTTGAATTTGCCTGGATTGAGCATTAAACCGAATGATGCCCTTGCTAATAATTCGGCAAAATTTGACTTAGATATTGTGGTCATTCCTCGTTCTGAGCAACGAGTTGGACGTAATTCGACTTCGGAAACAAAGGGAATTGAAACCGAAGGAATTACGATGGTTTGGGAATATAATACGGGACTCTTCGAGGAATCTACTATCAACAGAATGGTCGAAGATTATCAAACCCTATTACAAGGTATTTTAGCTAATCCCAATCAAAAACTATCTCAATATTCCCTGTTAACAGAGCAACAGAAACATCAGTTATTAGTGGAATGGAATAACACTCAAGCTGAGTATCCGAAAGTTAACGGAATCCATCAACTTTTTGAAGAACAGGTGAAGAAAACACCAGATGCGATCGCTGTTATATTTGAGGATAAATACCTCAGCTATCAACAATTAAACGAACGGGCAAACCAACTTGCTCATTATCTCAAAACGTTAGGAGTCAAACCTGACGACTTAGTAGGTATTTTTCTAGAACGTTCCTTAGAAATGTTCATTGGACTATTAGGAATACTCAAAGCAGGAGGAGCCTATTTACCCCTAGATCCCACCTATCCAGAAGACAGACTGGCATATATGGTTAATGATGCTCAAGTTTCTATTGTGGTTACTTTAGAAAAATGGGCAAATTTAAAAACTCAACAGGCACTTCAATGGGTTTGTTTAGATGGGCAAAAAGACATTATTGCTCAAGAAAGTAGCGAGAATCCTGAACTTTTATTAAATGAAAAAAATCTTGCTTATGTTATCTATACATCAGGATCTACGGGACAACCAAAAGGGGTATTAATTGAGCATCAATCTTTGATTAACTTTACCCAAAGTGCGATCAAAAAATATGAAATAACCGCACAAGATACCGTCTTACAATTCGCTTCTATTAATTTTGATGCGGCAGCAGAAGAAATTTATCCCTGTTTAAGTTGTGGAGGAACCTTGGTTCTGAGAACAGAAGAAATGATGAAATCTGTCTCAGAATTTATACAAGAATCTCAGAAAAAAGCAGTAACAATTTGGGATTTACCCACCGCTTACTGGCATTTATTAGTCAGTGAAATTATTCAAGAAAATCTCCGATTACCGCCATCTTTGAGACTGGTAATTTTAGGGGGTGAGCGAGTGCTACCAGAAAGGGTAAAAATGTGGCAGGAATATGTGGGACAATATCCCCAACTGGTTAATAGTTATGGCCCCACAGAATCTACCGTTGTTTCTACCCTACACTATCTAGAAGAAAGCCCTATTAATCAACCAGAAATTCCCATCGGAAAACCCATTGATAACGTCCAAGTTTACATCTTAGATCAATACCTACAATCGATGCCTATTGGCGTACCTGGAGAACTTCATATCGGGGGTTTAGGGATAGCAAGGGGTTATTTAAACCAACCAGAATTAACGGTCGAAAAATTTATAGATAACCCTTTTAAAACAGGGGAAAAACTCTATAAGACAGGGGATTTAGTTCGCTATAAATTCAACGGTAATTTGGAATTTTTAGGTCGCATTGACTCTCAAGTCAAGATTCGGGGTTTTCGCATTGAATTGACTGAAATTGAAACAGTTTTAGATCAATATTCATCCATCAAACAATCAGTCGTAATTGCCAGAGAGGATAGTCCGGGTATTAAGCGATTAGTTGCTTATATCGTAGGAAATAAACATCAAAATAAAATCGAAGAAATCCGCCATTATCTTAAGCAGAAATTACCGCCTTATATGGTTCCCTCTGCTTTCGTTTTCCTAGAAGAAATTCCCGTCACTCATAATGGCAAAGTTGACCATCGTGCCTTACCTATTCCAGAAACGACTTACTCGTTAGTCAGTGAATTTACTGCGCCTAAAAATCATATAGAAGAACGTTTAACAGCAATTTGGGCTGAGGTTTTAAGACTGGAAAGAGTTAGTATCCATGATAACTTCTTTGAACTGGGAGGAGATTCGATTATTAGTATCCAGATGATTTCCAAGGCGAATCAAATGGGATTAAAGTTAAGTCCTAAGCAGCTTTTTCAGTATCAAACCATTGCCGAATTAGCTACCGTTGTCGGAATGGATAAGCAAGTAAAAGCTAATCAAGAATTAGTCACAGGAATTATCCCTTTAACCCCCATTCAACATTGGTTATTTGAGCAAGATTTACCTGATATTAATTACTTTAATCAATCAGCATTAATTGAAGTTCCAGCAACAGTAAACCCAGAACTATTAAAGCAAGTTATACAAGCATTATTGAATCATCATGATGCTTTGCGGTTGCATTATCTTCAAGAAGATGAAAATTTAACTCAAATTAGTGATACCACAAAAGAGGCAATACCTTTGGAGGTAATTGATTTATCACAACTGTCTCCAAACGCGCAAAAAACAGCAATTATAGCCAAAGATGAAGAAACTCAAAGGAGTCTAAACTTAGCCACAGGATATCTTGTCAAAGTTGTTTTCTTTAACTTAGGAAATGAACAACCCAGTCAATTACTCATCGTCATTCATCACTTAGCGATAGATGGAATTTCTTGGCGCATTTTACTTGAAGATTTAGCTACAGCCTATCAACAAATTAGTCAAGGTCAAGAAATTAAATTACCGCTAAAAACCACTTCATTTCAAGATTGGTCTAACCAGTTGGTCAGCTATAGTCAATCTGAAAACTTAAAACAAGAAAAGGATTATTGGGTATCCAAATTAACAGAAGAGATTGTTTCCCTACCCATTGATTATCCTTGGACAAAAGAGAGCAATCAGTTAAGCTCTGCTAAAGTGATTAACCTATCTTTGAATGAAGAAGAAACCCGTGGATTATTGCAAGATGTTCCTGGTGTTTATAATACCCAAATTAACGATGTCTTGTTAACTGCTTTACTGGAAAGTTTTAGCCAATGGACAGGAGAAAAATCTTTAATTGTTGACTTAGAAGGCCATGGGCGGGAAGATTTATTTGAAGTAATAGATTTGTCTCGTACTGTTGGTTGGTTTACTACCTTATTTCCTGTGCGACTAGAAGGGAGTAAAACGGGACAACTTCCAGAAAACTTAAAATCAGTTAAAGAGCAACTGCGTCGTTTACCCAATCGTGGTATTGGTTATGGTGTTTTAAAGTATTTGTCTAAAGATGAAGAGGTTAAAAAAGAATTTGAGGACTTGATGAAAGCACAAGTTAGTTTCAATTATTTAGGTCAATTTGATCAGGTACTATCCGCATCAGGGGTTTTAGGAGAAGTCAAAGAATGGAAAACGGAACGAAGTCTTGTGGGAAACCGCAGTCATTTGCTAGAAATTAGTGGATTAATTCGTTCTCAAAAATTAGAAATGCAATTTGTTTATAGTGAGCAAGTTCATCAACGAGAGACCATTGAAAAATTGGCAAATGGATTTATGAGCGTCTTAAAAAGCCTAATTATTCACTGTCAGTCATCCAAGGATAAAAGTTATACACCATCAGACTTTTCTGCCGCTCAAGTTAGCCAAGAACAGCTAGATAAATTCCTGTCAAAAATCAATCAAAAGAAAGGTAAAACGAGGTAGGTTTAATGAATAACATTGAAGATATTTATTCCCTTTCTCCAATGCAACAAGGTATGCTCTTTCATACCCTTTATTCCCCAGAGTCTGAGTTGTATTTTGAGCAGCTAGTTTGTACCTTAAAAGGACAATTGAATCTTTCATTTTTTCAAGAGGCTTGGCAAGAAATTGTTGCTAAACATCCTGTATTAAGAACTTCTTTTCATTGGGAAGAAATTGAAAAGCCTCTGCAAATAGTCAGCCAGAAGGTAGAGTTATCATGGATGATTTATGACTGGAAACATTGGAATAATTTACAACAAAAAGAAGCATTAGAGTCATTTCTGAAAAGCGATCGAGCTTCAGGAATTGAACTTGATCAAGCACCTTTAATGCGTTTTACTTTAATACAGTTAGAAACCGACAGTTATCAATTTATTTGGAGTCATCATCATATTCTATTTGATGGTTGGTCAATGCAGATCATTCTTCAAGAGGTTTTTGACTTATATGAAAGTTATAATCGAGGTGAATCTTTACAATTAAAATTCTGTCATCCCTATCGAGAATATATTAGTTGGTTACAGCAACAAGATAGTTCTCAAGCTAAGAAATTTTGGCAACAAAGACTCAAAGGGTTTGAAGCACCGATACCTCTGGTTGTTGATAAATTGGTTGAGAATCAACCCCAACAAGAAACTTATCAAGAAATCCCTTTTAAGTTATCTTTTGAGATTACAAATCAATTACAATCATTGGCACAAAAACATCATTTAACCCTTAATAATTTAGTACAAGGAGCTTGGGGTTTACTGCTTTCTCGTTATAGTGGAGAAACGGATATTGTTTTTGGCGCAACGGTATCTGGACGCACGAGTGAGTTACCAAACATTGATACAATGGTTGGGCTATTTATCAATACTTTACCAGTGCGATTACAAATTTCTGGGAAAGAGAAATTAATTCCTTGGTTAAAAACATTACAAAGTCAGCAATTTGAACAAGAACCCTATGCTTATTATTCCTTGGCTGATATTCAGAAAAATAGTGATATTCCGCCGAAAATGTCTTTATTTGAAAGTATTTTGGTATTTGAAAATTATCCACTAGATTCCTCGAAAAATGCTTCGGAAAAAACCTTGGAAATTACTGATATTCGGTGTTTAGAAAGAACAAACTATCCTTTGACAGTTGTGATTATTCCTAATGTAGAATTATCAGGAAGAATTGTCTATGATACCCGTCGCTTCGCAGCAGAAACCATTGAGCGTATGATTGGACATTTGCAAACCTTATTAGCAGGAATGGCGAATCATCCAGAACTATCTCTCTCTGAATTTTCATTATTAACTAAAGCAGAAGAAGAACAATTAATATTGGCAGAAAATCAAAATGATTCTCTGATCAAAAATATTGACTATCAATGTATTCATCGGTTATTTGAGAAACAGGTAGAAAAGACTCCTAATGCGATCGCGCTCGTTTATAAAAATGAACAATTAACCTATCAAGAATTAAACCAAAGAGCTAATCAATTAGCCCATTATTTACAATTTTTAGGCATAAAATTAGAGGATAAAGTAGGGGTTTGTATTGAAAGATCGCCTTTAATGGTAGTTGCAATTTTAGGGATTCTTAAAGCAGGAGGAGCCTATGTTCCTTTAGATGTTACTTATCCAGTAGAAAGATTAACTTTCATGCTCGAAGATGTAAAATGCCCTATACTTTTGACTCAAACTCATTTATCTAATCAATTACCAGTTGATCATATTAAGCAGGTCATTAATATCGAGTCAGAATGGGAAAATATTAGTCAATATTCCTCTGAAAATTTATCAACTCAAGTTACTCCCGATAACTTAGCTTATATTATTTATACGTCAGGTTCAACGGGAACCCCAAAAGGAACAGAAGTCCCTCATCATAGCTTCATCGGTTTTATGTTTGGGGTTGATTATATTAAGCTTGATGCTGACAATATTTGGCTACAACATTCTTCAATTTCTTGGGATGCTTTAACTTTAGAATTGTGGCCACCATTGCTTTATGGGGGGCGTTGTGTGCTTTTCCCAGACAATGTTCCCACTCCTGAAAACTTGAGTAAAATTATCAAAGAAGAAGGGGTGAATATTCTCTGGCTGACTTGTGCTTTATTTAACCTAATTATTGATACAATTCCAGAAGCTTTATTAGAAGTTAAACAACTGATCATAGGAGGAGAAACTTTGTCTGTTTCTCATGTTCGTCGTGCTTTAGATTTATTACCACAAACACAAATTGTTAATGGTTATGGCCCTTCAGAATGTACCGTATTTACCGCTTGTTATGTGATTCCCAAACAACTCGATCAAAATGTCAACTCAATTCCCATTGGTAAACCTATTGGAGATAGAAGAGTTTACTTACTTGATCATAATTTACAACGGGTTCCGATCGGGGTTCCTGGGGAAGTTTACATAGGCGGAAAAAGTGTTGCTAGAGGTTATTTGAATCAGCCAATTTTAACCCATGAAAAATTTATTGATAATCCTTTTTTAACTGGGGATACACTTTATAAAACAGGAGATTTAGTACGTCGTCTCACCGATGGAAATCTGGAATTTTTGGGGCGCATTGATAATCAGGTAAAAATACGCGGTTTCCGCGTTGAACTAGGGGAAATTGAAACGGTTTTAACTAATTATTCTGAAATACGTCAAGCAATTGTTACAATAAGAGAAGATGTTCCTGGAAATAAATCTTTAGTTGCTTATCTCGTCCCCCAGAATGATCAATTAACGGCTGGTGATGTCAGAAATTTTCTGAGTCAAAAGTTGCCTAGTTATATGATTCCCAATGCTTTTGTTTTTTTAGACAAATTTCCTCTCACTCCTAATGGTAAAATTAATCGTCTTGGTTTACCTGCTGCCAATATTTCTCAACAGAATTTCGGAGTTGAATTTGTTGCTCCTCGGACTCCTACAGAACGGGAATTAGTAACAATTTGGACTGAAGTTCTACAGTTGACAAAAGTAGGGATATATGATAATTTCTTTGAGTTAGGAGGTCATTCTTTACTAGCAACCCAACTGATTTCTCGATTAAAAGAAACCTTTGAAATTGAGTTTCCTTTCCGCTACTTGTTTGAAAATCCTACCATTAGCCAACTAGCAGAGAAAGTTGTTAACCAACAGATTGAACAAGTAAAGGGTGATGAGTTGGCGCAAATCTTAGGGGAGATTGACGAGTTATCTGAAGATGAAGCGGCACAACAATTAATTTTGTGATTTTCAAGTCAACTACCGTTATATTATAAAAGCAGGTAAAAATGAGGAATACAAAATGTGGCTACTAAAAATCGGCTCTCTTGGATCAATAGTGTCGATGGTCAAATTTGCTACTTTTGGGCGCAGCCCTTGCGCGCCTACGATTCTCCAAAAACCTTATGTAGCGACGAATTGCGTTCACTCATACTAGATAAGATAAATTTATAAACCTAATTCCCAGAGAACCTACAAATCCTATGAGTGATCTGCTAAAACTTTTAGAAAATCTTTCTCCTGAAAAACGAGAATTAGTGCTGCAAAAGCTGAAGCAGCAGCAATCAAAAACGGGTAATAATCAAAAGAAACAAAAATTATCATTGATTCCTGTATCAAGAGAAGAAGATATCCCTCTATCTTTTGCTCAAACGAGACTCTGGTTTTTAGCTCAATTTGATCAAGAAAATTCTCCTTATCATGTGCCTATTTTTTGGCAAATTAAGGGAAGTCTTAATTTAAAAGCACTAGAGCAAGCGATCACAGAAATTATTAACCGTCATGAAATATTACGAACGACTTTTTCTGTGGTTAATGAGTCTCCTGTACAGGTTATTAATCCTCCTTATCAGTTAAGCATCCTAGTAATTAATTTAGAAGGAGAGACAGAAAATATTAAATTAGAGAAGGCGCGACAATTAGCAACCGAAGAACTGCAAACCCCTTTTGACTTATCAACAAGTCCTTTATTACGGGTAAAATTACTCAAAATTAACCCTCAATTTCACGTTTTATTATTGGTTATTCATCACATTATTTTTGATGGTTGGTCAGTTGATTTATTCCGTCAAGAATTATCTACTCTTTATCGCTCTTTTTGCCTGAATGAACCGGCTTCTTTGCCAAAGTTAGCTCTTCAATACGCTGATTTTGCCCATTGGCAGCGACAATGGTTACAGGGAGAAATACTAGAAACCCAACTCAATTATTGGCGGCAACAGTTAAAAAATGCTCCCCCTCTCTTAGAATTTCCCGTTGATAAACCCCGTCCCTCTGTACAAACCTATGAGGGTTCTAGTCAATCTATACATCTCAATCTGACTTTAACACAGCAATTGAAGGGATTAAGTCAAACATCAGGGACAACTCTGTTTATGACCCTTCTAACTGCCTTTACCGTGCTACTTTATCGCTATAGTGGACAGGAAGATATTGTCATTGGAACGGTGATCGCTAATCGAAACCGTCAAGAGTTAGAGCCGTTAATGGGCTTTTTTGTGAACACTTTAGCCTTGCGAACTAATTTACAAGGACATCTTACTTTTTTGGAATTGTTGCAACAGGTTAAGGATAAAACCCTAGCATCTTATGATCATCAAGACTTACCCTTTGAGAAATTAATTGATGAATTACAAATTGAGCGATCACTGAGTAATCATCCCTTATTTCAAGTGTTTTTTACCTTACAAAATGAATCTCAAGAGACCTTAGAATTACCAGGGTTAACCATCAGTAATTTTGATTGGGAAAACAAAACAACTTTATTTGATTTGGGGTTAATTTGTCGGGAAACTCCCCAGGGGTTAATCGCAGAATTAGAATATCGGACAGATCTATTTGAAGCCAAGACCATTCAAGGGATAGCAAAACATTTAGAGGTCTTATTACAGGGAATTGTTGATAATCCTCAACAATCAATTAATACTTTACCTTTGCTGACGGAATCTAACAAAAAACAACTAGAAATTTGGAATCAAACGGATAGTCACTATTGTCAAGATCAGACTTTAGTTGATTTATTTGAAGAACAAGTAAATAAAACCCCTGACCAGATAGCATTAGTCTTTGAACAGACAAGTTTAACTTACCAAGAACTAAATCAAAAAGCCAATCAGTTAGCTCATTATCTACAGGAAAACTATCCGATTGAACCAGATAGCTTAATTGGGATTTGTACCGAACGTTCCTTAGAAATGGTTATCGGTTTATTAGGGGTTTTAAAAGCGGGGGCTGCTTATGTTCCGATTGACTCCGATTATCCAGAAGATAGAATTAAATTTATTTTAGAAAACAGTAAAATTTCACTCTTATTAACCCAGAGTTTTCTTCAAGATAAATTATCCCTATCTCACTTAAAATCTTTAAGTCGGTTTATTGATTTAGATCGGTTTGATTATGACTTATTTCCTAGCTATAACTTAACAATTCAAATTAAGCCTAATGACCTAGCCTATGTGATTTATACTTCAGGTTCAACAGGGCAACCTAAGGGGGTAATGATTGAACACAAATCAATTGTTAATTTCACCTTAAGTTTTGGCAAACTGTTCGACGTTAAACCGCAAAGTCGTTTACTTCAATTTGGGTCTTTTAGTTTTGATTTATCCATTGGTGAAATCGCCACGAGTCTCAGTCATGGTGCTTGTTTATACTTAGCAAAAAAAGAAACATTACTACCGACTCAAACCTTAGTAAACTTTCTAGAAACGAACCAAATAACCCATACTTGTTTACCTCCTTCAGTCTTGTCTGTTTTACCCCAAGCCAAATTGTCCCATTTAGAAAATATAGCTGTCGGGGGGGAAGCTTGTTCGGCTGAAGTGATAGAAAAATGGGCAAATCAAAGGCAGTTTTTTAACTGCTACGGGCCGACAGAAACGACAGTAGTAGCGACACTTTCTCTTTGTCAAGCAAATGGTCAAAAACCCAATATTGGTAAACCATTGGATAATGTTTGCGCCTATATTCTAGATGGGAACCAGCAAATCTTACCCCCCGGAATACCAGGAGAATTATGTATTGCAGGAGTCTGTTTAGCGAGGGGGTATTGGAATCGTCCCGACTTAACAGCTGAAAAATTTATTGAAGTTAACCTATTAGGAAAAACTGAACGAATTTATAAAACTGGGGATTTAGCAAAATGGGGAGATGACGGAAATCTGGAATTTTTGGGACGTATTGACCAGCAAGTAAAACTGCGAGGATTTCGCATTGAATTAGGGGAAATTGAAGCAGTTTTGTTGGAGCATCCTGTTGTTAAAGAAGCTGTTGTTAACCTATATGAAACAGAAAATAATCAGCAATTAGTGGCTTATATTATCCCGCAAGAAAAACAGCGTGATGTTAGGGATGAATTGAAAAGCTTACTGAAAAGCCGTTTGCCCAATTACATGATTCCAAGTCAGATTATGATCTTGGAAACTCTTCCCCTAACCCCTAATGGAAAATTAGATAAAAAAGCCCTACCGATCCCTGATTTAAAAATATTTACCGATGGCGAAATGCCCGTTACTCCCACAGAAGAATTATTAGCAAGTCTATGGCAAGACCTCTTGCAAATCAAGTCTGTGGGTCGTCGGGATAACTTCTTTGAATTGGGGGGACATTCCCTATTAGCTACCCAATTAGTCACCCGTATTCGTAACATTTTTGGGGTAGAATTAGCCGTTCGCAAAATATTTGAGCAGAGTGTTTTAGCTGAGTTAGCAACAGCAATTGAACAGGAAAATAAAGCTATCTCCTTACCGCCTCTCACCCCCCAGCCGCCCCAGGAACCGAAAGTGCTATCCTTTGCTCAATCAAGACTTTGGTTTATGGCCCAACTAGAAGGAGACGGGACTTCACTGACCTACAATATGCCCACCGCGCTACAACTTGAGGGTAACTTGAATCTAGCAGCATTGCGTAACAGTTTTGAGTATCTTCTCTCACGTCATACCATTCTGCGTACCTCCTTCCCCCTCCAATCGGGAGAGCCGCAAATTCTTGTCCATAATGCGAAGGAAATCAATGTACTTGAAATTCTTGACTTACAAGAACTTGATTCCCAATCTCAAGCCCAAACGGTACAAGAACTGATTGATAGTGATGCTCAATATGCCTTTGATTTAAGCAAAGGCCCCCTATTTAAAGCCAAATTACTGCAATTAAATCCAGAGAAAAATGTCTTACTCTTGAATATGCACCATATTATCAGTGATGGCTGGTCAATGGGTGTTTTCAAAAACGAGTGGGAAAAAGCTTATGATGCCTTTAACGCTGGAAATACACCGAATTTAGCCCCCTTGCCGATCCAATATAGTGATTATGCTGTTTGGCAGCGTCATTGGTTAATTGGGGAAGTCTTGGAAAATCAAGAAAATTATTGGAAAAAACAACTAAAAGATGCTCCCAAATTGTTAGATTTGCCCACAGATTATCCTCGTCCAGCAAAGCCAAGTTATCAAGGGGGAAGAGAAGATTTTAAATTAAGTCAAGGACTCACTGAAAAATTAAAAAACTTGAGTCAAAAACAGGGGGTTAGCTTATTTATGACCCTGTTTACTGCTTTTAGTATTTTACTGTCTCGTTACAGTCGTCAAGAAGATTTATGTATTGGAACTGCTATTGCCAATCGCACCCATAGTTATACAGAAAAATCTCTCGGTTTTTTCGTCAATACTTTGATTTTGCGTAGTCAAGTTAAATCTGAACAAAGCTTTAGTGAGTTACTACAAAAAAGCCGTCAAATTTGTTTAGATGCTTATGGTAATCAAGATATTCCTTTTGAGTATTTGGTTGAAAAATTACAACCAGAACGCACATTAAGCTATAACCCTTTATATCAAGTAGTTATTGTGTTACAAAATACTGAAAGATCAGGAAAAAGTGTGAATTTAACAGGACTTAAAATTGAATATCTGGAACAAACTTATCCTTTTTCCAAAGTCGATTTACTATTAGATTTAACAGAAAGAGATGGTCAGCTAGATTGTATGTGGGAATATGCCACCGATCTCTTTAAAACAAGCACTATTAAAAGAATGGCAGAGCAGTTTGAACTGTTACTCGAGGGAATTGTTAGCAATCCCCAACAGCCCATTAATACCTTACCTTTACTGACAGAAATTAATCGGCAAGAATTACAATTCTGGAATCAAACAGAGACTGATTATCGCCAAGACAAAAACTTAGTAAATTTATTTGAGGAACAAGTCAAGGAAAATCCTAATAGTTTAGCTTTAGTCTTTGAAAAACAAAGTTTAACCTATCAACAACTAAATGAAAAAGCTAATCAATTAGCTCATTGTTTACTGCAACATTACTCAATTAAATCAGACACTTTAATTAGTATCTGCGTTGAACGTTCTTTAGAAATGATTATTGGAATGTTGGGTATTCTTAAAACAGGTTCTGCTTATGTACCCATTGATCCCAATTATCCCAGTGATCGTATTTGTTTAATCTTAGAAGATTGTCAAGCAACAGTTTTATTAACCCAGAGTAACCTTCAAGATAAATTGCCTTTAGCTCAGGAACTTCAATCTAAGCAAGTTTGGTGTTTAGATGAAGATAAATTTGCCCAATACCCTATTACTAATCCCACTGTTGAAAATAAGCCAACTGATTTAGCTTATGTGATTTATACTTCGGGTTCAACAGGACAACCAAAAGGGGTGATGATTGAACATCAATCAATTGTTAATCTGAGCTTAAATTGGGGCAAACTGTTTGACGTTAAACCGCAAAGTCGTTTACTTCAATTTGGGTCTTTTAGTTTTGATTTATCCATTGGTGAGATTGCCACGAGTCTCATTCATGGTGCTTGTTTATACTTAGCCAAAAAAGAAACATTACTACCTACTCAAACCTTAGTAGAATTTCTGGAAACGAACAAAATAACTCATAGCTTTTTATCTCCTTCAGCCTTATCAGTTTTACCTAAAGCTAACTTATCCTATTTAGAAAATATAACTGTAGGAGGGGAAATTTGCCCTGCTGAAGTGGTAGAAAAATGGGCAAATCAAAAACGCTTATTCAACTGCTACGGCCCTACGGAAGCGACGGTAACAGCTACACTTTCTCTTTGTCAAGCAAATGGTCAAAAACCCAATATTGGTAAACCATTGGATAATATTCAGGTCTATATTCTAGATGAAAATCAGCAAATTTTACCCCCAGGAATACCTGGAGAATTATGTATTGCAGGAGTCTGTTTAGCAAGGGGGTATTGGAATCGTCCTGACTTAACATCAGAGAAATTTATTGAAGTCAACCTCTTGGGAAAAACTGAACGAATTTATAAAACAGGAGACTTAGCCAAATGGCGAACTGATGGAAATCTGGAATTTTTAGGACGCATTGACCAACAAGTAAAACTGCGAGGTTTTCGCATTGAATTAGGGGAAATTGAAACGGCCTTAGCCCAACATCCTAACATCAAAGAATCTGTGGTAATTTTGCGAGAAGATCTAGGTTTTGACCCCCGTTTAGTCGCCTATATTGTTCCCAGTGAAACAGGAAAAGATTCAGAAGTAAAACAACTGGTAGAACAACAAGTAGAACTGTGGCAGAGTATTTTCGATGATGGCTACTATCAGCAAGATACCGAAATTGATGACCCCACACTTAATTTTACTGGTTGGAATGATAGCTACACAGGACACCCCTATGCTAAGACAGAGATGGAAGAATGGCGGGACAAAACTGTTGAACTAATTCTTGAATTAGCCCCTAAACGAGTTTGGGAAATTGGTTGTGGGACAGGGATGTTATTATTTAAAATTGCGCCCTATTGTCAAACTTTTATCGGGACAGATTTTTCCACCAAAGCTTTACAGTATGTTCAGGAAAATTTAAGATTACAAAATCTAGACAAAAAGGTTACATTAAAACAGAGTGCAGCTAACCAGTTTGAGGGAATTGCCCCCCAAAGTTATGACTTAGTTATTCTCAATTCTGTGATACAATATTTCCCTTCAGTTGATTACTTATTGGGTGTTTTAGATGGGGTAATCAACTCTATAGAGACTGGGGGGAAAATCTTAATTGGGGATGTGAGAAACTTTAAACTTTTAGATGCTTTCCATACAGCCGTTGAATTCTATCGCGCAGATGATGACCTATCCATTAAAGAATTACGTCAACGAATTAGAAACAGTCTGAGGACAGAAGAAGAATTACTGGTTGATCCAAATTTCTTTATTGCTCTAAAACAAAAATATCCTCGAATTAGTCAAGTCCAAATCGAATTAAAACGAGGTTATAACCAAACAGAAATGAATCGTTTTCGTTACGATGTTGTTCTATATTTAGATCAACCTCAGATTCAACCATTAGTTACAGAATGGCAATGGTTAAATTGGGAAGTGGAACAACTCAGCTTAGAAAAGATTCAACGTATTTTAGACACTCAAAAACCTGATTTGTTAGGGATTCAAAATATTCCCAGTATTCGTCTGATCCCAGAAATGGTATTATTGGAAAAAATTCCTGAGTTTGAGGGAACGGTTAAACAATTAAAAGCCATTTTAAGCTCGATGGAAACTGTTATCAACCCTGAAGCATTACGAACCTTAACGAAGGACTTACCCTATACTCCATTTATTCAATATAGCGATCGCGAATTTTCCACTTATCAAGTTATTTTTCAACGCAATACAAACTATCCTTTTAGTCAGCCTCGTTTTGCTTTAAAACAGACCTTAAAGTCTCTATCTTGGCAGGATTATGCCAATCAACCGTTAACTGTTAATCCTAATTCTACTGATCCAGTTTTAAGCAACCAGTGGCGAGACTTTCTGGGGCAAACTCTCCCTGATTATATGATTCCTAGTCATTTTATTCAACAGTCGAAATTACCCCTAACTCCCAATGGAAAAATAGACCGCAAAGCCTTACCCGCACCCGAAGCATTCATTGTTTCAACGGATATTGAATTACCTCAAACAACCACAGAAGTTATCCTGTCCGCTATTTGGTCAAAATTGCTTAAATATGAAGGAATTTCTCGACAAGATAATTTCTTTTACTTAGGAGGACATTCTTTATTAGCAACTCAGTTAATTAGCCGTATTCGGGAGCAACTTAACATCAAATTGTCTGTAAGTAAACTATTTGAATATCCTGTTCTCAAGGAATTAGCAAGCTATCTTGATACTTGTTTATGGGTTAATGCTCCAGAAGATTCTCAATCCTTAGATTTAGATGAAGAGGAAATCGAACTATGAATAACGATCAACAAATTATCAACTTAATGGAACAGCTACGGCAACTTGGATGTCGAATTTCTGCCGATGGCGATAAGCTACGCATTCGCAAGACAAAAAATGACGTTTCTGCTGAATTAATCCAACAAATAAAAATTAATAAAACAGAAATTCTAGCTTTTTTAAATACAGCTAAAGACCAAGCTGTTACCGCTCAAAAAGATATTCCTAAGCTACCTGAAAATGCGTTAAAACAGCTTTCTTTTGCTCAACAAAGGCTTTGGTTTTTAGGGCAAATGGAAAACTCTAATGCCACCTATAATATGCCCATGTGTTTACAATTAGAGGGAAAGCTTAATGTTAATGCTCTCTCTGATAGTTTAGCCTATGTCATCAATCGCCATGAAAGTTTGCGAATGTATTTTCCAACTGTGGAAGGGCAACCCCAAATTCGGATTGAAAAGATAGAAAATTTTAATGTTTTGAGCATACAAGATTTAAGCAGTCTTGATCAACTAACTCAGTCTATAACGGTTGAAAAATTAATCAATAATCATGGGCAAGAACCGTTTAATCTCAACACTGGCCCTTTATTTAAAGCTAAATTACTCCAATTAAAAGATAACCAATTTATTTTGCTGCTAAATATGCACCATATCAGCAGTGATGGCTGGTCAATGGGCATCTTTATTCGTGAATTATGCCACGCTTATCTTGCCTTTTCCCAAGGACAAAAACCAAGCCTTGAACCCTTACCAATTCAATATAGTGACTTTGCAACTTGGCAACGAAATTGGTTGCAGGGAGAAGTATTAGAAACCCAGATTAACTATTGGAAAAAACAACTAAAAGACGCACCCCCACGGTTAGAATTACCCACAGATCATCCCCGTCCCCCAATACAAAGTTACAAAGGCTCTCATTACAGCCATCCCTTAACCCCTGAATTAACTGAGCAATTAAACCGCCTCAGTCAACAGGAAGGGGTAAGTTTATATATGCTTTTATTGGCAGTTTTTAATGTTTTACTCTCTCGTTATAGCCGCCAAAATGACTTATGTATTGGTTCACCCATTGCCAATCGTCCCCATCCTCAAACCGAAGGATTAATCGGTTTTTTCGCTAATACTTTAGTGTTACGAAATCAAATCAAACCAGAACAAAGTTTTCAAGAATTTTTACAGCAAACTCGTCAAACTTGTTTAGAAGCTTATCAGCATCAGGATATTCCTTTTGAGTTTCTTGTTGAACAATTAAAGCCTGTTCGTAGCCTTAGCTATAATCCTATTTTTCAAGTAATATTTGCTTTAGAAAATAATGACAGTCAGGATCTCAATCTGCCAGAATTAAAGATTGAATGGCTAGGCTCAAGTTATCCCTTTGCTAAGTTTGATTTATCCCTTTTAGCTTTAGAAGCTGATGGTCAATTAAATTGTGCCTGGGAATACGCAACTGATCTATTTGAAACCATGACCATTCAAAGAATGGCAGAACATTGGGAAGTTTTGTTACAACAAATTGTTACTAACCCACAGCAAACAATTTCTACCCTACCTTGGCTAACAAAGGCTGACCAAAAGCAATTAGAACTCTGGAATCAAACGAATACAAATTATCCTCAAGACAAAACTTTAATTAGTTTATTTGAAGAACAAGTTAAAAGCTATCCTGACAATATAGCCTTGGTCTTTGAAAAACACAGTTTAACCTATCAAGAACTGAATCAAAAATCTAATCAGTTGGCTCATCATTTACAAGAAAACTATCAGATTAAACCAGATAGCTTAATTGGTATTTGTATAGAGCCTTCGTTAGAAATGATTATCGGTTTATTAGCTATTCTTAAATCGGGAGCTGCTTATGTCCCTATTGATTCAAACTATCCTGAATCACGAATAGATTATATAATTAGTGATAGTAAAATCTCAATTTTATTAACGCAAAGTGTAATTGTTGATAAACTTTTGTCACCTCAGGTCAAGAACCTTGCCCATTTAATTTGCTTAGATAAATTTGATTTTGAACTCAAATCAAAGGATAATTTAACTGTCAAAAATCAGCCGAATAATTTAGCTTATATAATTTATACATCTGGTTCAACGGGTAAACCCAAAGGGGTTGCGGTAAATCATCAAGCTATCAGTCGCTTGGTATTAAAAACTAACTACATACAAATTACTCCTGAAGACAGAGTTGCTCAAGCAGCAAATATTGCTTTTGATGCCGCTACCTTTGAAATTTGGGGCGCATTACTTAATGGAGCAAAGGTCATCATTATTCCTAAATCCATACTGCTTTCACCATCAGAATTTGCTGCTAGTATTCAATCTCAAGAAGTTAGTGTATTATTTTTAACAACAGCTTTATTCAATCAGTTAGCTGCGTTAGTTCCAGAAACATTTAGTTCTCTCCGTTATCTATTATTCGGTGGGGAAGCAGTTGATCCAAAATGGGTACAAGAAGTCTTAGACAAAGGTTCACCACAGAAATTGCTACACGTATATGGGCCAACAGAAAATACAACCTTTTCTTCTTGGTATTTAGTAGAGAAATCACCCGAAACTGCAATAACTATTCCTATTGGAAAACCCATAAGTAACACCAGAATTTATATTTTAGACCAATATCTTCAACCTGTTCCTGTTGGTATTCCAGGAGAATTATGCATTAGCGGAATAGGATTAGCAATCGCTTATTTGAATCGTCCTGACTTAACGGCTGAGAAATTTATTGAAGTTAATTTATTCGGGAAAATAGAACGAATTTACAAAACGGGAGACTTAGCTAAATGGCGCAATGATGGCAATATTGAATTTTTAGGACGCATTGACCAGCAAGTAAAGTTGCGAGGTTTTCGCATCGAATTAGGGGAAATTGAGTCAGTTTTATTAGAACATTCATCTGTTAAAGAAGCAATTGTAAACTTACATAAAACCGAAAATAATCAACAATTAGTGGCTTATGTAACAAATAAACTAATTGGTGATTTTTCTCAACAATTAAAACAACACCTCAAAACCTATTTGCCTGATTATATGATTCCTAGCCAAATTATCAGGTTAGATGAATTTACTTTAACTCCCAATGGCAAAATTGATCGTCAAGCTTTACCGCTTCCTCACCATGAATTTCAAAGTCTATACGAAGCTCCTCGTAACAAAATTGAACAACAATTAACCGAGATTTGGTCTTTAATACTTGAATGTGAGAAAATTAGCATTCATGACAACTTTTTTGATTTAGGCGGCCATTCAATACTAGCGATTAAACTCCTAAATCAGATTCAAAAAAACTTTAACCAGGAACTGTCTTTAACCAGTTTGTTTCAGAATCCCACCATTGCCCAATTAGCACAACAACTGTCTCAAGTTGAGGTACAACCATCCATTTCTGACTTATTGGTATTGCAACCTTCGGGACAAAAAACACCAATATTTTGTGTTGCTGGATCTAATGGACACGCCTTCTATTTTCGAGATTTAGCCATGAATTTTGCCGATGAACATCCTGTTTATGGACTAGAAACACCAGGTAGAGACGGTTCTCATCCTCTCCCGATTTCAGTAGAAGATCATGCCAGTTCCCTCATTGAAACCTTACGACAAAAACAACCGAAAGGGCCTTATATTCTAACAGGCTATTCATCGGGTTGTTCCGTTGCATTAGAAATGGCTTTCCAACTAGAACAACAAGGAGAAACAATCAGTTTATTGGGAATATTTGATGCGGGACTGGTAGCTAATCCTGATTATATTATCCAAAGGAGCGACCTAGATTGGATTTGGAATATGATTGAACGAATTGAAGCTGTTAAAGGGATTTCTTTGGGTCTTAACTATAAACAATTAGCATCCCAATCCGATGATCAAAACCGTTGGGATCTTGCGGCGGAGGCTTTATATCATCACAATGTGTTACCGGAACATTCTACCCTATCTTTGCTCAAAACTAATCTTGAGGTGATGAAACGAGTTACCCTCAATTATGCGACTTATCAACCTAATTTTGTGATTTCTGCCCCTATTGTTTTATTTCGCGCCCAAGATGCTAAAGAAATTGTGGTGCAAGAACATCAAGCCATGTCTCGTTATGAGCAATCCGATTGGGGATGGCAACCTTATAGTAACAAACCTGTGCAGGTAGTTTTAGTACCAGGAAATCATGGACAAATGCTTTACGAACCCAATGTCAAAATTCTGGCTAATCAACTTAAAAAATCTATACAAGAGCATTTTAATCAACCTGAAATTTATGATCTCAGCAATTCCAAATTCAAAAATTGATGCGATACCTCCCTGAACGCTTACATGAGTTGCACTCAAGGACTTTGAAAGAAAATCAAACAGAGTCAGAAATTATTGACAACTATCTCAAAAGTCTGCAATTATTAGAAGATGTCACTCAAATTATGTTTCACTTGGCTCCAGATGATACTATGACAGAGATGTTACCCAAAATAAACTCTAATTCATGGTTAAATGCCTGGGCTATCAGTTTAGATGCGAGTAAATGACAGGCAGATGGACTATTTCCTCCTGAAACCAAGCCGCGTAATTTAGAATTGATTAAACAACCACTACTTAGTAATTATGCAATCACAACGTATTCCTGAGCAAGCGAAAAAAGACTCTAATTCAAAGCTTAATTTTCTGGAATTTTGGAATAAACTGAAAGTAGTTCTTGAAGCCTATTGGTATCCAATAGAAGCAGATGGTAGAGTTTTTTCTGAGGTTATTAAATCCTGGGGAATGTTAACACTTTTGCTATCATTAATCATCGGTTTAGTGGCTGTTAGTGCCTTCAATAGTTTTGTTTTGCGCCAATTAGTTAATGTAATTGATGAAAAAGATTTATCTGGGTTTACTACTAATCTTTCTATTTTAGTTGTTAGCTTTGTGTTGATCACTCTCTTCACTGGACTTTCTAAGTTTGTGAGAGAAAAAATCGCCCTTGACTGGTATGAATGGCTCAATAATTATATATTGCAGAAATATTTTAGCAATCGTGCCTATTATAAAATTAACTTTGACTCAAGCATTGAGAATCCTGATCAACGTCTAACCCAAGAAATTAAGCCCATAGCCAAAACAACCCTCAGTTTTTTTGCAACTTGTGTCGAGAAAATTTTGGAAATGATAGTTTTTTTCGTGATTCTCTGGCAGATTTCCCAAACCATTGGAGTAATTTTGGTTGTTTATACCTCTATCGGTAATTTGATTGCCTTTTATTTAAGCCAAGAGTTTAATAAGATTAATCAAGAAGAACTGGCAGTTGAAGCTAATTATAATTATGCTGTTACCCATGTTCGTAATCATGCTGAATCCATTGCTTTTTTTCAGGGAGAAGATCAAGAATTTAATATTCTTAAAAAACGATTTAGGGCTTTGATTCAAACTGCTTGGCAAAAAATTAATTGGGAAAGAAATAAGAATTTTTTTGACCGAGGCTATCAGTCAATTATTAATGTTTTTCCCTTTTTAATCGTCGCTCCTTTATATATCAGAGATGAAATTGATTTTGGACAGGTAAATCAGGCTAGTTTAGCAGCCAATCTTTTCGCTACAGCTTTAGGTACATTAATCGCTGAATTTGCAACTTCAGGACGACTTTCTAGTTATATTGAGCGTTTAGTAGCTTTTTCAGAAACACTGGAAACGATTACCCAGGAAGTTGAGGGTGTAAGTACCATTAAAAGCATTGAAGAAAACCGTCTTGCTTTTGATCATGTCACCTTACAAACTCCTAACCATGAAAAAGTAATCGTTGAGAATTTGACAATTGAGGTAGAACCAGAACAGGGTTTATTAATTGTTGGACCGAGTGGACGGGGCAAAAGCTCTCTTTTAAGAGCGATCGCTGGTTTATGGAATTCAGGCACTGGACGTTTAATACGACCACCAGGAAAAGAAATCCTATTTTTACCCCAGCGTCCCTATATCATTCTTGGAACATTGCGCGAACAATTACTCTATCCGAATGTAGATCGTCAAGTGAGCGATCAAGAACTTAAAGAAGTTCTACAACAAGTGAATCTTGAAGATGTGCTTACCAGAGTCGGAGGCTTTGATCAAGAAGTCCCCTGGGAAAATATATTATCATTAGGGGAACAACAACGTTTGGCTTTTGCCCGAATATTAGTGACCCATCCTCGTTTTATTATCTTAGATGAATCAACTAGTGCTTTGGACTTGCTTAATGAAAAGAATTTATATCAACAGTTAAAAGAAACAAAAACCACTTTTATTAGTGTGGGACATCGAGAAAGTTTATTTGATTATCATCAAACAGTTCTAGAACTTTTGCCAGATTCGACTTGGAAAATTTCTCCCGTTTCTGGGTGATTAAATATAAAATGTGGGATAGGCATCCTGCTCGTCCAAAGTCTAGAAGCTTGTTCTACTTCTAAGAACTAATTAAGCCCACTTACTTGTCCCAATTTCTTCAAGTTCTTGTCTGGATTAATTCCAAAACTTCCATTAGGTAATTTTAAAAATGAAACATCTGATCAACGAACATATTAGAGCATTAAATGCTCCTAAAGCTGACTTATTGAATCACGACAGAGGCGTTTTTTTGGACAAAAGTGAGTTGCCCTATGGCCCTTCTCCTCTCGTCATCCAAGAAATGATTAAGGCCGCAACGACAGTTAACAGATATCCAGAGATTTTGCATCATTCTCTACGGACTGCAATAGCTAATTATACGAATACTAGAAAAGAACAAATTTTTGTAGGAAATGGCTCAGATGCTATCATTGAATTACTGCTCAAGATTTTTGTCAAATTCGGCGAGAATGTTTTAATTCCGATTCCAACATTTTTTGTTTACCAACACGCAACAAAAATTGTTGGCGGTAATCCAATTTTTGTTAATAGATTAGATGACTTTGGTTTAGAAGTTCCTCGTCTTTTACAGAAAGTCACCCCTGAAGTAAAACTTATTTTTATTGCTAATCCGAATAATCCTACCGCTAATTATGTCTCACGAGAGATTATTCTCAAAATCCTTAATGAAGTGGATTGCATTGTAGTAGTGGATGAATGCTATTATGAATTTTGCCAAGAAACGATAATAGACCTAGTTGATCAATATCCTAATTTAGTCGTTTTGCGTAGTTTCTCAAAAAGTTTTGGTCTGGCTGGGCTTAGGGTAGGTTATAGTATTGCTAATGAAACAATCATTGATTATCTTTATCGAGTTGCTAACCCATTTTCAGTCAATGCGATCGCTCTTGCTGCTGCTGTTGTTGCCTTAAAAGATATAGATTATGTAAATTCCAATATTGAAAAAATATGTCAAGAAAGAGAAATTATGGCACAGAATCTAGCGCAGTTGGGTTGTTTGGTATATCCATCATCCACCAACTTCTTGTTTATTGGAACCCATTCATTGGGGATTTCATCAAAGCAGTTGGTTCAAGCACTTCAGGACAAGCAAATTTTTGTTCAGGATTGTGGTTTGCAAGCTGGTTTAGATGAATATTGTTTTAAAGCTTCGATTGGTACACCTGCGGATAATCAGGTTTTACTTAAAGGTCTGAAGGAAATTCTTCAAATTAGACCTAATTAAACGACAACTTTGGGAGGCAATTGGTAAATGAACGTAACGGAGACATTAACTATGTATCAGTCTATTAATTCTCAAAAGATTACAGGCAATGAAGAATTAATCGTTAATTTATTTGAGGCTATTGATTCTTCTGATTTTAAATTATTAGTCAAGTATTTTCATAAAAATATTATCTATCAACGTCCAGGTTATTACGATTTGATTGGTATTGATAAACTTCTGCATTTTTATCAGTATGACAGAATCATTGCATCTGGTAAACATCTTATTGAACATATTGTTGTCGCAGAGAAGTATGGTTCATGCTGGGGACAGTTTATTGGCATACATAAAAATGGCTCTCAACTGAATGAGGGTTTTGCTGATGTGTACTCTTTTGAAAACAATAAAATTAAAACTCGGCGCAGCTACTTTTTTAGACCAGCAATCTAGCGTTCAGTAGTTAGCTATCAGCCCTCAGCTTTTAGCTTTTGGGGAGCATCTCACTTATGCAATGAGTATTAATACTTATAGCAATCAAAAACTAGAAAATCTTCAACTTGATCACAAAGAGAAATGAGATTATTATAGTTATAACTTACAATTCAGAATATATCTCGATGGGAGGAATAATTCAATGTTATCAGAAAATGAAAAAAGAATTAAAGAGTTATGTCAAGAGTTAGAGCAATGTCTCTATGAGCAATCCCAAATTAAGAAATTTAATAACTTGGGAGAGATAGAGGAGACTGTTAGAGATTTAATGATTCATTATGTTAACCCAGAAA